>NZ_CP109017.1:1298000-1622500 GCF_036226765.1 Streptomyces sp. NBC_00670
CCGGAGTCGATCGCCTTGTCGCCGTGCTGCCAGGTGACGACCAGCAGCCCGCCCTCGGAGAGGACCTTGCCGGCGATGCCCTTGTCGAGCCGGGCCCCGCGCAGCGCGGCGGCCGGGACGAAGAAGTCGGCCGCCCCGGGGCGTACGACGTCCAGTCCGGCGTCCGTCAGGGTGAGCTCGGCGCGGCTGCGGGTGCCCAGGCCGCGCGCGACGATGCGGTCGAGCCACTGCCCGGCGGTGGTGGAGCCGTGGTAGCGGCCGCTCATCGTCAGTCTGACCGGGCCCGGGTCCTCCGGCGCGGTGGCGAGCTCCGGGAGGTCGTTCTGGAGGGTGCCGCGCCATTTCCAGCCCTCGCGCATCAGCCAGTAGACGAGCGCGACGACAAGGGCGATGCCGATCAGCCAGCCGATGCGGGCGGCCCAGTCGGTCACTTCCGCCGATTTCTGTTCGGCGGCCAGCAGCTGCAGAGTTGTCACGTGAGCTTCCCGTCGACGAGCGTGGCCCTGCCCCGGAGCCAGGTGTGGGTGACACGGCCCGGCAGCGCGCGGCCCTCGTACGGGGTGTTGCGGCTGCGCGAGGCGAAGCCCGCGGGGTCCACCTGCCCACGGTATGCCGTGTCGACCAGGGTGAGGTTGGCGGGCTCACCTGCCGAGACGGGCCGGCCGTGGCCGTGCGCCTGTCCGATCTCGGCGGGCGTGACGGACATGCGCGCGGCGACCCCGGCCCAGTCCAGCAGCCCGGTCTCCACCATCGTCTCCTGGACCACTGACAGCGCGGTCTCCAGGCCGACCATGCCCATGGCGGCGGCGGCCCACTCGCAGTCCTTGTCCTCGTGCGGGTGCGGGGCGTGGTCGGTGGCGACGATGTCGATGGTGCCGTCGGCCAGTGCCTCGCGCAGCGCCCGCACGTCGGCCTCGGTGCGCAGCGGCGGGTTGACCTTGTAGACCGGGTTGTAGCTGCGCACCAGTTCGTCGGTGAGGAGCAGGTGGTGCGGGGTGACCTCGGCGGTGACCCGGATGCCGCGCGACTTCGCCCAGCGGACGATCTCGACGCTGCCCGCGGTGGACAGGTGGCAGATGTGGACGCGGGAGCCGACGTGGTCGGCGAGGAGCACGTCCCGGGCGATGATCGACTCCTCGGCGACGGCGGGCCAGCCGCCGAGGCCGAGCTCGGCGGAGACGACGCCCTCGTTCATCTGGGCGCCCTCGGTGAGCCGCGGTTCCTGGGCGTGCTGGGCGACGACGCCGCCGAACGCTTTCACGTACTCCAGGGCGCGGCGCATGATCACGGCGTCGTGGACGCACTTGCCGTCGTCGGAGAAGACGGTGACGCCGGCCGCCGAGTCGTGCATGGCGCCGAGCTCGGCGAGCTTCCTGCCGTCCAGGCCGACGGTGACGGCGCCGATGGGCTGGACGTCGCAGTAACCGTGCTCCCGGCCGAGCCGGTACACCTGTTCGACCACGCCGGCGGTGTCGGCGACCGGGAAGGTGTTGGCCATGGCGAAGACGGCCGTGTAGCCGCCGGAGGCGGCCGCGCGGGTACCGGTCAGCACCGTCTCGGAGTCCTCGCGGCCGGGCTCGCGCAGATGGGTGTGCAGGTCGACCAGGCCCGGCAGCAGCACCTTGCCGTCGGCCTCGACGATCTCCGCGCCCCCGGTGTCGGCGGCGGGGAGGTCCGGGCCGATCTGCATGATCGTTTCGCCGTCGATCAGGACTTCCTGCGGCGCGCCGCCGAGCACCTTCGCACCGCGGATCAGGGTCTTGCTCATGCCGGTCACTTCTCCTCGGTGGTGCGGGCGTGCGGGACGGCAGGTTCGTTGCCGCCGAGCAGCAGGTACAGGACGGCCATGCGGATCGAGACGCCGTTGGCGACCTGCTCGACGGCGGTGCAGCGCGGCGAGTCGGCGACCTCGGCGGTGATCTCCATGCCGCGGACCATCGGGCCGGGGTGCATCACGATGGCCTGGTCGGGCATCCGCGCCATGCGGTCGGCGTCGAGGCCGTAGCGGCGGGAGTACTCGCGCTCGGTCGGGAAGAACGCGGCGTTCATGCGTTCGCGCTGGACGCGGAGCATCATCACCGCGTCGGACTTGGGGAGCACGCCGTCGAGGTCGTAGGCGACCTCGCAGGGCCAGCTCTCCACGCCGACCGGCAGCAGGGTGGGCGGGGCGACCAGGGTGACTTCGGCGCCCAGCGTGTGCAGCAGGTCGACGTTGGAGCGGGCCACCCGGCTGTGCAGCACGTCGCCGACGAGCGTGACGCGCATGCCCGCCAGGTCCTGGCCGAGCCCGGCGTCCCGGCCGACCAGGCGGCGGCGCATGGTGAAGGCGTCCAGGAGGGCCTGGGTGGGGTGTTGGTGGGTGCCGTCGCCCGCGTTGATCACGGCGGCGTCGATCCAGCCGGAGTTCGCCAGCCGGTAGGGGGCGCCGGAGGCACCGTGCCGGATGACGACGGCGTCCACGCCCATCGCCTCCAGGGTCTGCGCGGTGTCCTTCAGGGACTCCCCCTTGGACACGCTGGAGCCCTTGGCGGTGAAGTTGATGACGTCCGCCGACAGGCGCTTCTCGGCGGCCTCGAAGGAGATCCGGGTGCGGGTCGAGTCCTCGAAGAAGAGGTTGACGACGGTACGGCCGCGCAGGGTGGGCAGTTTCTTGATCGGCCGGTCGGCGACCCGTGCCATCTCCTCGGCGGTGTCGAGGATCAGGACGGCGTCGTCGCGGGTGAGGTCGGCGGCCGAGATGAGATGACGCTGCATCTTTTTCAGGCTCCGTAGGGCGGTTCGGGGCAGGGGGCCGGGGTCCGGGGCTCGGCGTCCGGGAGGCGGGGCGCCTCGCGGACGCGGGGTCCGGCGGCGGTTGTTCCGGTCCGGTTCCGGGAGCGGTTTCCGGGTCCGGTTCTTCCGGTGGCGGGCGACACGCGCGCGGGCGCACGCGTGCCCGGCGGGGCTCGCTCGCGGCAGGCGTACGACGGCGTCGCACGCCGGAAGCTACGGCTGGGCGCCCGGGGCGGCCGGCTTCACGCCGAGCAGCACGGTGTCGCGGCCGTCCTCCTCGGAGAGCTGGACCTTGACCGTCTCCCGCAGCGACGTGGGGAGGTTCTTGCCGACGTAGTCGGCACGGATCGGGAGTTCGCGGTGGCCGCGGTCGACGAGGACGGCGAGCTGCACGGCGCGCGGCCGGCCGATGTCGCCGAGCGCGTCCAGGGCGGCGCGGATGGTGCGCCCGGAGAAGAGCACGTCGTCGACGAGGACGACGAGGCGGCCGTCGACTCCGTCACCGGGGATCTCGGTGCGGGCCAGCGCACGCGGGGGCTGCATGCGCAGGTCGTCGCGGTACATCGTGATGTCGAGGGAGCCGACCGGGACCGGACGGCCGGTGATCTGTTCGAGCTTGGCGGCGAGCCGGCGGGCGAGGAAGACGCCCCGGGTCGGAATGCCGAGGAGCACCACGTCGTCGGCGCCCTTGGCGCGTTCGACGATCTCGTGGGCGATACGGGTCAGTACCCGCGCGATGTCGGGTCCTTCGAGCACGGGCCGGGCCTCGGACGCGTGCGCGTCGGCCTGTGCGGCCGGCTCGTCTGACGTGACCGGCTTGTCTGAACTGTCCATACGAAACGGACCTCCTTCTCCGCCTCACGGGACGGACCTTAAAGGACGTCGGATTTGCGCCATCCACGCTACCAGGTCGCCCGGCGGACCCCCGCCCGGCCCCCCGGCTTCCGCCCGTTCCCCGCCCGACCCGCCGTCCGGTCACCCCCTCGGCCGCCGGACACCACCCGAACGGCGTCACCACCCGTCGTCCGTACGCGGAAGGGTCGGGCCGACCGATTCCGCTTGACGGGGCAGAGTCACGCTGCGTAACCTCACAGTGAGTCACCAGCCGCGCGGCCGCGCCGCACGTCGACACAGTGTCCGGGAGCCATATGTCCAGCGAATACGCCAAACAGCTCGGGGCCAAGCTCCGGGCCATCCGCACCCAGCAGGGGCTGTCCCTCCACGGTGTCGAGGAGAAGTCCCAGGGCCGCTGGAAGGCCGTCGTCGTCGGTTCGTACGAGCGCGGCGACCGCGCCGTCACCGTGCAGCGCCTCGCCGAGCTGGCGGACTTCTACGGGGTTCCGGTGCAGGAGCTGCTGCCGGGCACCACGCCTGGCGGGGCCGCCGAGCCGCCGCCGAAGCTCGTCCTCGACCTGGAGCGGCTGGCCACGGTCCCGGTGGAGAAGGCCGGCCCCCTGCAGCGCTACGCGGCGACGATCCAGTCCCAGCGCGGCGACTACAACGGCAAGGTGCTCTCCATCCGCCAGGACGACCTGCGGACACTCGCCGTCATCTACGACCAGTCGCCCTCGGTCCTCACCGAGCAGCTGATCGGCTGGGGCGTCCTGGACGCGGACGCGCGCCGCGCGGTCGCCCACGAGGACGCCTGACCGGCGCTCTCACGCAGAAACGTGCCGCCGGGGTGGCGGGAAACCTTCTCCGGTTCCCGCCACCCCGGCGGCTTTGTGGTGCTGCGGAGGCCCTAGGCGCGCCGCAGCGACGGCTTGAGCTCCTTCAGGCGGCCCAGGAGGCCGTTGACGAAGGCCGGCGACTCGTCCGTGGAGAATTCCTTGGCGAGCTGCACCATCTCGTCGAGCACCACCGCGTCCGGGGTCTCGTCGACCCAGATCAGCTCGTAGGCACCGAGCCGCAGGATGTTGCGGTCGACCACCGGCATCCGGTCCAGCGTCCAGCCGACCGCGTACTGCGCGAGCAGCTCGTCGATCCGCGTCGCGTGCTCCGCGTAGCCCTCGACGAGCTGCATCGTGTACTCGCTGACCGGCGGCTGCCGGGTGTCGCTCCGGGAGAGCGTGACCCAGTCCGCGAGCACGGTCAGGACGTCGGCGCCACGCTGGTCGCCCTCGAAGAGGATCTGGAAGGCGCGCTTGCGGGCCGTGTTACGGGCAGCCACGGTTAGCTGTTCACCCGGCCGAGGTAGTCACTCGAACGGGTGTCGACCTTGATCTTCTCACCGGTGGTGATGAAGAGCGGGACCTGGATCTGGTGGCCGGTCTCCAGCGTGGCGGGCTTGGTGCCGCCGGTGGAGCGGTCGCCCTGGACGCCCGGCTCGGTCTCCTGGACCGTCAGCTCGACGGCGGCCGGCAGCTCGACGAAGAGCACCTCGCCCTCGTGCTGGGCGACGGTGGCGGTGAAGCCCTCGATCAGGAAGTTGGCGGCGTCGCCGACGGCCTTGCGGTCGACCATGAGCTGGTCGTAGGTCTCCATGTCCATGAAGACGAAGTAGTCGCCGTCCATGTAGGAGAACTGCATGTCGCGCTTGTCGACAGTGGCCGTCTCGACCTTGACGCCGGCGTTGAACGTCTTGTCGACGACCTTGCCGGAGAGCACGTTCTTGAGCTTGGTGCGCACGAATGCCGGGCCCTTGCCGGGCTTGACGTGCTGGAACTCGACGACGGACCAGAGCTGGCCGCCTTCGAGCTTGAGCACCAGGCCGTTCTTGAGGTCGTTCGTGGAAGCCACGGTTGCGGAATCTCCTGGACTGGACTGACGTGGACGACCCGGGAGCGTACGCACAGCGCGAGGCTAGAGCGCGAGCAGCTCCTTGGTCGTGATGGTGAGTAGCTCGGGTCCGCCGTCCGCCTCGGGGCGTACGACGAGCGTGTCATCGATCCGGACACCGCCCCGTCCCGGGAGGTGAACCCCCGGTTCGACGGTGACCGGCACGCAAGCGTCCAGTTTACCCATGGCCGCGGGGGCCAATTGAGGGTCCTCTTCGATTTCCAGTCCCACGCCGTGTCCCGTCATCGGCGGGAGCGCGTCGCCGTGCCCTCCGGAGTCGATGACCTGGCGTGTCACCCGGTCCACGTCCCGGCAGGCCACGCCGGGTGCCAGGGCCTCGCGTCCGGCCCGCTGGGCGGCGAAGACCAGGTCGTACAGCTCGATCTGCCAGTCGGCGGGCGAGGTCCCGATGACGAACGTACGTCCGATCTCGGAGCGGTAGCCGTGGTAGGCGGCGCCGAGGCAGACGGTGAGGAAGTCGCCCTCCTCCACGCGGCGGTCGGTGGGGCGGTGGCCGCGGCGCCCCGAATGGGGTCCGGTGGCGACGGAGGTGGTGAAGGCGGGGCCGTCGGCGCCGTGGTCGACCAGGCGGCGCTCCAGTTCCAGGGCGAGGTGCCGCTCGGTGCGGCCGACCAGGATCGACTCCAGGAGCTCGCCGAGCGCCTGGTCGGCGATCTCCGCGCCGACGCGCAGCAGGGAGATCTCCTCCTCGTCCTTGACGAGCCGCAACTGTTCGACGACGCCGCCGACGTCGTCCAGGCGCAGCCCGGGGGCGACGGAGCGCAGGGCGCGGTGGCGGGCGACGGTGAGGTGGTGCTCCTCCACCGCGAGGGATTCGGCGCCCTGGCCGGCGGCCAGGTCCGCGGCGGCGACCGCCGCGTCGCCGCCGGACGCGCCCGGGGCTCCCGTGCCGCCGGGCAGGATGTGAGTCCGCAGCGACTCGTCGAGGCGGTCGACGCCGGGCTGCGGATCGGGCGGGCCGGGACTGAGCAGCAGGTCCTCGTCGCGGCCGAGCAGCAGGACCGCACCCCGGGGCGCGGCGCCGGCGAGGTAGCGGACGTTGACGGGGCGGGAGATCAGCGCCGTCGCGCTGCCGCTCGCGCTGCAGCGGTCCCTCAGGCGGTTGCGGCGGATCGCGTACACCTCGGACATGTCCCGAGCCTATGGGGTGTGGGCGATTTGTGCCGGTTGGGAGCCGCCGAGCGGGCGGTCCACCGCGCGGGCGCTACCAGGTCGGCGGGCTCGCTATCGCGCGGGCCAGGACGTCGTCCAGGAGCCGGGCGGTGGAGGGGATGTCCAGGTGGGAGTTGTCGATGATCGGCAGGCCCGAGCCGTACCAGCCGGCCATGCGGCCGTGGATACGGGCGACCTCCTCGTCGGTGAGGCGGCGGTTGCCCGAGCGCTCGGCGTTGCGCTCCAGGACGATCTCCAGGCCGGGCAGCAGCACGACCGGCAGCAGGCCCGGACCCACGTGCCGCTTCCAGCCGCCGAGGCCGACGACCGGACGGTCGGGGAAGACGGCGTCGTCCAGGATGCAGGAGATGCCGTTGGCCAGGAAGTTGCGCGCGGCGAAGCCGCAGGTGCGGCGGGCGAGGCGGTACTGGGCCTCGGAGTTGTCGTTCCAGCCTGACTGGGGGTCGGCGAAGCCGGAGCGCACCCATTCGCGCACGTCGTCGAGGCTGATGTGCGCCGTGGGGACGCGGCGGCGGTCCGCCCAGTACTTGGCGACGCTGGTCTTGCCGGCGCCGGCGGGGCCGATCAGCAGCACGGCGAGCGTGGTGGCCGTGACGTCGGGTGCGCCCGCGGCGGGCGGAACGTGCGGGATGCCGACGGGGCCACCGGGCGGGAGCGTCATGTGCCCCGTGGTGTCCGGGCGGGGCGGCCGGCCGGCGGGCGGTGCGGGCGGCGGCTGCGGCCCGGAGCCCGCGGGCGGGCCCGCGGGGGCGGGCGGGCCGGTGGGTACGGGGGGTGCCGGCGGCGCGGGGGGTGCGGGCGGGCCCGCCGGGGCGGGGGTGTGGTGCGGGGGCGCCGGGTGCGCGGGCAGGTGCGTGGACGGGCCGCCGGGGGGCGGCACCGGTCCTCCGCCGAAGCCGGGCGGTGTCGCCGGGGCGGGGCCCGGGCGGCCGTGGGGGCCCTGGGGGTGGTGCCCGGCCGACGACCACACGGTCGCCGGCGGCTGCCCCGGCCGAGGGGGCGGCGGCAGCGGAGCTCCCCCTGCGTGCTGCATCCGGTGCCACTCCGTCTCGTACAGGCTGTCGGCGCTGGCCGCGGGGGTCCGACGGCCCGCTGCCCACCGAACGGTACCGTTCTTGGCCGTTCTTGTGTGAACGGCCGGGGGATGAGGGGCTCCGTCCCGGGGTGCGTGCGGGGTTCCGCCCCGGGTGCGTGCGGGGTTCCGCCCCACGGGTGGGTGAGGGGCTCCCGCCCCCGGGCCGATTCCGGGGCTCCCGCCCCTGCCCCCGAGGGGGCTCCGCCCCCTGGGCCCCGAAGGGTGACGGGGGTGCCCCCTGGGCCCATCGAGATGACCGGGGGACGCCCCCCGAGCCCCCGCGTGCCCCCCGGCTACTCGCCGACCTCCCCGTAAGCCGCCAGCAGGACCGCCGGGTCCGGGCCCTCCAGGACCGTGGGTTTGGCGAGGCCGTCCAGGACGATGAAGCGGAGGAGGTCGCCGCGGGACTTCTTGTCGACCTTCATGTTCTCCAGGAGGCGCGGCCACTGGTCGTGCCGGTAGTGCAGCGGGAGCCCCACGGACTCCAGGACCGCGCGGTGCCGGTCGGCGGTCGCGTCGTCCAGGCGGCCCGCCAGCCGGCCGAGCTCCGCGGCGAAATGCATGCCGACGGCGACGGCCGCGCCGTGCCGCCACTTGTAGCGCTCGTTCTTCTCGATGGCGTGCCCGAGCGTGTGCCCGTAGTTGAGGATCTCGCGCAGTCCGGCCTCCTTGAGGTCGGCGGAGACGACCTCGGCCTTGACCCGGATGGAGCGCTCGATCAGCTCGGCGGTGTGCGGTCCGTCCGGCGTACGGGCCGCCTGCGGGTCCTCCTCAATGAGGTCGAGGATGGCCGGGTCGGCGATGAATCCGGCCTTGATGACCTCCGCGAGTCCGGAGACGTAGTCGTTGACCGGCAGCGAGTCCAGCGCCGCCAGGTCGCACAGCACGCCCGCGGGCGGGTGGAACGCGCCCACCAGATTCTTGCCCTCTGCGGTGTTGATGCCGGTCTTGCCGCCGACCGCCGCGTCCACCATGGCGAGCACGGTGGTGGGGACGGCGATCCAGCGCACCCCGCGCAGCCAGGTCGCGGCGACGAAGCCGGCCAGGTCGGTGGTGGCGCCGCCGCCGACGCCGACAATCACGTCGGTCCGGGTGAATCCGGACTGCCCGAGCGCCTTCCAGCAGTAGGCGGCGACCTCGGCGGTCTTGGCCTCCTCCGCGTTCGGCACCTGGATGGCAATCGCCTCGTACCCCTGTTCGGCGAGGTCGGCGCGGAGCGCCTCGCCCGTCTCGGCGAGCGCCTCGGGGTGCACGACCGCGACCCGCTTGGCCTTCGGCCCGATCAGCGCGCCCAGCTCGCCCAGGAGCTGACGGCCCACCAGGACCTCGTACGGCTCGCTGCCCGCGGTGCCGCCGATCTGGATCCGTGTCACCGACTCGCTCATGTCTCTTTCCACTCCACTGCGTCCAGGACCGCCTGCGCGACCTCTTCCGGGCCGCGTCCGTCCGTGGCCACCACCGCCGTGGCGACCTCTTCGTACAGGTGCCGCCGGGCCTCCATCAGCTCGCGCCACTGCTTGCGCGGGTTGAGGGCCAGCAGCGGCCGGGCGGCGTTCAGACCCGTGCGCCGGACGGCCTCCTCGACGTCCATCGTGAGGTAGACGACCCGGTGCCCGGCGAGCAGGGCGCGGGTGTCCGGGTCCAGGACCGCGCCGCCGCCGAGCGCCAGGACGCCGTCGTGCTCGGCCAGCGCCCGCCGCACGGCGTCCTTCTCCAGGGCGCGGAAGACCGCCTCGCCCTCGTCGACGAAGATCTCGGAGATGGTGCGGCCCTGCGCGGCGACGATGTCGGCGTCGGTGTCCCGGTGGGTCACGCCGAGCCGCTCGGCGAGCAGTTCGCCCACGGTGGACTTGCCCACGCCCATCGGGCCGACCAGGACGACGACCGGTACGGCGCTCACCGGATCGCCAGGTTCTCGAGGTAGGAGGTGACGTTGCGGCGGGTTTCGGGCACGCTGTCGCCGCCGAACTTCTCCGCGACGGCGTCGGCCAGGACCAGCGCGACCATGGCCTCCGCCACGATCCCGGCCGCCGGCACCGCACACACGTCCGAGCGCTGGTGGTGGGCCTGTGCCTGCTCGCCGGTGGCCACGTCCACCGTCTTCAGCGCCCTGGGCACCGTCGCGATGGGCTTCATCGCCGCCCGCACCCGCAGCAGCTCACCCGTGGTGAGACCGCCCTCGGTGCCGCCGGAGCGCCCGGAGGAGCGCCGGATGCCTTCGTCGGTGGCGAGGATCTCGTCGTGCGCCTGCGAGCCGGGCACCCGCGCCAGTTCGAAGCCGTCGCCGACCTCGACGCCCTTGATGGCCTGGATGCCCATCAGCGCGGCGGCGAGCCGGGCGTCCAGCCGCCGGTCCCAGTGCACGTGCGAGCCGAGCCCCACCGGCACGCCGTACGCCAGCACCTCGACCACGCCGCCGAGGGTGTCGCCGTCCTTGTGGGCCTGGTCGATCCGGTCGACCATCGCCGCGGAGGCGTCCGCGTCCAGGCAGCGCACCGGGTCCGCGTCCAGCCGCTCCACGTCCGCCGGCGTCGGGTACACGCCGTAGGGCGCCCTGGCCTCCGCCAGCTCCACGACGTGGGAGACGATCTCGACGCCGGCGGTCTCCTTCAGGTACGACCGGGCCACCGCGCCGAGGGCCACCCGGGCGGCGGTCTCGCGGGCGGAGGCCCGCTCCAGGATCGGCCGGGCCTCGTCGAAGCCGTACTTCTGCATGCCGGCCAGGTCCGCGTGGCCGGGGCGGGGACGGGTCAGCGGGGCGTTGCGGGCCAGCCCGGCGAGGATCTCGGCGTCGACCGGGTCGGCCGCCATCACCTGCTCCCACTTGGGCCACTCTGTGTTGCCCACCATGACCGCGACCGGGGAGCCCAGCGTCAGCCCGTGCCGCACCCCGCCCAGGAAGGTGACCTCGTCGCGTTCGAACTTCATCCGGGCGCCGCGCCCGTAGCCGAGCCGTCGCCTCGCCAGGTGGTCGGCCACCATGTCGGTGGTGATCGGCACGCCGGCGGGAAGGCCCTCCAGCGTCGCGACAAGTGCGGGACCGTGGGACTCACCCGCGGTCAGCCAACGCAGCCTGCTCAACGAAGCTCCTCAGTGCTCGCGCCCCGACACTGCCCCCCGTACGCGCGTGCTCGCGTACGGCGACGGCGTGACCGGGTGCGCGATGCCGGCCCGCCGTCCCGAATCCTCCCACGTCCCCCGCAGGGATCCGGCGGTCGGTCCACACAGCGGGACGGCACAGGCATGGTTCCGGCCGTGCTCAGCGCGCCGCCAGGGCGTGCTCCCCCGCCTTCCGCATGGCCTCCAGCGGCGCGGACGGCACGCCGGTCATCTGTTCGACCTGGAGGACGGCCTGGTGCACGAGCAGATCCAGCCCGCCGACGACGGCACCGCCGTACGCCGACCAGCGCGCCGCCAGCGCGGTGGGCCAGGGGTCGTAGAGGACGTCGAAGAGGGTGGCGGGCCGCTCGGGCACGGCGCCGGCCAGCGCATCGGTGGCGCCGGCCGGGGTGGTGGCGATCACCAGGGGTGCGCCGAGCGCCTCCTCGGCGTGCGCCCAGTCCCGGGTGCGGACCGGCACGTCGAGGCGTTCGCCCCACTGCCGCATCTCGGCGGCGCGGGCCTCGCTGCGCACATAGGCGACGACCTCGCCGGTGCAGACGCGGGCGAGGGCGGCGAGCGCGGAGGAGGCGGTGGCACCCGCACCGAGGATCGCGGCGGAGTCCACAGTTGCGATGCCGCGTTCGCGCAGCGCGGCGACCATGCCGGGGATGTCGGTGTTGTCGCCGCGCCGGCGGCCGTCCGCGGTGAAGACCACGGTGTTGACGGCCTCGACGGAGGCCGCCGTCTCGCTGATCTCGTCGACCAGCGGGATGACGGCCCGCTTGAGCGGCATGGTGAGCGAGAGACCCGCCCACTCGGCGCCGAGCTCCTCGAAGAACCCCGGCAGCCCCGCCTCGTCCACGTCGAACCGGTCGTACGACCAGCCGGTGAGCCCCAGTTCCGCGTAGGCGGCGCGGTGCAGCACCGGGGAGAGGGAGTGGGCGATCGGGGAGCCGAGCACGGCGGCCCGGCGGTTGCTGTCGGTGCCGGTCATGGGGCGGTCATTGTCCGTTCTGCTGGCCTTCGAGGTACTTCTCGCGGTTCCGGTTCTGCTCCTCGTTGGTCTCCGCGAAGAGCGTCTTGTCCTCGCTGACCGAGACGAAGTAGTACCAGTCGCCCTCGGCCGGGTCGAGGGCGGCCTTGATCGCGACCTCGCCGGGGTTGTCGATCGGCCCGGGCGGCAGGCCCTTGATCTTGTACGTGTTGTACGGGTCGTCCAGCTGGCGCAGCTGGTTGACGGAGCCGGTGGCCAGCTTGGACTCGCCGCGCAGGTAGTTGACCGTGGAGTCGAAGTCGAGGAGTCCGTAGGTCTCGGTGTTGTCCTTCTTGAGCCGGTTGTAGACGACCCGGGCGACCTTCTCGAAGTCGTCCTTGTTCTTGCCCTCCGCCTGCACGAGGCTCGCCACGGTGAGGACCTGCAGCGGACTGTCCAGGCCCAGGCTCTTGGCCTTCGCGTCCAGGCCGAACTCGGCGTACTTCTTCTTGGCCTGGTTGACCATGTCGGCGAGCACGTCCTCGGGCTTCATGCCCTTGGAGACGGCGTAGCTGGAGGGGTAGAGGAACCCTTCCAGCGGGTCCTTGATGTCGTCGTCGGTGTTGGCCCAGCTGGGCAGGCCGAGCTTCGACCACTTCTTTTCGGCGACGCCCTTGGTGGTGCCCTTGTCCAGGCCGAGCTTCTTGTCGAGGTCGGCGTAGACCGCGGTGTTGCGCTCGCCCTCGAAGACGACCAGGTTGTTGCGGCTCTTCGGGTCGAGCATCAGGGCGACGGCGCTGGCCGCGGACATCTTCTTGTGCAGCGTGTAGGCGCCCGCCTGGATGGTGTTGCCGTTGGGGTTGTTGGCCTGGGCGGCGACGAAGGCGTCCACGCTCTTGACGACGCCGGCCTTCTTCAGGAGCTGCCCGATGGCGGCGCCGTTGGTGCCCTTGTCGACGGTGACCGTCACGTTCTCGTCGGTGCCGTTGCCCGCGTAGTCCGGGGCCGTGCCGTAACGGTTCTGATAGAACTGGTAACCGACGTAGACGACGCCGCCGAGGCCGCCGCCGAAGACCAGGACGACCATCAGGCAGGCGAATCCGTTGCGGCGCTTCCTGCCCTTGTCCTTGCCGCCCTTGCCGCCTCTCTCGGCGGTGCGCCCCTTGCCGCCGCGGCGGCCGTCGGGGGCGTCCCGGTCCTCCGGGTCGTCGGAGTCGCCGACGGGGTCGTCGTCCTGCGGACCGCTCGGGTCACCCGCGAAGAAGGGGTGTTCCTCCTCCTCGGGCGGGCCCGGATCCCAGTTCTGGTGCGTTCCGGGATCTGCCGCGGGCTGCGCGGCGTAGGGGTCGCTCTGGCCGCTGGCGTACGGCGTGTGCGGCTGGGCCCCGGCCGGCACCTGCGGCTGCTGGGGCGCGCCGGGCAGGTGCGGCTGCTGCGCGGTGCCATCCCAGCCGCCGTCGCCCTGGCCCTGCCCGTACTGCTGCTGGACGTGACCGGCGTACTGCTGACCGCCCTGCTGGGGGTAGCCGCCGCCCTGCACGTCCTGGTACACGTGCCCGTACTGGTCGTGACCCTGGTACGGCTGGCCGTGCTGCTCCGGGTACTGCGGGTAGGGCTGCTGTCCCTGGTCGTAGCCGGGCTGCTGCTGCGCCCGGCTCCAGTCGCCGTAGCCCTGCTGCTGCGGCTGCTGATGGCCGCCGTAGGGGGACTGGCCGACCGGGGCCTGCTGTCCTCCCCATCCGCCGTCCCCGTACAACGGGTCCTCGGGATGCCACGGTTCGGAGCCCGGGCTCCGGCCATACTCAGTCATCGATCCCCTAGAGCCGCGAGGCCTCCGTAGCGCCGTGCCCCCTGGCCCGGCCTTGGTTCCGCCTCTTGCTGTGCGGTGGCTGTTCGAACCCCATCCGCATCGCGCGGAACGTTACCGTATCGCGATCAGATGACCACTTCGACGCCCTCGCCGGGAGACGTACCTGACACCCGTTCGGATTCCAGTGCCTGCTGGAGGATGATCACAGCGGCTGCCTGGTCGATCACGGAGCGGCCCTTCTTGGACTTCACGCCGGAGGCGCGCAGCCCCTGGCTCGCCGTGACGGTCGTCATCCGCTCGTCCACCAGGCGTACCGGCACGGGCGCGATCAGCCGTGCCAGTTCCTGGGCGAAACCGCGCACCTTGGCCGCCGCCGGACCCTCGCCCCCCTTGAGGGAGCGCGGCAGCCCGACGACGACCTCGATGGGCTCGTACTCCTCGGTGAGCTGCTTCAGCCTGCGGTGCGCGGCGGGGACGTCGCGCCCCGGGACCGTCTCCACCGGGGTGGCGAGGATCCCGTCGGGGTCGCAGGAGGCGACCCCGATCCGGGCGTCCCCGACGTCGATCGCGAGGCGGCGTCCCCGGCGCACTACTGGGCCGTCTCGGTGACGAGGCGTTCGACGGCGGCCACGGCCTCGCCGACGGCGGCCGGGTTCTGGCCGCCGCCCTGGGCGACGTCCGGCTTGCCGCCACCGCCGCCGCCGAGGGTCTTGGCGGCGGTGCGCACCAGGTCACCGGCCTTCAGACCGCGCTCGCGGGCGGCCTCGTTGGTGGCGATGACCGTGAGCGGCCTGCCGTTGTTCACGGCGAACAGGGCGACCACGGCGGCCCGGCCGCCCTGGATGCGGCCGCGCACGTCGAGGACCAGCTTGCGCAGGTCGTCGGCGGAGGTGCCGTCCGGGACCTGTCCGGTGACCACGGCGATCCCGCGCACGTCCTTGGCGGACTCGACGAGGCCGGCGGCGGCCTGGAGCACCTTCTCGGCGCGGAACTTCTCGATCTCCTTCTCGGCGTCCTTGAGCCGCGCGAGCATCCCGGCGATCTTCTCGGGCAGCTCCTCGGAGCGGCCCTTGACCAGCTCGGTCAGCTGGTTGACGACCGTGTGCTCGCGGGCCAGGAAGTTGTACGCGTCGACGCCGACCAGGGCCTCGATCCGGCGCACACCGGAGCCGATGGACGACTCGCCGAGCAGCTTGACCAGGCCGAGCTGGGCGGTGTTGTGGACGTGCGTGCCGCCGCACAGCTCCTTGGAGAAGTCGCCGATGGTCACCACGCGGACGCGCTCGCCGTACTTCTCGCCGAACTCGGCGATGGCGCCCTGCTTCTTGGCCTCGTCGATGCCCATGACGTCGGCGCGGACGTCCAGGTCGCGGGCGAGCACCTCGTTGATCTTCTGCTCGACGTCGGTCATCACGGCCGTCGGGACGGCGGACGGGGAGCCGAAGTCGAAGCGGAAGCGGCCGGGCTGGTTCTCGGAACCGGCCTGGGCGGCCGTCGGGCCGAGGGCGTCGCGCAGGGCCTGGTGGGTGAGGTGGGTGGCCGAGTGGGCGCGGGCGATGGCCTTGCGGCGGCGGTCGTCGATCGAGGCCTGGGCCTTGGCGCCGACGGTCACCTCGCCGACCTGGACGACGCCCTTGTGGACGTAGACGCCCGGGACCGGCTTCTGGCAGTCGCGGATCTCGATGACGGCGCCGGAGTCGGCCCGGATCCGGCCGGTGTCGCCGATCTGGCCGCCGCCCTCGGCGTAGAACGGGGTGCGGTCGAGGACGATCTCGACCTCGTCGCCCTCGGTGGCGGCCGGCGAGGAGACGCCGTCGACGAGGATGCCGACGACGGTGGACTCGCCCTCGGTGTCGGTGTAACCGATGAAGTCGGTGGCACCGGCGGCGTCGGCGATCTCGCGGTAGGCGCCCAGGTCGGCGTGGCCGGTCTTCTTGGCCAGGGCGTCGGCCTTGGCGCGCTCCCGCTGCTCCTTCATCAGACGGCGGAAGCCGTCCTCGTCCACGGACAGCCCCTGCTCGGCGGCCATCTCCAGGGTGAGGTCGATGGGGAAGCCCCAGGTGTCGTGGAGCAGGAACGCCTTGTCGCCGGCGAGGACCGTGGAGCCGGCGGCCTTGGTCTCGGTGACGGCGCTGTCCAGCACGTTGGTGCCGGCGTTGAGGGTCTTGAGGAAGCGGGCCTCCTCGGCGAGGGCGACCTTCTCGATGCGCTCGCGGTCGGTGATCAGCTCCGGGTACTGCTGCCCCATCATCTCGATCACGGTGTCGATGAGGTCCTTGACGACCGGGCCGGTGGCGCCCAGGAGGCGCATGTTGCGGATGGCGCGGCGCATGATGCGGCGCAGCACGTAGCCGCGGCCCTCGTTGCCCGGGGTGACGCCGTCGCCGATGAGCATCACGGAGGTGCGCATGTGGTCGGTGACCACGCGCAGTGAGACGTCCGAGTCGTGGGCGTCGCCGTAGGCGACACCGGTCAGCTCGGTGGCCTTGCTGATGACGGCCATGGAGGTGTCGATCTCGTACAGGTTCTGCACGCCCTGGAGGATCATGGCGAGGCGTTCGAGACCGAGGCCGGTGTCGATGTTCTTGCTCGGCAGGTCGCCGAGGATCTCGAAGTCCTCCTTGCCGATGCCCTGGCCCCGCTCGTACTGCATGAAGACCAGGTTCCAGATCTCGACGTACCGCTCGTCGTTGACGGCGGGGCCGCCCTCGACGCCGAACTCGGGGCCGCGGTCGTAGTTGATCTCGGAGCAGGGGCCGCAGGGGCCGGGGACGCCCATGGACCAGAAGTTGTCCTTCTTGCCCAGGCGCTGGATTCGCTCGGCGGGGACGCCGACGATGTCGCGCCAGATGCGCTCGGCCTCGTCGTCCTCCTCGTAGACGGTGATCCAGAGCTTCTCGGGCTCCAGGCCGTAGCCGCCCTTGTCCTGGGGGGTGGTGAGCAGCTCCCAGGCGAGCTTGGCGGCGCCCTCCTTGAAGTAGTCGCCGAAGGAGAAGTTGCCGCACATCTGGAAGAACGTGCCGTGCCGGGTGGTCTTGCCGACCTCTTCGATGTCCGGCGTGCGCACGCACTTCTGGACGCTGGTGGCGCGGTCGAAGGGCGGCTTGACCTCGCCCAGGAAGTAGGGCTTGAAGGGCACCATGCCGGCGGGGACGAGGAGCAGAGTCGGGTCGTCCGCGATGAGCGACGCCGAAGGGACGACGGTGTGCCCGCGCTCCTCGAAGAAGCTCAGCCAGCGGCGGCGGATCTCGGCCGACTCCATCAGTGGTCCTCATTCCGGTTGTACGAGTGGTACGTCGGCCTCTCGACGTACCGCGGTGTGTCGTGGTTCTCGATGGCGGCGTACCGCCGGGGTGCGGGGAGTTCGCGGTCGGGGGCGGGGGCGTTGATGCCCAGCGCGTCACCCAGTTCCGCCTCCCGGCGGGCCATGTTGTCGCGGACGTCGAGCGCGAAGCCGACCGCCCGGTGCTTGATCCGGTGGCCGGTCTCCAGCGCCTTGTTGGCCGCGGTGGCGGCGAGGCTCTCGGGGGTGAGCCGCCTCAGCTTGCGGTTGACCTTGGTGGTGGCCCAGACGCCTGCGGCGACGCCGGTGCCGAACCAGAACGTACGGCGGAACATGGCTGGGTCAGTTCCCCTTTTCGCGGTGGGCGCGGTCGGCTGCCCGCTGTGCGCGCCTGGCCCGGCGGGCGGCCGGGACGGTACGGCCGACGATCACTTCGCTCCGGGGCTCGGCGGACGGCTGTGCGTCCCGGCGGCCGGTGAGGGCGCGGCGTACGCCGTAGCCGAACGCGGCGACCTTGACCAGGGGGCCGCCGAAGGTGGAGGCGACGGTCGTGGAGAGCGCCGAGGCGTTCGACGTGACTTCCTGGACGTCGGTGGCGATGGCGTCGACGCGGTCGATCTGGGTCTGCGCCGAGCGCACGGCGGCGGAGGCGTCGTTCAGCAGCGGGACGGCCTGTTCGGTCACGTCCGCGACGAGCTTGGTGGTCGCCCGGAGCGTCTGGGCCAGCCTCGCCAGTGCCACGGCGAGGAAGGACACCAGGATCGCCCAGAACACGGCCACCAGGATCCCGGCCACCTCTCCACCGGACACCTGCGCGCACCCGCTCCCTGAAAACGTGCCTGCACATCAACATGACCGACGACATCGAAGCCATCGGGAAAATCAAAAAAGCAGTGTCCCCGAGCCTATCGCGCCCGGCATGCCGTTCCGTACCGCATTACCGGCGCCGGCCGCCGGAAACGCGAGGGTCCGGCGGCGGCCGGCGCCGGGAACGGCCGGGGCCCGCCGCTCCGGCCACGAGGGCGGGGCGACGGGCCCGGGCACGCGGTGTGTGCCGCGTCCGCTGAGGGTGATCAGCGGGCGTAGTACTCGACGACGAGCTGCTCGTCGCAGATCACCGGGATCTCCTTGCGGTTCGGCTCGCGGTCCAGGCGGAACGCCAGGGCCTTGAGGTTCACCTGGAGGTAGCGCGGGGTCTCGCCCTCGGGGGCGAAGCCGCCCTCACGGGCGATGGAGAAGAGGGTCTTCTCACGGCTGCGCTCACGGACCATGACGACGTCGTCCGGCTTGACGCGGAAGGACGGCTTGTCGACCTTCTGGCCGTTGACCTCGATGTGGCCGTGGACGACCATCTGGCGGGCCTGGTAGATCGTGCGGGCGATGCCCGAGCGCAGGACCAGGGCGTCGAGACGGCGCTCGAGCTCGATGACCAGGGCCTCACCGGTCTTGCCCTGCGTCTTGGCGGCACGCTCGTAGGCGCGGACGAGCTGGCGCTCGGACACGTCGTACTGCGCGCGCAGACGCTGCTTCTCGAGCAGCCGGACCTTGTAGTCCGAGTTCTGCTTGCGGCCGCGGCCGTGCTCGCCCGGCGGGTAGGGGCGGGCCTCGAAGTACTTGACGGCCTTCGGGGTCAGCGCGATGCCGAGGGCACGCGACTTCTTGACCTTGGGGCGGGACTGGTTCGCCACTTCTTCTTCTCTTCTCTTCGCTTACGGCTTCACCAGGGTTACGGGAGGTCGCATCCGCAGCCGGGGAAACCCGCCGGGCCCGGTGAACCGGGCCTGCCGGGCAGCCGCTCCCCTGATCTGGGCACATACGTGCAGCACGCGAGTGGCCCACCGACCGGGGCCCCGGGGGTCCGTACGGACCCCCGGGGCTGGTGGTGGGCTGCCCGCGACACCTTCGACGGTGCGCGACGCTCCTGGATCCTCCCGCGCCGTGCGGCGTGGAGGTTCCGGCTGGGTGTCCCGCTCTGGTGGCGTCGGCCGGGGCCGACACGGGACGCAGCACTCCGGGCGAGTCTACAGGGCGGCCGGGGCTGCTCTCGACCGGGACTCCGGGCAGGGGTTGCCTACGGCTGCTCGCGGCCGAGGTGTCTGCGGGTCCACTCCACGGCGTCCGCGTACCGTGCCTCGCCGCCGTGCCGGGTGGGCCGGTAGTAGGAGCGGTCCTTGAGGGCGTCCGGGGCGTACTGCTGGGCGGCGATGCCCTCGGGCAGGTCGTGCGGGTAGACGTACCCCTGGGCGTGGCCGAGCTTGGCGGCGCCCTTGTAGTGCCCGTCGCGCAGATGTGCCGGGACCGGGCCCGCGAGGCCCTTGCGCACGTCCTCCAGGGCGGCGCCTATCGCCGTCGTCGCGGAGTTGGACTTGGGGGCGAGGGCGAGGGCGATCGTGGCGTGGCTGAGGGTGAGCGCGGCCTCCGGGAAGCCGATCAGGGCGACGGCCTGGGCGGCGGCGACGGCCGTGGGCAGTGCGTTCGGGTCGGCGAGGCCGATGTCCTCGCTGGCGGAGATCATCAGCCGGCGGGCGATGAACCGGGGGTCCTCGCCGGCCTCGATCATGCGGGCCAGGTAGTGCAGCGCCGCGTCCACGTCGGAGCCGCGGATGGACTTGATGAGGGCGCTGGCCACGTCGTAGTGCTGGTCGCCGGAGCGGTCGTACTTCACGGCGGCCCGGTCGACCGTCTCCTCCAGGGTGGTCAGGCCGATCTCCGACTCGCCCTTGTCCAGCGCGGCGCCGGCGGCCGCCTCCAGGGCGGTCAGCGCGCGCCGGGCGTCTCCGCCGGCGATCCGCAGCAGATGCGCCTCGGTCTCCTCCGGGAGTGCGACGGCGCCCTTGAGCCCGCGCTCGTCGGCCAGCGCGCGGCGGAGCAGCCCGCGCAGGTCGTCGTCGGTGAGGGGTTCGAGGGTGAGCAGGAGCGAGCGGGAGAGCAGCGGGGAGATGACCGAGAAGTACGGGTTCTCGGTCGTCGCGGCGATCAGCGTGACCCAGCGGTTCTCCACGGCGGGGAGCAGGGAGTCCTGCTGTGCCTTGCTGAAGCGGTGGATCTCGTCGAGGAAGAGGACCGTCTCCGTGCCGTAGCCGCCGGTGGCGCGGCGGGCGCCGTCGATGACCGCGCGCACCTCCTTGACGCCGGCGGTGATCGCGGACAGCTCCACGAAGCGCTTGTTCGTCGCCTTGGAGACGACGTACGCCAGGGTCGTCTTCCCGGTGCCGGGCGGGCCCCAGAGGATGACCGAGGAGGGGCCGGCCGGGCTGCCCGCGGAGGTGCCCTCGCCGACCAGTCTGCGCAGCGGGGAGCCGGGTTTGAGCAGGTGCTGCTGGCCCACCACCTCGTCGAGGCTGCGGGGGCGCATCCGGACGGCCAGGGGGCTGGCGGCCGGGTCCTTCTCCTGGCGTTCCTCGGCGGCGGCGGTGAACAGGTCGGGTTCCACGGAGAAAACCCTAAGTCACGCCACTGACAATGCGCGGCCGGCCGCCGGGGCGGAGCCCGCGGAGCCGACGGCTCGGGGCCCCGGGAGGCTCCCAGGAGGGCTGGTGGAGCCTTCGAGGACTCAGGAGGCCCAGAGCTGGCTACCCCAGCGGGTGAGGACCAGCATCGCGATGATGCCGACGTGGGTGACCGGCAGGACCCAGGTGAACTCCTTGAGGAAGTTCTTCACCGGGCGGGGGGCGGGCAGGAAGTCGTTGCGCACGTTGTGCGAGGTCACGTACCAGAACATGGTGATCGTGATCACCCAGGCCAGGGAGCACCACAGGCACAGGGCGTTGATCTCGTACAGCGTCTGGAACTGCAGCCAGGTGCAGAAGCCCACGCCGAAGAGCGTGCCGAAGTTGAAGGTGAGCCAGTACCAGCGGGGGAAGCGGGCGCGGGTGAGCAGGCTCATGCCGACGCAGATGACGATGCCGTAGCAGACCAGGCCGAGGAACGGGTTGGGGAACCCGAAGACCGCGGCCTGCTTGCTCTCCATGACGCTGCCGCAGGAGACGATCGGGTTGATGCTGCAGTTCGGTGTGAACGTCCTGCCCTCGGCCTTGGCCTCGGCGATCTTGATCTTGTCCAGGGTGATGACCCAGGAGGCGAGCAGGCCGAGGGCGCCGGTGATCACCAGCATCACGGAGAAGGCGCGGCCGGCGCCGACCGTGCGGGGCGCGGGGGTGTGCTCCGGCTCCGGGTCGGTGGCTTCTGTGGACGCGTCCCTGACTGTCGTCTTGCTCATCACGCCGATTCCGTCGCTTGAGGTGGAGTGGGTGGGCAGGGTCATTGTGCCGTACGGGGAGGGTTGTTCACCGTTCGCTGCGGATAAGAAGGGGTGGTTGGGGGGTGGGGGGCGCCGGGTTCACGCCATCGATGGACGGCGTGGGGGTACGGGTGAGCGAGGGTGGGGGTGCGCGTTCGTTTTTCTCGCCCCCGCCGCCCCTACCCGTCCCGTCCCTTCAAGGGGCTCCGCCCCTTGGACCCCGGCACGGGGCTTCGCCCCGTTTTCGCGCAGTTCCCCGCGCCCCTCTCAGGGGCGCGGGGAACCCTCTGCACCCTCAGCCCAGGCGGGTTTCCAGTTCGGCGACGATTTCGTTGAGGCCGACCGGTGCCTGGTCGCCGGACTCCATGTCCTTGAGCTGGACCACGCCCTCCGCGAGGTCCCGCTCGCCGGCGACGATCGCGAACCGCGCCCCGCTCCGGTTCGCGTTCTTCATCGCCCCCTTGAGCCCCTTCCCGCCGTACGCGAAGTCCGTCGAGATCCCGAGCTTGCGCAGCTCCGTCACCTTGGCGAACAGGACCCGCCGTGCCTCCTCGCCGAGCGGCACCGCGTACACGCTCGTCACGGAGGGCAGCGGCAGCTCGACGCCCTCCGCCTCCAGCGCCAGCACCGTACGGTCCACGCCCAGCGCCCAGCCGACCGACGGCAGGGCGGGGCCGCCGATCATCTCGGAGAGGCCGTCGTAGCGGCCGCCGCCGCCCACCGCGGACTGGGCGCCCAGCCCGTCGTGGACGAACTCGAAGGTCGTCCGGGTGTAGTAGTCCAGGCCGCGCACGAGCCGCGCGTCGTCCTCGAAGGAGACGCCCGCCGCGGTGATCAGCTCGCGGACCTCCTCGTGGTACGCCTTGCACGCGTCGCAGAGGTAGTCCCGCAGGATCGGGGCGTCGGTGAGCTGCTTCTGGACGTCGGGCCGCTTGTCGTCGAGGACGCGCAGCGGGTTGATCTCGGCGCGGCGCAGTGTCTCCTCGTCGAGGTCGAGGCCGCGCAGGAAGTCCTGGAGGGCGGCGCGGTAGACCGGGCGGCACTCCTTGTCGCCGAGGCTGTTGAGCAGGATGCGGAAGTTCCGCAGGCCCAGCGAGCGGTACGCCTGGTCGGCGAGGATGATCAGCTCGGCGTCGAGCGCCGGGTCCTCCGCGCCGATGGCCTCGGCGCCGACCTGGGAGAAGTGGCGGTAGCGGCCCTTCTGGGGGCGCTCGTAGCGGTAGTAGGAGCCCGAGTACCAGAGCTTGACCGGGAGGTTGCCCGCCTTGTGGAGGTTGGCCTCCAGGGCGGCGCGCAGCACGGAGGCGGTGCCCTCGGGGCGCAGGGCGAGCCGGGAGCCGCCCTTGGTCTCGAAGGCGTACATCTCCTTGGTCACGATGTCGGTGGACTCGCCGACGCCGCGCGCGAAGAGTTCGACGCTCTCGAAGCCGGGCGTCTCGATGTAGCCGTAGCCGGAGTTGCGCAGCGGCCGGGCGATCGCCTCGCGCACCGCCAGGAAGGTGGCGGAGTCGGGCGGCAGCAGGTCGTACGTGCCCTTGGGGGCCTTGAAAGTGCTCACGGAGGGTTTCTCGTCACATTCCTCGTCGGGGAGCGCCGGGCGTGCCGCTGTCGCGGCTGCCCGCGGCCACCTGCCGCAGATACGGGTTGGTGGCGCGCTCCTGGCCGATGGTCGTCTGGGGACCGTGCCCGGACAGCACCACGGTCGAGTCCTCGAGCGGCAGGCACACGCGGGCCAGCGACGCGAGCAGTTCTTCCGTGTCACCGCCGGGCAGGTCGGTGCGTCCGACGGAGCCGGCGAACAGCAGGTCGCCCGAGAAGAGGATCGGCGGGATGTCCGCCGCCTCGGGCAGCCCGAAGGTCACCGACCCCTTGGTATGGCCGGGCGCGTGGGCGACGGAGAACTCCAGGCCGGCCAGGGGCAGCACGGCGCCGTCGGCCAGTTCCTTCACGTCGTCGGGCTCTCCCACGGTGAGTTCGCCCAGGAGCTGGGCGCCGACCGAGCGGCCGAGGGCCTTCTCCGGGTCGCTCATCATGTAGCGGTCGTCGGGGTGGATCCACGCCGGTACGTCGTGGGCGCCGCAGACGGGCACGACCGAGGCGACGTGGTCGAGGTGGCCGTGGGTGAGGACGACGGCGACGGGCTTGAGCCGATGCTTGCGCAGCGCGTCCTCGACTCCCTGGGCGGCCTCGTGGCCCGGGTCGATGATCACGCACTCCTCACCGGCGGCGGGGGCGACGAGGTAGCAGTTCGTCCCCCAGGCACCGGCGGGAAATCCGGCAATGAGCACGTTCGTCCTTCTTGTCGTCTTCTGTCACCGTTCGTCGCCGTACGGCCGGACCTGGGCCGGGTACGGAGACGGGCGGGCACCGGTCAGAGCCTACCGGCGCTGCCGTTTCCTCAGCGAACCCATATACGGTACGGGGCTACACGCGGACGGCCGGCCCACGCACGCGAACCGGTCGGCGCACGAGACGCTTGACACCAGACGCTTGAGGAGACAACACCGTGGTCAGCCAGGAACAGCGGCGGCGTCAGCTCGCCCGGGAGAAGTTCTTGCGGCAGCAGCAGCGGCGCACCGACGCGCGCCGACGCGCGAAGGTGCGCAACTCCGTGATCGCCTCGGTGCTCGGCGTCGTCGTGGTGGGCAGTGTGGCGCTGTACACGACCGGAGTGATGAAGGACGACGACAAGAAGGAGAACGCGGGCGCGGAGGTGACGCCGAGCGCCTCCCCGACCACCAAGGCGCCGGATCCGTGCGACAAGGCGGCCAAGGGCAAGGTGAAGTCGCTGAGCTGGAAGAAGGAGCCGGCGATGACCATCGACAAGTCGGCGGACTACACCATGAAGCTCGCGACGACGTGCGGTGACATAGACATCGCCCTGAAGACGGCGGCCGCCCCGCACACCGTCAACTCGTTCGACTTCCTCGCCGGCAAGGGGTTCTTCGACCACACCAAGTGCCACCGGCTCACCACCAACAGCATCTACGTGCTGCAGTGCGGCGACCCCACGGGCAGCGGCAGCGGCGGTCCCGGGTACACGATTCCGGACGAGAACCTGAAGGACAAGAGCCTCAAGAAGGACACCTACCCGGCGGGTACGGTCGCGATGGCGAACACCGGCCAGAAGCACACCGGCGGCAGCCAGTTCTTCCTCGTCTACAAGGACAGTCCGCTGCCGGCCAGCTACACCCCGTTCGGAACGGTTTCCGACGCCGGCATGAAGGTCCTGAAGAAGATCGCCGATGCGGGTGAGAACACCGGAGCGGGTGACGGCGCCCCCAACGCGACCGTGGTGATCAACAAGGCCACCGTGACGAAATCCTGACCGTCAACTGCGAAATTTCGGTCGTGCGGGATGCGGACAGCCGCCCCGCCGGTCGCCTAGATTGGCCGTGACGAAACTGTGGACGATGCCCGGGGGTGTACCGCTCCCCCGCGCGCATCATGTGGAGGAGGCGCTGTGAGCAGCGACCCGTGGGGCCGCGTCGACGAGACGGGGACCGTGTACGTGCGTACGGCCGACGGCGAGCAGGTCGTCGGTTCCTGGCAGGCCGGCTCCCCCGAGGAGGCGCTGGCCTATTTCGAGCGCAAGTACGAGGGCCTGGTTGTCGAGATCGGCCTCCTCGAACGGCGGGTGCGGACGACCGACCTGTCCGCGAAGGACGCGCAGGCGGCCATCGATCATCTGCGCGAGCAGGTGGACGCGCATCACGCGGTCGGCGACCTCCAGGCGCTCCGGGAGCGCCTGAACAAGCTCGTCGCGACCGTCGAGTCGCGCCGCGAGGAGCGCAAGGCGCAGCGGGCGAAGCAGTCCGACGAGGCGCGGCACGCCAAGGAGGCGCTGGTCGTCGAGGCCGAGGAGCTGGCCGGGTCCGACCAGTGGCGGGCGGCCGGTGAGCGGCTGCGGGCGCTGGTGGACACCTGGAAGGGGCTGCCGCGTCTGGATCGCAAGTCGGACGACGAGCTGTGGCACCGCTTCTCGCACGCCCGTTCGGCGTTCTCCAAGCGTCGCAAGGCGCACTTCGCGCACCTGGACGCGCAGCGCGAGGAGGCCCGCAAGGCCAAGGAGCGGCTGGTCGCCGAGGCCGAGGCGCTGTCGGGGTCGACGGACTGGGGTGCGACGGCCGCGCGCTACCGCGAGCTGATGACGGAGTGGAAGGCGGCGGGCCGCGCGCAGCGCGAGCACGAGGACGACCTGTGGAACCGGTTCCGCGGGGCGCAGGACGTCTTCTTCGCCGCCCGTGGCTCGGTCTTCGCCGAACGGGACGCGGAACAGGCCGAGAACCTCAAGCTCAAGGAGGAGCTGGCCGAGGAGGCGGAGCGGCTGCTGCCGATCGGTGACCTCAAGGCGGCGCGGGCGGCGTTCCGGTCCATCAACGAGCGGTGGGAGGCCATCGGCCATGTGCCGAGGGACGCCCGGCCGCGGGTCGAGGGGCGGATGCACACGGTCGACCGGGCGCTGCAGGAGGCCGAGGAGGCGGAGTGGCGGCGGACGAACCCTGAGGCGCGGGCGCGCGCGGAGGGACTGACCGGGCAGCTTCAGGCCGCCGTCGACAAGCTGCGGGGGCAGATCGAGCAGGCTCGGGCGCAGGGGAATGCGGCCAAGGCCGACAAGCTCGAGCGGGAGCTCGAGGGGCGGCAGGCGCTGCTCGACCAGGCGCTGAAGGGGTTGCAGGAGTTCGGCGGCTGAGCGCGTCGCGGTGACTGTGCCGCCCCCGGTGCCTGGTGCGCCGGGGGCGGTTCTGTGTTTGGTTCGCCCCCGCCGCCCCTACCCTTCCCGTCCCTCCAAGGGGCTCCGCCCCTTGGACCCCGGGGAGCTCGGGTGGGTGGGGTCGAGTGGGGAGTGCGGGTGGGTGGGGGCTTGTCGCGCTCCCCGCGGCGGAGCCGCGCAAAGGACACAGCCCCGCGCCCCTTTCAGGGGCGCCTGGCCGACGTCACCCGGTAGACGTCGTAGACGCCCTCCACGCCCCGTACCGCCTTCAGGACGTGGCCCAGGTGTTTGGGGTCGCCCATTTCGAAGGTGAAGCGGGAGGTGGCCACTCGGTCGCGGGAGGTCTGGACGGCGGCGGAGAGGATGTTGACGTGCTGGTCCGAGAGGACGCGGGTCACGTCGGACAGGAGGCGGGAGCGGTCCAGGGCCTCGACCTGGATGGCGACCAGGAAGACCGAGGACTGGGTCGGGGCCCACTCGACCTCCAGGATCCGCTCGGGCTCGCGGGAGAGCGAGTCGACGTTGACGCAGTCGCTGCGGTGGACCGAGACGCCGCTGCCGCGGGTGACGAAGCCGATGATCGGATCGCCCGGCACCGGCGTACAGCAGCGGGCCAGCTTGACCCACACGTCTTCGACGCCCTTGACGACGACGCCCGGGTCGGCGCTGGAGCGCCGCTTGCGGCCCCGGCCGCGCGAGGGCGGGACGCTCTCGTCGATCTCCTCGGTCGCGGCCTCCTCGCCGCCGAGCGCCTGGACGAGCTTCTGCACGATGTTCTGCGCCGAGACATGGCCCTCGCCGATCGCCGCGTACAGCGCGGAGATGTCCGAGTAGCGCATCTCGTGCGCCAGGGTGACCAGGGAGTCGCCGGTGAGGATGCGCTGGATCGGCAGGTTCTGCTTGCGCATCGCGCGCACGATCGCGTCCTTGCCCTGCTCGATCGCCTCGTCGCGGCGCTCCTTGGAGAACCAGGCACGGATCTTGTTGCGGGCGCGCGGCGACTTGACGAAGCCGAGCCAGTCGCGTGAGGGGCCGGCGCCGGGCGCCTTGGAGGTGAAGACCTCCACCAGGTCGCCGTTGTCCAGGGTGGACTCCAGCGGCACCAGGCGGCCGTTGACGCGTGCCCCTATGGTGCGGTGGCCGACCTCGGTGTGGACGGCGTAGGAGAAGTCGACCGGGGTGGCGCCGGCCGGCAGCGCGATGACGTCGCCCTTGGGGGTGAAGACGAAGACCTCGTTGCGGGAGAGGTCGAAGCGCAGCGACTCCAGGAACTCGCTGGGGTCCTCGGTCTCCTTCTGCCAGTCCAGGAGCTGCCGCAGCCACGCCATGTCGTTGATGGCGGCCGAGTCCTTGCCGGCCTTGCCGGACGCCTTGGGGGCGTCGGTGCGGACCTTGGAGGCGCCGGCGACGGCCTCCTGCTTGTACTTCCAGTGCGCGGCGATGCCGTACTCGGCGCGGCGGTGCATGTCGAACGTGCGGATCTGGAGCTCGACCGGCTTGCCGTTGGGTCCGATGACCGTCGTGTGCAGCGACTGGTACATGTTGAACTTGGGCATCGCGATGTAGTCCTTGAACCGCCCCGGAACCGGGTTCCAGCGGGCGTGGACGGTGCCCAGCGCCGCGTAGCAGTCGCGGACGGTGTCCACCAGGACGCGGATGCCCACCAGGTCGTAGATCTCCGCGAAGTCCCGGCCGCGGACGATCATCTTCTGGTAGACGCTGTAGTAGTGCTTGGGGCGGCCGGTGACGGTCGCCTTGATGCGGGCGGCGCGCAGGTCCTGCTGGACCTCGTCGGTCACTATCGCGAGGTACTCGTCCCGCTTGGGGGCGCGTTCGGCGACCAGGCGCACGATCTCGTCGTACATCTTGGGGTAGAGGATCGCGAAGGCGAGGTCCTCCAGTTCCCACTTGATGGTGTTCATGCCCAGCCGGTGGGCGAGCGGCGCGTAGATCTCGAGGGTCTCGCGCGCCTTCTTCTCCTGCTTCTCGCGCTTGAGGTAGCGCATGGTGCGCATGTTGTGCAGGCGGTCGGCGAGCTTGATGACCAGGACGCGGGGGTCCTTGGCCATGGCGACGACCATCTTGCGCACGGTCTCGGCCTGGGCGGCCTCGCCGAACTTGACGCGGTCCAGCTTGGTGACGCCGTCGACGAGGAGGGTGACGACGTCGCCGAAGTCGCGGCGCAGGTCCTCCAGGCCGTACTCGGTGTCCTCGACGGTGTCGTGCAGCAGGCCCGCCATGAGTGTGGCCGGGTCCATGCCGAGCTCGGCGAGGATGGTGGTGACCGCGAGCGGGTGCGTGATGTACGGGTCGCCGCTCTTGCGCTTCTGGCCGCGGTGCCAGCGCTCGGCGACCTGGTAGGCGCGTTCGATCTGGCGCAGCGTCGACGTCTCGATCTTGGGGTCGTTGCCGCGCACTATCCGCAGCAGCGGCTCCAGGACCGGGTTGTACGGGTTGGCGCGCTGGACGCCGAGGCGGGCGAGGCGGGCGCGGACGCGGTTGGAGGAGCCGGAGCGCGAGGTCTGGCCGGTGTTGGCACGGGCCGCGGGAGCGGTGGGGCGCTCGGGCGGGGCCGGCTTGGGACGCGTCTGCGACGCGGGCTTGTCGACCGGCGACGGGGCGCCCTCGACCGGCCCGCGGGTGTCGTTCTTCGTGTCCGACGCGGGAGTGGCCGCGGGCTTGGGGGTCTCCCCGGGCTTGGCGGCGGTCAGGTGCTGGGCCTCGTCTGGCAAGAGGACTCCTCGTGCGCGATCCGGGTCCCCCGGTCAGGTTCCGGAAGCCCCATGGTAGCGATCCCGGGCCGTGGGCTCCCGGTCGGGCGGCGGAGACGGGACGCTACCAGCGAAACGCCCGGGGCGGGCGCCGGATTCCTCCGGGCCCGCCCCGTATCGTCACAGACTGCGTCCTGCCGGTTCAGACCTGGAGCAGCGCCTCCAGCGGGGCACCGTCCAGGGCCGGCTCCAGGCGGGCACGGCCACTGAGGAATCCGAGCTCCATCAGCACGGACACCCCGGCGACCTCGGCGCCCGCGCGCCGGATCAGGGCCAGCGAGGCCTCGGCGGTGCCGCCGGTGGCGAGCACGTCGTCGATGACCATGACGCGGTCGCCGGCGCTCAGGTCCTCGGCGTGCACCTCGATCTCGGCGGAGCCGTACTCCAGCTCGTAGGCCTGGCGCAGGGTCGCGCCGGGGAGCTTGCCCGCCTTGCGCACCGGGATGAAGCCGACGCCGGCGCGGACCGCGACGGGGGCGCCCAGGATGAAGCCGCGGGCCTCCAGGCCGACGATCTTCGTGGCGCCGTGCCGCACGGTCAGCTCCGCGAGGGCGTCGGTGAGCGCGGTGAACGCGGCCGGGTCGGCGAGCAGCGGGGTGATGTCCTTGAACATCACGCCGGGCTCCGGGTAGTCGGCGACGTCCCGGATGCGGCTCAGCAGCAGCTCTCGGATGTCGGTCATCGGCGCTTCCCGGAGGGACGGCCGCGGCCGCGGTTGCGCGAGGAGGGCTGGCTGCGCGTGCCGGACGGGGCGCCGGTGCCGGAGCGCGGCCGCTGGCCGACGACGGCCGGGGCGGCGTCCTCGTCGTCGCCGCTCCCCTCGTAGCCGCCGACGCGGGTGCCCGCGTGTTCGGCGTCCTCCGCAGCCTGCGCCCGCTTGGCGCGGACCCGCTTGGTGAGCGCCTTCATCGCCGGCTCGCGCTCCTTGAGGTCGGCGACGAGCGGGGTGGCGATGAAGATCGAGGAGTACGCGCCGGCCGCGAGGCCCACGAACAGCGACAGCGAGATGTCGTTGAGCGTGCCCGCGCCGAGGAAGCCGCCGCCGATGAAGAGCAGGCCCGCCACCGGGAGCAGCGCGACCACCGTGGTGTTGATGGAGCGCACCAGGGTGCCGTTGATCGAACGGTTGGCGATCTCGCTGTAGGTCCAGCGGGTCTGCTTGGTGAGGTCCTTCGTCTGCTCCTTGAGGCTGTCGAAGACGACGACCGTGTCGTAGAGCGAGTAACCGAGGATCGTCAGCAGACCGATGACCGTACCGGGCGTGACCTCGAAGCCGACGAGGGCGTAGATGCCGGTGGTGATGGTGATGTCGTGGATCAGGGCGACGAGGGCGGCCACGGCCATGCGCCACTCGAAGGCGATCGCGAGATAGATCACGACCAGCACCATGAAGATCGCCAGGCCCTCCCAGGCCTTGTTGGCGATCTGCTCGCCCCAGCTGGGACCGACGAGATCGGCGTTGATCTTCTCCGCGTCGATCTTCATGTCCTTGGACAGGGCGGCCTTGATCTCGTCGGACTTCGACGTGTCCAGGCCGGCGACCTGGATGCGCAGACCGCCCGTGCCGAGCTTCTGCACGACCGCGTCGTGGCCCGCCGCGTTCTCCGCGTACGTCTCGGCCTGGGCGACCGAGACGCTGGTCTTCGGGGTGGTGAAGACCGCGCCGCCCTGGAAGTCGATGCCCATGTTGAGGCCGCGGACGGCGAGACCGACGATCGCGGTGATCGTGATCAGGATCGAGATGCCGTACCAGATCTTGCGGTGGCCGATGAAGTCGTAACCGACCTCGCCACGGTGGAGCCGGGCGCCGAGGTTGCCGAGCTTCGACATGTCTCACGCCTCCTTCGGGTCGACGGGGCCCGCGGCAGGACCGGAGGGACGACGGGAGCGCCGCAGGGGCGGCTTGGCGCCGAGGCGCTTGGGGTCGAGGCCGGACCAGCTGTGGCCGTCGTGGAAGAACCGGCGGCGGGCGAGGATCGTCATCAGCGGCTTGGTGAAGAGGAAGACGACGACCACGTCGAGCAGGGTGGTCAGGCCGAGGGTGAAGGCGAAGCCCTGGACCTTGCCGACGGTGACGACGAACAGCACCGCGGCGGCGAGGAACGACACGAAGTCGGAGACCAGGATGGTGCGCCGGGCGCGCGGCCAGGCCCGCTCGACGGCGGGGCGCAGCGTGCGGCCCTCGCGGATCTCGTCCCGGATGCGTTCGAAGAACACGATGAACGAGTCCGCAGTGATGCCGATGGCGACGATGGCGCCGCAGACCGCCGGGAGGTTGAGCGCGAAGCCGATGGTCGGGCCGAGCAGCGACATGATCACGTAGGTGAGGGTCGCGGAGACCAGCAGCGAGGCGATGGCGATGAGCGACAGGCCCCGGTAGTACGCCACCAGGTAGATGATGACGAGCGCCAGGCCGATGGCACCGGCGATGAGGCCGGCGTGCAGCTGCTCGCCGCCGAGCGCGGCGGTGACGGTGGTGACGCTCTGCTCCTCGAAGGAGAGCGGCAGGGCGCCGTAGGACAGCATGTTGGCGAGGCTCTGGGCCTCCTCCTGCGTGAAGCTGCCGGAGATCTCGGCGTTGCCGCCGGTGATGGACTGCTGCACGTACGGGCTGGAGACGACCTCGCCGTCGAGCACGATGCCGAACTCGTTCTGCGGCGACTGCTTCTGCGCGAGCTCACCGGTGATGTCGGCGAACTTCTTGGAGCCGCTGCCGGTGAAGGTCATCTGGACCTGCCAGCCGGACGCGCCCTGGGTGTCGTAGACGGCCTGGGCCTTCTTGACCTCGGTGCCGTCGACGGCCGCCGGGCCGAGCAGGTACTTGAACCAGGCGCCCTGGTTCTGGCCGCAGCCGACGGTGGAGTCGCCGGGCTTGGCCTTGTCACCGGCGGAGGCGCGGTCGGACGCCTTGGAGCAGTCGAGCGCCGCGTACTGCGCCTGCAGCTTGCTGGTGTCGTCGGAGGAGCCGGTGCTGGAGGACGCCTTGGGGCTCGCGGACGAGGACGGGGTGGCGTCCTCCTTGAGCGCGCCGGTGACCGCGCGGCCCTGCGAGGTGGCGGAGGACGACGGGGTCGACGACGTGGCCTTCTCGCTGGAGTCGTCCGACTTCGAGGAGTCCGCCTTGGCCGAGGAGGAGCTGCTCGGCGAGGCGTCGGCGGACTTGCTCGCCGAGGTGCTCGGCGAGGCATTGGCGGCGGCGCCGCTCGCCTCGGTGGCGAGGACCGGGCGGAAGTACAGCTTCGCGGTGGTGCCGACCTGCTCGCGGGCCTCCTTGGAGTTGGTGCCCTTGGGGATGTTGACGATGATGTTGTCGTTCCCCTGGGTCTGCACCTCCGCCTCGGAGACGCCGAGACCGTTGACACGGCGGTTCATGATCTCGACCGCGGTGTCCATGTTGGCCTTGTTGATCGCGGACCCTTGGTCGGCCTTCGCCTTCAGCGTGATGCTGGTGCCGCCGGCGAGGTCGATGCCGAGACGCGGGGTGGTGTGTCCCGAGGCGAACATTCCCCCGGTGAGCGCCACGATGGCGATCAGGATCAGGGCCAGGGCGCGCCACGGCTTGCTCTGGGCACTCGCGCTCCGGCCCTTTTTCGGTGCTGCCACCTTCTGTTACTCCCTCTCGGGCCGTCCGCGCGCGGGGTCGGCGCAGGACGGCCGTGCCATGGTGTCGGGATTCCGTGCGTCGCCGCACACCCCGGTCGCCGCGCGGCCGGAGCCGGTCGCGCCGCGGCCCCGGGGCGGCTACTTCGCGTCGGCCTCGCCGTCGGTCTTCTTCGGCTCCGCGTCCTCGGCCTTGGTGGCGCCGGCCGCGGCCGGGGCGTCCTCGGCGTCCGCGACGGGCTCGGCGTCCTTCTTGCCGAGGTCCACGGGCTGGTCGTCGGAGGCGTCGGTCACGGCGTCGGCGGCGGGCTCGTCGGTCTCGGTGAGGGAGGAGGCGTCGTCCGGCACGATGCTGCCGTCGGCCTTCAGGTCGTGCTCGATGCCGTGCACGATGCGGTTGTACTCGTCGTCGCTGAGGACGGCGCCGATCGCGTTCTTCGCGAAGACGAGCTCCACGCCCGGGCCCGCGTCCAGGAGGACCGTCTCGTCGTTGACCTCCTTGACCGTCGCGTAGATGCCCCCGATCGTGCGGACGCCGGAGCCGGGCTGCATGTCGTTCCGCATCTGCGCGGCCTGCTGCTGCTTGCGCTTGGCCGAGCGGGTCATCAGGAGCATGGCCCCGATGAGCACGATGAACGGGAGGAGGGTCACGATATTCACGGGACGGAGTTTCCTTCGCACGACCGCTCGGGTGGGCGGCCTGTCGGATGGGGGTGGTCGGCGCCGCCCACAAGGGCGGCATCGGCGGAGTCTAAGGGAGTCCGCACGCCAGGAACAACGCCCAGCATGGCACCGGGGTTCCTGTGGGGGCGAGTACCGGTTCGTCACACTCCGCCGCCGGGTCCCGTCCGGAGGGGGTCCGGCCGGGGTTCAGGGGCCGAACAGGTCCTGCTGGCCGCCGCCCGCGGCGGTGGACCGGGGCGGGGTGAGGCCCAGGTGGGCCCAGGCGGCGGGGGTGGCGACGCGGCCGCGCGGGGTGCGGGCCAGCAGACCCTCCCTGACCAGGAACGGTTCGGCGACCTCCTCGACGGTCTCGCGCTCCTCCCCCACCGCGACGGCCAGCGTGGAAAGGCCGACCGGGCCGCCGCCGAACAGCTTGAGCAGCGCCTGGAGCACCGCGCGGTCCAGCCGGTCCAGGCCGCGCGCGTCCACCTCGTAGACCTTCAGGGCGGCGGCCGCGATGTCCTGGGTGATCCGGCCGTCGGCCTTGACCTGGGCGTAGTCCCGTACGCGGCGCAGCAGACGGTTGGCGATGCGGGGGGTGCCGCGGGAGCGGCCGGCGATCTCGGCGGCGCCGTCCGTGTCGATCTCGACGTCGAGGAGGGTGGCCGAGCGGTGCACGACCCGCTCCAGTTCGGTGGGTTCGTAGAACTCCATGTGGGCGGTGAAGCCGAACCGGTCGCGCAGCGGGGGCGGCAGCAGTCCGGCCCGGGTCGTTGCGCCCACCAGGGTGAACGGGGGCAGTTCGAGCGGGATGGCGGTGGCGCCGGGGCCCTTGCCGACGACGACGTCGACCCGGAAGTCCTCCATCGCCATGTAGAGCATCTCCTCGGCGGGCCGGGACATGCGGTGGATCTCGTCGAGGAAGAGGACCTCGCCCTCCTGGAGGGAGGAGAGGATCGCGGCGAGGTCGCCCGCGTGCTGGATGGCGGGCCCGGAGGTGATGCGGATCGGGGCGCCCATCTCGGCGGCGATGATCATGGAGAGGGTGGTCTTGCCGAGGCCTGGGGCGCCGGACAGCAGCACGTGGTCGGCGGTGGCGCCACGGGCGCGGGCGGCGCGCAGCACGAGGTCGAGCTGTTCGCGGACCTTCTCCTGGCCGATGAACTCGCCCAGGTCCTTGGGGCGCAGGGCGGCCTCGACGGCCTGGTCCTCGCGGTCGGCGACGGAGTCCACCAGCCGTTCCTCGGGGGAGGCGGCGTCGGTGGTGTCGTCCCAGTTCATGGAGTGTGCCTCGGGGTCTCGTCGGGGCTGCGGCGGGGCTTGTCCGGTCCTGACCGGTCCAATGCGGCGGGCGGCGGGTCAGCGGGCTCTGTTGAGGGTCTGCAGGGCGGCCTTGAGCAACTGGCCCACCTGGGGGGCGCCTTCGGCGGCCTCGGCCTGGGGGGTGACGGCGGCGACCGCCTCGTCGGCCTCCCGGGTGGCGTAGCCGAGGCCGATGAGAGCGGCGTGCAGCTGGTCGCGCCAGCCCTGGCCGGCGGGGGCGCCGACCACGGGGGCGCCGAGGGGCTCGCCGAGGCGGTCCTTGAGCTCCAGGAGGAGCTTCTGCGCGCCCTTCTTGCCGATGCCGGGGACGGCGGTCAGCGCCTTCTCGTCGCCGGTGGAGACGGCCCGGCGCAGGGCGTCCGGGGAGTGCACGGCGAGCATCGCCTGGGCGAGCCGCGGGCCGACGCCGCTGGCGGTCTGGAGCAGCTCGAACACCTGGCGCTCGTCGTCGTCGGCGAAGCCGTACAGGGTCAGTGAGTCCTCGCGGACGACGAGGGAGGTGGCGAGCTTGGCCGGGCGGCCGAGCCGGAGCGTCGACAGCGTGTTCGGGGTGCACTGGACGGCCATGCCGACGCCGCCCACCTCGACCACCGCGGTGTCCGGGGCGAGGGCGGCGACCGTGCCGCTGACGAAGGCGATCATGCCGTACGGCCTTTCGATGCGGGGTGCGGTGCACGCGTCGTCCGGGAGGTGTGCCGGGCGGCGGCGAGCTGGAGCCGGTTCTGGGCGGGGGCGCGCCAGATGTGGCAGATGGCGAGGGCGAGCGCGTCGGCCGCGTCGGCGGGCTTGGGCGGGGCGTCGAGCCGGAGCAGCCGGGTGACCATGGCGCCGACCTGCGCCTTGTCGGCGCGGCCCGAGCCGGTGACGGCGGCCTTGACCTCGCTGGGGGTGTGCAGCGCGACCGGGATGCCCCGGCGGGCGGCGCACAGCATGGCGACGGCGCTGGCCTGGGCGGTGCCCATGACCGTGCGGACGTTGTGCTGGCTGAAGACGCGCTCCACCGCCACGTACTCGGGCCGGTGCTCGTCGAGCCACTGCTCGATTCCCTGTTCGACGGCGACGAGGCGGTGGCCCAGTTCGGCGTCGGCGGGGGTGCGGACGACGCCCACGCCGAGCATGGTGAGCGGCCGCCCCGGAACGCCCTCGACGACGCCGACGCCGCAGCGGGTCAGCCCCGGGTCCACCCCCAGTACACGCACTGCCGCCCCTTCCTCTTTTTGCGGCTGAACCGCCGCCGCTCTCGCGGACCTGGCCGGCCACCATCGGGGTTGCTCAATTGATGGTCGCGGTCCGCGGGATGGTGATCATCGATATGCGCCAGGCTATCGGGTGCCACTGACAACGAGAGGGGCCGACGGGGTTGTGTCCCCGCCGGCCCGTCGATCCGCTGGATGTGGCCGCGTTACGCGTCGACCTTCTCCATGACCTCGTCGCTGACGTCGAAGTTGGCGAAGACGTTCTGCACGTCGTCGCTGTCCTCCAGCGCGTCGATCAGCTTGAAGATCTTCTTGGCGCCCTCCTCGTCCAGCTCGACCTGCATGGTCGGGACGAAGTTGGCCTCGGCGGAGTCGTAGTCGATGCCCGCCTCCTGGAGGGCGGTGCGGACCGCGACCAGGTCGGTGGCCTCGCTGAGCACCTCGAAGTTCTCGCCGAGGTCGTTGACCTCCTCCGCGCCCGCGTCCAGGACGGCGGTCAGGACGTCGTCCTCACCGAGCTCGCCCTTGGGGACGATGACGACGCCCTTGCGGTTGAACAGGTACGACACCGAGCCCGGGTCGGCCATGGAGCCGCCGTTGCGGGTCATGGCGACCCGCACGTCGGAGGCGGCACGGTTGCGGTTGTCGGTGAGGCACTCGATGAGCACCGCGACGCCGTTCGGGCCGTAGCCCTCGTACATGATCGTCTCGTAGTCGGCACCGCCGGCCTCGAGACCGCCACCGCGCTTGATGGCGGAGTCGATGTTCTTGTTCGGCACCGACTGCTTCTTGGCCTTCTGGACGGCGTCGTAGAGCGTCGGATTGCCCTCGAGGTCGACGCCGCCCATGCGCGCCGCGACCTCGATGTTCTTGATCAGCTTCGCGAAGAGTTTGCCGCGCTTGGCGTCGATCACGGCCTTCTTGTGCTTCGTCGTAGCCCATTTAGAGTGGCCGGACATCTGCCTGTCTCCTTCGCGTAACCCATCCCTGCAACGAACGCGGAAATCCTACAAGGACTCGGCCGCCCGCTCGGCCCGCACCATGTCGACGAAGAGCGCGTGCATGCGGTGGTCGCCGGTCAGCTCCGGGTGGAACGAGGTCGCCAGCGCGTTGCCCTGGCGTACGGCGACGATGTGACCGCCGTGTTCGGCGAGCACCTCGGTGCCGGCGCCGACGGACTCCACCCAGGGGGCGCGGATGAAGACGCCCTCCACGGGGGCGCCGGCCACGCCCTTGACGTCGACGGCCGCCTCGAAGGACTCGTTCTGCCTGCCGAAGGCGTTGCGGCGCACGATCATGTCGATGCCGCCGATCGTCTCCTGCCCGGAACGGGGGTCGAGGATCTTGTCGGCCAGCATGATCATTCCGGCGCAGGTGCCGTAGACGGGCATGCCGTCGCGCACGCGCGCGCGGAGGGGGTCCATCAGCCCGAAGAGGACGGCGAGTTTGGAGATGGTGGTGGACTCGCCGCCGGGGAGGACGAGGCCGTCCACCTCGGCGAGTTCGTCGGGGCGCCGCACCGGCCTGGCCACGGCGTCGGCCACGGCCAGGGCGGTGAGGTGCTCCCGTACGTCGCCCTGGAGGGCCAGGACGCCGATGACGGGGGTGTCGTTCATGTGCTCCGGTGCCTTACCAGCCGCGGTTGGCGTAGCGCTCGGTCTCGGGGAGGGTGTCGCAGTTGATGCCGACCATGGCCTCGCCGAGGTCGCGGGACGCGTCCGCGATGATCTTCGGGTCGTCGTAGAAGGTGGTCGCCTTGACGATGGCGGCGGCGCGCTTGGCCGGGTCGCCGGACTTGAAGATGCCGGAGCCGACGAAGACGCCCTCGGCGCCGAGCTGGCGCATCAGGGCGGCGTCGGCGGGGGTGGCCACGCCGCCGGCGGAGAACAGCACCACCGGGAGCTTGCCCAGCTCGGCGACCTCCTTGACCAGCTCGTAGGGGGCGCGCAGCTCCTTGGCGGCGGCGTACAGCTCGTTGTTGTCGCAGCCGCGGAGCTTGGCGATCTCGCCCTTGATCCGGCGCAGGTGGCGGACCGCCTCGACGACGTTGCCGGTGCCGGCCTCGCCCTTGGAGCGGATCATGGCCGCGCCCTCGGCGATGCGGCGCAGGGCCTCGCCGAGGTTGGTGGCGCCGCACACGAAGGGGGTGGTGAAGGCCCACTTGTCGGAGTGGTTGACCTCGTCGGCGGGGGTGAGGACCTCGGACTCGTCGATGTAGTCGACGCCGAGGGACTGCAGGACCTGGGCCTCGACGAAGTGGCCGATGCGGGACTTGGCCATCACGGGGATGGAGACGGCGCCGATGATGCCCTCGATCATGTCCGGGTCGGACATGCGGGCGACGCCGCCGTCCTTGCGGATGTCGGCGGGGACGCGTTCGAGGGCCATGACGGCGACGGCGCCGGCGTCCTCGGCGATCTTCGCCTGCTCGGGGGTGACGACGTCCATGATCACGCCGCCCTTGAGCTGTTCGGCCATGCCGCGCTTGACGCGGGCGGTGCCGGTTTCGGGGGTGGGGGTGGGGGGCGTGACGGACATGGGGTGACCTCGCTCGGGGGAAGGGGCGTTCGTTCGGCTTTCTGCCGGTTCGAGGTAACGGCAGGGGGGAGGGGTGCGGCAAGGGCCAATGGGTGGGCGGTGGATTTTTTTCGCCCCCGCCGCCCCTGCCCTTCCCGTCCCCGGGGGCAAGCCCCCGGACCCCCGAAAGATGCGCAGTTCCCCGCGCCCCTTACGGGGCGCTTCTCTACCTGTCCGTCAGGGCCGACGGGGCCTCGTCGTCCATTTCGAAGGCCATCGGGAACGGGGCGTGGCCGGCCAGGTGGAACCAGCGGACCTTGCGGTGGAGGCGGAGGGCGCGGGCCGCGCGTACGGCGTCGTTGTGGAAGCGGCGGGCCATCGGCACCCTGCGGACCGCCTCCGTGAGCTCCCGGGCGGCGTCCTGGCCGCCCGGGGCCCGGCGGACCTCCTCGACCTGCTGGGCCTCGGCGAAGACGGCCCGCAGCGCCTGGCTCAGCTCGCTCTCGGCGACCTCGCGCTGCTCCTCCTCGGCCTGCCGGGCGGCGTGGGCCGCCTCGTACAGGACGATGGAGGCGGCCGGGTCCAATACGCCCGAAGTGGCCAGTTCCTGGGCGACCGAGGCGCGGCGCAGCAGGGTCGCGTCCAGGGCGGCGCGGGCCGCGTCGATCCGGGCGTGCAGCCGGTCAAGGCGCCCGGCGGTCCAGCTCAGGTACAGGCCGATCGCGACGAGGGCGACGAGGATCCAGATCAGCGTTGCGGTCACGGGCGGCAAGGCTACCGGCACGCTCTGCGGGCATGGCCCGGGCGGCGGTCAGTCCCGGGCCAGCCCCAGGCGGGCCCGCAGGCCCGGGGAGCGGTCGTCGTCGGCCGCGGCCACCGCCGCCGCGCCGGCCGTCACCGTCTCGTAGACCGAGAGGATGTCCGCGCCCACCGTGGACCAGTCGAAGCGCCGCACGTGGGCGCTCCCCCGCTCCCGCAGTTCGGCCCGGCGCGCGGCGTCGCCGAGCAGCCGTGTCGCGGAGTCGGCGAGGGCGTCGGCGTCCTCGTTGGCGAAGAGTTCGCCCGCCGAGCCGTGGTCGAGCACCTGGGCGAAGGCGTCGAGGTCGGAGGCGAGCACCGGGGCGCCCGCCGACATGGCCTCGACCAGGATGATGCCGAAGCTCTCGCCGCCGGTGTTGGGCGCCACGTACACGTCGACGCTGCGCAGGAAGCGTGCCTTGTCCTCGTCGCTGATCATGCCGAGGAACTCGACGCGGTCGCGCAGCTCCTTCGGCAGGCCCGCGACGGCCTCCTTCTCGTCGCCGCGCCCGGCGACCAGGAGCCGGGCCTCCGGGTGGGCGGCGAGGATCTTCGGCAGCGCCTTCATGAGGACGGGCAGGCCCTTGCGGGGCTCGTCGATGCGGCCCATGAAGCCGAGCGTGCCGCCCTGCCACTCGGGCTTCGGCTCGGCCCGGGCGAAGAAGTCGACGTCGACGCCGTTGGGGATGACCACCGCGTCCCCGCCCAGGTGTTCGACGAGGGTGCGGCGGGCGTACTCGCTCACCGCGATCCGCGCGCTTATCTTCTCCAGCGCCGCCTGGAGGATGGCGTACGCGGCGATCATCGCCCGGGAGCGCGGGTTGGAGGTGTGGAAGGTGGCGACGATGGGACCCTGCGCCGCCCAGCAGGCCAGCAGCCCGAGCGAGGGCGAGGTCGGCTCGTGGATGTGGATGACGTCGAACGCGCCGTCGTGCAGCCAGCGCCGGACCCGGGCCGCGGACAGGAAGCCGAAGTTGAGGCGGGCCACCGAGCCGTTGTACGGCACCGGGACCGCGCGGCCGGCCGAGACGACGTACGGCGGCAGCGGGGTGTCGTCGTCCGCGGGGGCGAGGACGGAGACCTCGTGGCCCTGGCGGAGGAAGTAGTCGGCCAGGTCGCGGATGTGGAACTGGACGCCGCCCGGCACGTCCCAGGAGTACGGGCAGACGATGCCGATCCTCACGACGGCTCCCCGCCGGCCGGGGCGGTGCGGTCCTGGCCGGGCAGGGCGGTGCCGCCCTCGTCCGGCTGCTCCCGCTGTCCCTGCTGGTCCTGTGCGCGGCGCGGTTCCAGGTCGGCGAGCCACAGTCGCTGCAGCATGTGCCAGTCCTCCGGATGGTCGGCGATCCCCGAGGCGAAGGCATCGGCCAGCGCCTGTGTCATGACAGACGTCTTCTCGGCGCGCGTACCTGACGCGGGTACCTCGATCGGGGGATGCACCCTGCCCTGCATGACGGGTGAGTCGTCGTACCAGAGGGTGACCGGGAGCAGCAGGGCGCCGGTCTGCTGGGCGAGCAGGGCGGGGCCGGCCGGCATGCGGGCGGTCTCGCCGAAGAAGTCCACGGCCACGCCGGAGGCCGACAGATCGCGGTCGGCGACCAGGCAGACCAGGCCGCCCGCCCGCAGCCGCCGGGCCAGGGCGCCGAAGGCGGAGCCGCCGCTGTGCGGGAGCACCTCCATGCCCAGGCCCTCGCGGTAGGCGACGAAGCGGTCGTAGAGCGTCTCGGGCTTGAGGCGTTCGGCGACGGTGGTGAAGGGCGTCTGCAGTTCGGTGGTGACCCAGGCGCCGGCGAGGTCCCAGTTGGCCAGGTGCGGCAGGGCGAGGATGACGCCGTTGCCCGCGGCGAGCCCGTCGGTGAGGTGGTGCACGTCCTTGGGGGCGAATCCGCCGCGCACCCGCTCGGCGCTCCAGGCGGGCAGCCGGAAGGACTCCATCCAGTAGCGCAGGTAGGAGCGCATCCCGGCGCGGGAGAGCGCGGCGAGCCGCTCGGGGCCCGCGTCGGGCACCACGCGCGCGTAGTTGGCCTCCAGGCGGAGCACGCCCTTGCCGCGCCGCTTCCAGGCGAGGTCGGCGACGGTCCGGCCGAGGCGGACGGCGACCGGCTCGGGGAGCTTCTTGACCGTGCTCCAGCCGAGCCCGTAGAGCGCGTCCGTCAGCCGCTCACGGGCACCGCTCACTGCCGGGCCCCGCTGCCGTGTCCGGCGGCGCTCTCCCCGGCCCCGGCGGCCGCCGCGGCCTCGGCCTCGGCGGACTCGCGGCGGACCGTGACGACGCGCTGGATCAGCGTGACGAGGCTGCCCACGGCGACGATCCACAGGGCGACGGGCAGCAGGTACTGGATGCCCGGGACCCCGAACTTGTGCAGGCCCGCGAAGCCGGCGGCGACCAGCGAGATCACCAGTCGCTCGGCGCGCTCCACCAGGCCGTTGACGGCCACCGGCAGTCCGATCGACTCGCCGCGCGCCTTGGTGTACGACACCACCTGGCCGCTGGCCAGACAGAAGATCGCCACCGCGCACAGCAGGTTGTCGTCGCCGCGGCCCGCGTACCACAGGGCGAACCCGCCGAAGATCGCGCCGTCGGCCACCCGGTCGAGGGTGGAGTCCAGGAAGGCGCCCCAGCGGCTGGAGCGGCCGAGCTGGCGGGCCATGTTGCCGTCGACGAGGTCCGAGAAGACGAACAGGGTGATGACGACCGTGCCCCAGAAGAACTCGCCCCAGGGGTAGAAGACCAGCGCTCCCGCGACCACACCGGCGGTGCCCAGGAGCGTGACCGTGTCGGGACTGACCCCGCGGCGGATGAGGAACGAGGCGAACGGTGTGAGAACACGCGTGAAGAATGCACGCGCGTACTTGTTCAGCATGGCCTTCCCGACGGTCGGTGTGGCCGCGGCCCCTGCTGGCCGCCGGCTGGCCCATCGTAGCCACGCGCGCGCGTGGCTGACGGCCGGGCACCCGCAGCCCGGGGTCACGGCCTGGCGGCGCCCCGGTCACGGCGGGGTCGCGGGCGGGGGGAGCCGCCTTCGGGGCGGCGTCGCGGGGGCCGACGGTGTCCCTCGTATGGACGCACAGTGACACCAGTGCCAAGCTCGAAGGACCGCGGGCGTCGCCGGAGCCGCCAGTGCACGCGGTACCGCGTGTCCGCGCCCACAGTGACCTCACCGTGTACGGGAGGCAGGACCATGGGCGACAAGACGCACACCCACCCCGGGGCCGCCGGCAGGGCGCCGGCGGCCGACCACCCCACGTCCGTGCGGAATGTGGTGCTGGTCGGCCACAGCGGATCGGGCAAGACGACGCTGGTGGAGGCGCTCGCGCTGACGGCGGGGGCGGTGAACCGGGCGGGCCGCGTGGAGGACGGCGGCACCGTCTCCGACTACGACGACATCGAGCACCGCCAGCAGCGCTCCGTACAGCTCTCCCTCGTCCCCGTCGAATGGGACGGCATCAAGGTCAACCTGCTGGACACCCCCGGATACGCCGACTTCGTCGGGGAGCTCAGGGCCGGTCTGCGCGCCGCGGATGCGGCCCTCTTCGTCGTCTCCGCCGCCGACGGCGTGGACGGCTCGACCCGGATGGTGTGGGAGGAGTGCGCGGCGGTCGGCATGCCGCGCGCGCTCGTCATCACGCACCTGGAGGCGGCGCGCGCCGACTTCGAGGAGACGACCCGGGTCTGCGCCGAGGCCTTCGGCGCCGACGACCCCGACGCCGTACTCCCCCTGTACCTGCCGCTGCACGGCGCGCAGGGGCCCGACGGGCACGCGCCCGTCACCGGACTGATCGGGCTCCTCACCCAGCGCCTGTTCGACTACGCCTCCGGGGAGCGCACGGAGTCCGAGCCGGGCCCCGAGCAGCTGCCGCTGATCGAGGAGGCCCGCAACCGGCTGATCGAGGGGATCATCGCCGAGAGCGAGGACGAGACGCTCATGGACCGCTATCTCGGCGGTGAGCGGATCGACGTCAAGACGCTGATCGGGGACCTGGAACGGGCCGTGGCCCGGGGCTCCTTCTTCCCCGTGCTGGCCGCCGCGCCCGCCGCCGACGGGGCGCGGCAGGGGCTCGGCACCGTGGAACTGCTCGAACTGATCACCGGCGGTTTCCCGACCCCGCCCGAGCGCGTGGCGCCCACGGTCACCACCCCGGAGGGGCGGGAGCGGGCGCTGAAGACCTGCGATCCGGACGGGCCGCTGGTCGCGGAGGTCGTCAAGACCGCCTCCGATCCGTATGTGGGGCGCGTCTCGCTCGTACGGGTGTTCTCCGGGACGCTACGACCCGACGAGACCGTCCACGTGTCCGGGCACGGGCTGACCGACCGAGGGCACGAGGATCACGACGTCGACGAGCGGATCGGCGCGCTGTCCACGCCGTTCGGCAAGCAGCAGCGCCCGGTCACCCACTGCGTCGCCGGGGACCTCGCGTGCGTGGCGAAGCTGAATCGGGCGGAGACCGGCGACACCCTGTCCGCCAAGGACGACCCGCTGCTCATGGAGGCCTGGCGGATGCCGGACCCGCTGCTGCCGGTGGCCATCCAGGCGCACAGCAAGGCCGACGAGGACAAGCTCTCCCAAGGGCTGGCCCGGCTGGTCGCCGAGGACCCCACGATGCGGCTCGAACAGAACCAGCACACCCATCAGGTCGTGCTCTGGTGCCTCGGCGAGGCGCACGCGGACGTGGCCCTGGAGCGGCTGCGCAGCCGGTACGGCGTGCAGGTCGACACCGTGCCGCACCGGGTCTCCCTGCGGGAGACGTTCGCGGAGCGGTCGGCCGGACGCGGCCGGCACGTCAAGCAGTCCGGCGGGCACGGCCAGTTCGCGATCTGCGAGATCGAGGTCGAGCCGCTGCCCGGCGGCTCCGGCATCGAGTTCGTCGACAAGGTCGTCGGCGGCGCGGTGCCCCGGCAGTTCATCCCGTCGGTCGAGAAAGGGGTGCGCGCGCAGGCCGCCCGGGGTGTCGTCGCGGGGTATCCGCTGGTCGACGTGCGGGTGACCCTGCTCGACGGCAAGGCCCACTCGGTGGACTCCTCCGACGCCGCGTTCCAGACCGCGGGTGCGCTGGCGCTGCGCGAGGCGGCGGCCGGGGCGCGGATCCATCTGCTCGAGCCGGTGGCGGAGGTGTCGGTGCTCGTCGGCGACGACTTCGTGGGCGCGGTGATGAGCGATCTGTCCGGGCGGCGGGGGCGGGTGCTGGGCACCGAGCAGATGGCGGGCGGGGGGCGCGGGGGCGGGCGCACGGTGGTGCGGGCGGAGGTGCCGGAGATCGAGATCGGGCGGTACGCCGTCGATCTGCGGTCCCTGTCGCACGGCACCGCCCGCTTCGACCGGGTGTACGCGCGGCACGAGCCGATGCCGGCGCAGGTGGCGGAGCGGTTGCGGGCGGAGGAGAGGGAGGCCTCCTGAGGAGGGTCACGGTCGGACTTTTCCCCGCACGATGTCGGTACGGGCCGTTACGCTGATCACGTGATCGCTTGATGGCGTGATCGGGACGCACGGCCCGTTCAACAGGTGTGCGGAGCAAGGAAGTCGGGAAAAGCCGCAAGCAGCGGGGTACGGCGGCGAGTGGGGGCGGCAGTGGCGGACGACGGATTCGATTTCAGCCCGGGGGCGCAGGTGCCGCTCGCGGGTGCCGCGGGCCAGACGGCGGCGACGTACGCGCTGGCGTCCGCGGCGTACCGCGACGACGAGGTCACCAAGATCCTCGAAGCCGACAACGAGTGGCACAAGTCCAAGGTCTCGGACCCGCGCATCAAGATGCTGCGGCCCAGGCTCGGCGAGGCGTACTCCCGGGCCGTGATCGACCGCATGCTCGGCGCCGGCCGCGCCCCGCTCATCCAGTCCTTCGGCACCGAGCCCCAGGTCGTCGTCGAGCACTGTCTGGCCGCCCACCGGATACGCCGTGAGCGCGACAACTGGCTCACCGCCGTGACGGTGCTGTGCGGGCTGCTCTTCCTGCCCGGGTTCCTCGTCTGGCTGCTCATCTTCATCCTGCGGACCAACGTCGCCAAGACCACGGACAAGCGGGCCTCCGCGCTCGGCACGGGCGTGCTGATCGCCTTCGGCGCGCTCGCCGTGCTGCTGCTGATCAAGATGCCGCTCGCCGGCTTCTGGGGCTGGTACGCGCGTGCGTCGGTCGTCATGCCGGTCGTCGGCTGGGTGTGGGCCAAGCGCATCTGCGAGCGGACGGCGCGGGATCTGCGGGAGCGGTGGGACAGCCTGCTGGCCGGTGGCGGCCTCGGGGCGAAGATCCCCGAGGCGGTTCCCGGCAGCCCCGGGGAGTCCGCGGCGGAGCAGCTGCGCAAGGAACTGGTCCGGCTCAGCGCCGAGCAGCGGTCCAACTCCGTCTTCTACGCCGGGCCCAAGGGCATCCTCGGCATGGGGACGCGGTGGGGCAGCTGGCAGCTCGCGGAGGACCTCGTGCCGCGCGAGGCGGGCAAGGAGATCAACCCGTTCCGCAGCTGGGACGTCGTGCGCGCGATCCACGACCAGCTCAAGCTGCTGGAGCGGGGGCCGCTGAACACGGGCGGGTTCCCGGCGCCCTCGGTGAAACACTGGATCGTCACGCCGGTCGGGGAGAACGCGGGGGCGGTGTCCCGGCCCAGCGGTACGGACGTGGACGCGTACCAGGTCAAGTCGCACGCGATACAGGAGATCTGCAACAAGCAGCAGTTCGGGGCGGGTGACCGGCACTACCTCGGGGTGCAGTGGACGCTGTGGGACGGACAGCTGGTGCTCACCATGATGATCACGGTGACCGTGCTGCACGAGACGCTGCGGATCGAGGTGACCGGCCATGCGCTGGGGCCGGTGCACTCGCTGTTCACCAGCAAGCCGGCGGCCAAGACGAAGACCGTGCAGAAGTCCGTACGGTTCTGGGAGACGCGGTCGGTGAAACTGCCGCTGGTCGACACGGACGAGGTGGTGCGGCTGGCGGCGCGGGCACCGCTGACGTGGTACCCGCCGCTGCTGAACTGGCTCGGCGGCACGCTGACGCTGCCCGAGCCGTTCGGGCTGCGGCACTCGTGGGCGGACCAGCCGTGGCGGCACCGGTTCATGGCCGACGACGCGTTGCGGGCGGCTACGCCGGTGCTGCGGGTGGTGCATGCGGCGGCGCTGAAGGTGCTGGCGGAGAACGGGGTGGATACGGAGCGGTTCGGGGCGCGGTCGTCCGCGTTGAGTGGACAGGTGCAGGATGTGACGCCCAAGAAGGCGGACGTCTACGACGCGTAGTGCCTCCGGCGGTTGGCGCGGCTACTGCGGGCCGGGGGCGCAGGGTGCCTGCGGCGGCTGCCGGTGCGTGGTCGCGGTGCGTCGGCGGGTGCGGGGGTGCTGCCGGTGCCGGGTCGCGGTGCGTCGCCGGGTGCGGGGGTGCTGCCGGTGCCGGGTCGCGGTGCGTCGCCGGGTGCGGGGGTGCTGCCGGTGCCGGGTCGCGGTGCGTCGCCGGGTGCGGGGGTGCTGCCGGTGCCGGGTCGCGGTGCGTCGCCGGGTGCGGGTGCGTTCGCGCCTGCGGTGCGCTTTCACGCGGCGCCGCGTCGGAGGTGTCCGTCCTCGGTCTGGCGCGGAATCGGTTGGCGGGGAGGGAGCCGGTGGGGACGCGCCATCCGCTGCGGGCGGACACCCCCGCCCCGGCCCCTTCCGTGCGTGTGCGGCCGCGCGTGCGTCGCGGCCGCGTTCCTACGCCGTCGGCCAGGCGTCCGCCAGCATCTTGCGGGTGTCCGCCAGGAGCTGCGGCAGTACCCGGGTGTGGCCGACCACCGGCATGAAGTTCGTGTCGCCGCCCCAGCGGGGGACGATGTGCTGGTGCAGGTGGGCGGCGATGCCCGCGCCGGCGACGGCGCCCTGGTTCATGCCGATGTTGAAGCCCTGGGCCCCGGAGGCCGTGCGCAGGGCCGTCATGGCCTGCTTGGTCAGCTCGCCCAGTTCGGCGGTCTCGGCGGGAGTGAGGTCGGTGTAGTCGGCCACGTGGCGGTACGGGACCGTCATCAGATGGCCGCCGTTGTACGGGTACAGGTTCAGCACCGCGTAGACCTGCTCGCCGCGCCTGATGACGAGCCCGTCCTCGTCGGACTTGGCCGGGATCGAGCAGAAGGGACAGCCGTCGCCCGATCCGGGACCGGTCGGCTTGTTCTCGCCCTGGATGTAGGCCATCCGGTGGGGTGTCCACAGTCGCTGGAAGGCGTCCTGGGTGCCCACTCCGATCTGCTGCTCCGGCTCACTCGTCATACTGTGCAGCATATGGCGTCGCCCGTCGGGGGCGTGTCGCCGGGGCGCCGGGAAGGCGGTCCCGGGCGAAGCTGGGCATGTGCGGGATGACAGTCGTACGGACAGGTGGGAGCGGCGCAGCGAGGTGCCGCTCGGTGTCGCGTCGCTGTTGTACCTCGGGGCGTATGCCGTGCATGTGCTCGGGCCGGGGCTGCCGGTGGTCGTGCATGTGGTGTGTCTGACGGTCACCTGTGCGACGTGGGCCCTGTTCGTCGTCGACTATCTGGTGCGCTGGGGGCTGGGCGGCTGGGGTGCGCGGTTCGTGCGGCGGCGCTGGGTGGACACGGTGGTCGTGGTGCTGCCCCTGCTGCGGCCCTTGCGGGTGGTGCGGTTCTACGAGGCCGTGCAGCGGCGGCACGGGCGGCCGCGGCTCTCGTTGCACGCGCGGGTGATGCTGTACGCCGGGCTGTCGGCGGGGCTGCTGGGGTTCGCGGCGTCGCTGGCCGTCTACCACCACGAGCGGACGGCTCCGCACGCCACGATCCGGACGTTCGGGGACTCGGTGTGGTGGGCCTGTTCGACGCTGGCCACGGTGGGGTACGGCGATGTGGCGCCGGTGACGGTGGTGGGGCGGCTGATCGCCGTGGGGCTGATGGGATGCGGGCTCGCGCTGCTGGGCGCGGTGACCGGTTCCTTCTCCTCGTGGCTCGTGCAGACGTTCGCCCGGGGGGAGCCGCCGGAGAGCTGAGCTCTCCGGGGGCTCTTCGCGTCAGACCTGTACGCGGTCCTCGACCGTCTTGGCGATCTTGGCGATCGCCTCGTCGAACGGGATGCCGTTCTCCTGCGACCCGTCGCGGTAGCGGAAGGAGACCGTGCCGGCATTCATGTCGTCGTCGCCGACGATCACCATGAACGGCACCTTCTGCTTCTGGGCGTTGCGGATCTTCTTCTGCATGCGGTCCGAGGAGGAGTCGACCTCGACGCGCAGGCCCTTCTTCTTCGCGGCCGCGGCGAACCTGTGCAGGTAGTCCACGTGTCCGTCGCCGATCGGGATGCCGATCGCCTGCACCGGCGCCAGCCACGCCGGGAACGCGCCCGCGTAGTGCTCCAGGAGGACGGCGAAGAAGCGTTCGATGGAGCCGAAGAGCGCGCGGTGGATCATGACCGGGCGCTGCTTGGTGCCGTCGGCGGACGTGTACTCCAGGTCGAACCGCTCGGGCAGATTGAAGTCGAGCTGGACCGTCGACATCTGCCAGGTGCGGCCGATCGCGTCCTTGGCCTGGACGGAGATCTTGGGGCCGTAGAAGGCGGCGCCGCCCGGGTCCGGGACCAGCGGGAGGCCCTGCTTCTCGGCGACCTGGCGCAGCGTCTCGGTGGCCTCTTCCCACGCCTCGTCGGAGCCGACGAACTTCTCCGGGTCCTTGGTGGACAGCTCCAGGTAGAAGTCGGTCAGGCCGTAGTCGCGCAGCAGGTTCAGGACGAAGGTGAGCGTCTTGTCGAGCTCCTCGGCCATCTGCTCGCGGGTGCAGTAGATGTGCGCGTCGTCCTGCGTGAAGCCGCGGGCCCGGGTCAGGCCGTGCACGACGCCCGACTTCTCGTAGCGGTAGACCGTGCCGAACTCGAACAGCCGCAGGGGCAGTTCGCGGTAGGAGCGGCCGCGCGCGTCGAAGATCAGGTTGTGCATCGGGCAGTTCATGGGCTTGAGGTAGTAGTCCACGCCCTCGTCGAGCTGCATGGGCGGGTACATGCCGTCGGCGTACCAGTCCAGGTGGCCCGAGGTCTCGAAGAGCTTCCCCTTCGTCGCGTGCGGCGTGTAGACGAACTCGTAGCCCTCCTCCTCGTGGCGGCGGCGCGAGTAGTCCTCCATCACGCGGCGGACGATGCCGCCCTTGGGGTGGAAGACGGCGAGGCCGGAGCCGATCTGCTCGGGGATGGAGAAGAGGTCGAGCTCGTTGCCCAGCTTGCGGTGGTCGCGCTTCTCGGCCTCGGCGAGGAACTCCAGGTGCGCCTTGAGTTCGTCCTTGGACGGCCAGGCGGTGCCGTAGATGCGCTGGAGCATCGGGTTCTTCTCGCTGCCGCGCCAGTAGGCGGCCGCGTTGCGCATCAGTTTGAATGCCGGGATGAGGCGGGTGGTGGGCAGGTGGGGGCCTCGGCAGAGGTCCTTCCAGCACAGTTCGCCGGTCTTGGCGTCCAGGTTGTCGTAGATCGTCAGCTCGCCGGCGCCGACCTCGACGTCCGCGCCGTCCTCGGAGGATGCGGAGCCCTTGAGGCCGATCAGTTCCAGCTTGTACGGCTCCGAGGCGAGCTCGGCGCGGGCCTCCTCGTCGCTGACCACGCGGCGGGAGAACCTCTGGCCCCGCTTCTGGATCTCCTGCATCTTCTTCTCGACGGCCTTGAGGTCCTCGGGCGTGAACGGCTTCTCGACGTCGAAGTCGTAGTAGAAGCCGTCCTTGACCGGCGGGCCGATGCCCAGCTTGGCCTCGGGGAACAGCTCCTGCACGGCCTGGGCCATGACGTGCGCGGTGGAGTGGCGCAGGATGTTCAGGCCGTCCTCGGAGGTGAGCTCGACGGGCTCGATCTCCTCGCCGTCGCGCACCTCGTACGCGAGGTCCCTGAGCCGGCCGCCCACGCGGGCGGCGATCACCGAGCGCTCGCCGGGGAAGAGGTCGGCGGCCGTCGTGCCCGTCGTGACCGTCCGCTCTTCCCGCTCGGAATCGCGTTGGATGATCACACGGACGTCTGACACCGGTCTCTCCTGACTGAAGGGCTTCTCGCGCTGATGCGGAGGAGCATCGCGTTGCCATGCTCCTCCGGTGCGATCCTACCGAGCCCCGGGGGTCCACCGCGAAACGGTTACGGCGGGGGCCGCGCCGGGCGGCGGGCGGGGCGCGGTGGGTGCGGTGCCGGAGGGAGGGGGCCGGCGGGGCCGGGAGGGTGGCGTGTGCGCGGGCGAGGCGCAAGGGGCGTCCGGGGTGGGTGATTTCCTGTTCCGGGTCGTTGAACTGCAAAGGCTCCTGCCCGTGTTGGTCTCTTCCGGCGTACGGGGCAAACGGCCCGGGTATCACCGAACCGGACATCAGTTGCCGCGGGTGGGCGAGGAGTTGGTGCGGGTGGCGGGCTGGTACGAGGGGCCGTTGGCGGCCTTCGACACCGAGACGACGGGTGTGGACGTCGAGAGTGACCGGATCGTGTCGGCCGCGGTGGTGGTGCAGGAGGCGTCGGGTGCCCGGCCGCGACTGCGGCGGTGGCTGGTGAATCCGGGGGTGCCGGTGCCCGCGGCGGCCACGGCCGTGCACGGGCTGGGCGAGGAGCAGCTGCGGCGCAACGGGCGGTGGCCCGCGCCGGTGATGCGGGAGATGGCCGACGAGCTGCAGTTCCTGGCCGCGGCCGGGCGACCGCTGGTGGTGCTGAACGCGCCGTTCGGCCTGACGCTGCTCGACCGGGAGCTGCGCCGGCACCGGGCCTCGTCGCTGGACCGGTGGTTCGCCGCGTCGGCGCCGTTGCGGGTCCTTGATCCGCGGGTGCTGGACAAGCAGCTGGACCGCTACCGCAAGGGCCACCGCACGCTGGCGGATCTGTGCGCGCACTACGAGGTGACGGTGGAGGGGGCGCACGACGCGGCGGCCGACGCCCTCGCCGCGCTGGAGGTGGTACGGGCGCTGGGGCGCCGTTTCGCCACGCGGCTGGAGCGGCTCAGTCCCGCGGAGCTGCACACCTTGCAGGGCGGCTGGCACGCGGCGCAGGCGCGGGGGCTGCAGGCGTGGTTCGCCCGGACGGGGTCCGAGGAGTGGGCGGATCCGGCGTGGCCGTTGCGGCGGGACCTGCCTGCGGCGGCGTAGGACACCACGCCGCCGCAGGCGGGTCACCAGGAGCCGCCGCCTCCGCCCCCGTCCCCGCCGCCCACGTCCGACCCGCCGCCGAAGCCGCCCCCGCCGCCTCCGCCACCGCTGCTGGACGAGGACGACGGCGGCGGGGCGCTGGACAGCGAGGAGGCGGTGATCAGGCCCAGGGCGTAGCCGGGCAGGAAGTTCGAGGTGCGGGAGGAGCCGCCCGCGGTGGCGGCCTGCGGCTCGGCGATGTGCTGCCACTCGTCCGCCATGCCCAGGGCCACCGCCCAGGCGGTGTGCACCGCGAGGTGTCCGTCGTCCGGGTCCGCCGGTTCCCGGCGGGCGGAGGGGTCCGCGAGGTGGCGCCGGAACGCCTCGACGCGGAGCCAGAGTTCGGAGCCGCGCGGGCTGCGGCTGCGCAGTTCCCAGGACCGCAGCCACAGCGCGAAGCCGGCGCCGACGGCGAGCAGGCCCGGCAGGAGGACGTACCAGCCGGAGGAGTGCCGGCCGCCGAGCAGATAGGCCCCGACGGCCGCCAGGACGAAGCCGAGCGGAGTGGCGACGATACCGGCGGTGCGTGCGACCTCGGCGAGGCGGGTGGTTCTCCCGTCCCAGAGGTCGCTGGTGCGCTGCCAGTCGAACAACTCACGGGAGAGTCGCTGCCAGCCCGATGTGAAGACCTGGTCCCGGGTGCCCAGCATGAACGCGGTGCGTCCGCCGAAAATGCCGTCGAGGAGGCTGTCGACGAGCGGGTCGTCCGCGGGGGCGGTCCGTTCCCGGCGGATCAGCCAGGGTCGCTGCGGGTCGCCCGTGATGGTGAGGTGTCCGTCGGCCGCGAGACCGAACAGCCAGGCCACCTGGTGGTGTTTCTCGACGCGTTCGGCGAGCAGGATGCCGCCCTGGGCCGGGGTGATGCCCTCCGGGGGCACGGAGGACGGGGTGAGCCGGGCGGCGAGCCGTTCCAGGGAGACCCGCCGCACCCGGCCGGGCGTGCCGTCGGGCGACTCGCGGACGATGCGGTCGCGGCCGAGGAACTTCAGCGCGAGGACGGTGCCGATTGCGAGGCCCAGGGTGAGGACGAACGCCAGCGAGGCCAGCCAGAAGGAGCCGTGCGCGGAGGTGCCGACGGCCGCCCCGGAGGGTGCCGCGGGCAGGGCGGGGCCGCCCCCGGTCAGTTCCGCTCCGTTCGTGGCGTAGAGGGTGACGCCCTCATGCCCCGTGAGCCGGTCGAGGGCGATGTCGATTCCGCCCGGTCCGGTGGCGCGGGCGGTGCAGGGGTCCTCGGAGCCGTTGGAGCCGTGCACACAGCGTGTGGGGGTGAGCCGGTACGGCGCCACGACGTGGATGTCGACGTTGGCGCGGTCGACCTGCCATCCGGTGCCGACGGCGTCCCAGGCGATCTTGCCCCGCTTCACGACGTCCGTGAGCGTGTACTGGACGCGGTAGCGGTGCAGGCCGGTCACGGAGCCGTCCGGGTCGCCCACCTTGATCCGCTCGGCGAGCTCCCGTTGGCCGTCGGGCTTCTGGTAGTAGTCGCCCACGTCGAACTCCCACGGGACCCGGTGGCCGTCCATGGTGACGGCGACCTTGGCCGTGTCCTCGGAGAGGTCGGGTATGTCGCGGTAGATGCCGTGCCGGGTGGTGTCGGGCGAGCCGAAGTCGTAGTCGATCACCTCGGTGACGCGCATGCTGCCGTCGGTGCGGACCTCGGCGCCGACCCACAGGGTGGTGACGCGCTCCGCGTTCCCGGTCGCGCGGAACAGCGCGACGACGCCGGCGAGCAGCAGGACGAGGAAGAAGGTCTTGACCCAGGTGAAGCGCCTGCGTCTGCGGGCCGGCGTCCGCATCCGTCCCGTCGTCCTGGTGCCGTGCACAGTGCTCATGAGAAACCCCCCTGCGATCGCGGGGGCCTCCCCTGCCCCCGCCAAGATCATGAGGGTAACCCGGCCGGAAGAAGACGGTAAGGGCCGGGCCGCGACGGCGGCCCGGCCCTTTGCCGGTGGGCGATACTGGGTTCGAACCAGTGACCTCTTCGGTGTGAACGAAGCGCTCTCCCGCTGAGCTAATCGCCCGGGAACGCAGTGAACAATACAGGTCCCCGTGCGTTTCGTTCAAACCGCTTGGCGGCCGCCGTCGAGGTACGCGAGGAGGCCGCGTCGTCCGGCCCGCATCATCAGCCGGTGGTTGGCGAGGAACACCGGGCGTCCGGGCACGGCGAACCGCCTGAGCAGGGCCTTGTGCACCTCGACCACCTGGTCGTAACGGGCCAGGGTGCCGGCGCCCTCGGCGGTCACCGTCCAGCGGGCCCAGCCGTCGATGTCGCCGGTCATGGCCGTCTGCAGGACGCCTGCCGCACGGTCGCGCCGTACGGCGTGGGCGGTGAACGTGAGGTCGTAGGGCAGGACGGAGCGGATGCGCAGGACTCCGCTCGTGTCGTCGCGACGGGTGACCTCGCGGACCTGGGGCCACCAGCGGGGGTAGTCCTCGACCCGTTCGAGGACCTCGTACGCGGTGCCCGGCGGTACGGGCAGGGGCCACAGACTGCGGAAGCGGTACCGGGTCCAGTCCATGGGGGCAGTCTGCCCGCACCGGGGTGGTCTACGACGGCATGCGATCGCCCAGCAGGGCCAGGTTCTCGATGGCGGCGAGGCCGTACAGGGCGGTGTCGTTGGAGCTGACCCAGGCGGCCTCGCTGCCGGCGACCAGGGTGAGCGGGCCGCTGAGCTTGTCCGTCTTCCAGGGGGAGGACTCGGTGTAGCCGTCGGAGTCGTAGAACTTGCGCCACGCGCGCGTGGCGAGTGATGCGTCGCCGGTCCGGACGGCGGCGTACGCGTCGAGCCGGGAGTGGCCCTGGAAGAGGATCAGGCTGCCGAAGTTCGATCCGTACCGTGCCGCCTGTTCGGTCTTGCTCGCGTTGAAGTAGCGGCAGTAGTCGTAGTAGGCCTCCTCGAATTCCGGCATGTCGACCAGGTCGATGAGTTCGGCGCAGAGTTCGCCCAGGCCGAACACCGCGGAGAGGTGCGAGACGGCGACGACGGGTTCGGGGGCGACGGCGAACTCCCCGGTGTCCAGGTCGTACAGGCCGCTGCCCTGGACGAAGCCGTTGGGCTGGGCGGCGATGCCCTTCATCGTGGACAGCACGCGCGCCTTGGCCTTCTCCCACTGCGGGCCCTTGCGCTCCCACTCGGTGAGCCAGGCGGAGACCAGTCCGCTCCAGTCGGTGCCGAAGCCGATGGACAGGGCGTGCCGGTCGGGGGTGTAGGGGTCGGTGCGCACCTTGCGGTTGGGGTCGAGGACGAGGAACGTCTCGTCGGAGTCGACGTTGGCGCGCATGAGGTCGCCGACGCGTTCGTCGGCGGTGAGGAAGTAGTAGTAACGGCGGTAGGTGGTGTTGGCGATGCGCTGCTGCTTGGCGCTGTCGGCGTAGTGCTGGACGCCGTGCCGGGTGCCGAGGCCGGCCCACTTGCCGAGGTGGTAGACGTCGACCTCGCCGGTGTGCCGGGTGAGTGCCTCCGCGAAGCGGAAGACGTCGGCGCGGCCGGAGCGCAGGTAGGCGAACCACAGCCACAGGTCGGGCGAGAGTTCGGAGTTGTCCCAGGCGTAGCCGCCGACGTCGTATCGCCACTGGTGGCGCACGGTGTCGTAGGTGTGCATGAAGTCGCCGTAGTCCCAGTAGCCGTACCAGCGGCGCATCTCGACCTGGTCCTTGTAGTAGGTGAAGAGGAAGTCGAGGTGGTCCTCGATCTTCGCCTTGGCGGGGGTGGAGCGGTCGGGTTCGGCGAACAGGCCCTTGCCGAAGACGCCCGCGCCGATGAGCTGCCGGGGCGGGGCGGCGAGCTGGGGCAGCACGCGGACTGCCTCGATCTGTGCGGCGAGTTCGTCGGCGGCGGGGGTGGAGGCGTTGGCCCAGAACATCAGTTCGGAGGTACGGGCGATCCCGTAGGGGGTGCCGAACCCGGGCTCGTAGTCCTCGTAGGTGATGTTGAGGCCCTCGAGCTGTTCGGCGTAGGTGTCCTGGCCCATGCCGTCGTGGTAGAAGCGCAGGTCCATGGGCTGGGCCTCGGGCGACCAGAGCCAGAGGGTGACCTCGGCCTCGTCGGTCCGGGCGCTGCGGATGTCGAGCTGGGCGGGGAACTTCTCCCAGAAGTCGCGCAGCCCGAAGGAGAGGCCGCCGCTCACACCGCCGACATAGCCGAAGCCGGAGGCGCGCCGGCCGCCGCCCGCGGTGATCCAGCCGTGGCCCTTCCCGGTGCGCTTGCGGACCTGGAAGCCGTCGGCGGAGAGCTGGGAGAGGGTGTAGTCGCCCCACTCGGGGATGTACTGGAGCCGGGTGGTGACCCGCTGGTCCCAGGTGGCCGGGTCGGGCAGCCTCTCCCCCGCGTACTGGGCGGCCTGGACGGCGGCGCCGGGGTCGCGGCGCAGTCCGGTGATGCCCTTGACGGCCTCGCGGAGCAGTCCGGTGCCCTCGCCGCCGAGTCGGATGTGCCGGTCGTACGCCTCGTCGCGCATCGGGACGGTGAAGCGGACGCCGAGGCCGCGGACGAAGTCGCCGCTCGCCCGGCCCGGTTCCTGTGTTCCGTCGTAGGTGATCGTGTGCACCATGCGGAAGGAGGCGGCGCCCGCGTAGAAGTAGAGGCGGACCGAGAACGGCAGCCAGGCGCGGTGGCCCCTGCGGTGCTTGCCGTCGAGGCGGACGACGGCGCGGACGGGGCCGTCCTGTTCGACGGTGGCGTCGGTGAGGTCGCTCTCGAAGCGCTCGCACCGCACCGTGCCCTGGTCGTCGTCCTCGATCTCGGGCTGGCGGAGCAGGACGAGGCGGCCGTTCCGCGCGATCTTGGTGGAGCCGCGTCTGACGGACGTGACCAGGGTGGAACCTGACTTTCCGATGCTCGCGGTGAGGACGCCGGTGGAGACGTCGATGGTGCCGCCCTTGGCATCGACGGTCACCTTCTTCTCGGGTGCGGCGGGCTTGCCGGCGGTGAGGGTGAGCTTGCCGGTGCCGGAGGAGACGGCGTGTGCCGTCCACTTCAGGGAGCCGTCCGGCCACTGGGCGAGCGGCCAGGTCTGGACGGGGACGGGCGTGCCGCCGGCGTCGGTGAGGGCGAAGGTCTGGTCCTCCTGGTACGCGCCCTTCGGCCAGGGCACGCCGACGGTGGAGCCGGGGGCGGCACCGAGGCCGCCGTCCTCTAGCCAGTCGAGGGTGACGGGGCCGGGCGCGGAGGTGTCGGCGGGGGCGGCGTCGGCTCCCGGACCGAGCGCCCAGCCGAACTGGGTGGCGGCACCGGCGACGGCGGCGGCCTTGAGGAGGGTCCTGCGGGGGATGGGGGCCATGCGCGGTCTGTCCTTTCCGGACGGGAGGGTGGGTGCGTGCGTGCGCAGCGAGGGATAGCCATGGGCATGACAGACAGGGGCGCGGCGCCCGGCGGCGCCCGCCCTGGTGGGCGCCCCGGGTCAGTGCGCGCGGTGCCGGCGTTCGACGGCGACGGCCGACGCGGTGACCGCGCCGAGGACCGGGACCGCCAGTGGGGGGACGGTCCAGGCGGAGCAGGCGACGAGGACCACTCCCCCGACGATCAGGAAGGACCCGGCCGGGTCCCGGACCGTGCGGCGGCCGGCAGCGGCGAACAGGACGCGCCACGAGGCGCCCGGCTCCCACACCGCCGCCGCGCGCAGCCCGGCGACGGCGGCGCCGATCAGCGCGCACAGGCCCGGCGCGCCGACGAGCGGCCCGCCGGGCAGTCCGGCCCGCACGGCCCGCACGTCCACCCACACGACGGCGAGCGCGGCCCAGCCGGCCAGTCCGACGGCCCAGCCGTGCCGGGCCGCGGTGCGGACGTCGGCGGCGAACTCCCGCAGGCCGCCCGCCTCGTGGGCGGTGCGGCGGCGCAGGTGCCGGGCGCCGGCGGCGAAGGCGGCGGGGTAGGTGACCAGCGGCAGCGCGGCCACCGCGATCCAGACGCCGGTGAGCAGGCACTCGGCGAAGACGGCGAACCGCTCGCCGAGCAGGGACTCCCGGCGGGCCGGCCGCCGTACGGCGGTGTCGTGGCCCGTACGGGCCGGGGTGCGCGTCCGTTCCATGGGTGCCGCCTCAGCCCTTCAGTCCGGAGGTCGCCATGCCGTCGATGAGGTACCGCTGGAAGGCGAGGAAGAACAGCAGCACCGGCAGCAGCGCGACCAGCGACATGGCGATCAGTCCGCCGTAGTTGGAGGCGATGCCGTCGGAGTCGCGGAACATCATCATCCCGAGGGAGACGGTGTACTTGCCGGGCTCGTTGAGATAGATCAGCGGGCCCATGAAGTCGTTCCAGGCGTTGATGAAGGTGAAGATCGCGCTGGTGATGAGCGCGGGCCGGCACAGCGGCAGCACGATCGACCAGTAGATGCGCAGATGCCCGCAGCCGTCGATGCGGGCGGCCTCGTCCAGCTCGCGCGGCAGGTTGCGCATGAACTGGACCATGAGGAAGACGAAGAACGCCTCCGTGGCCAGGTACTTGCCGAGCAGCAGCGGCACATAGGTGTTGATGAGCTGCGTCTTCTGGAACATCACGTACTGCGGGATGAGCAGTACGTGATACGGCAGCAGGAGGGTGCCGATCATCAGCGTGAAGAGGACGTTGCGGCCGGCGAAGCGGATCCTGGCGAAGGCGTAGGCGGTGAGCGAGCAGGAGACCAGGATGCCGACGACGGCACCGCCCGCGTAGAGGAGGGAGTTCTGGAAGAAGGTCCGGATGGGGATGTCGGCGATGCCGTCGGCCAGGCCGGTGAAGTTCGCGAGGACGGGGTGGGCCGGGAAGAGGCCGAGGCCGTTGAGGATGTCCTTGCCCGGCTTGAACGAGGCCCCGAGGAGCCAGACGACGGGGTAGAGGACGACGGCGAGGACGAGCAGCGCGCCGACGTGCCAGACGAGGGAGCCGGTGCGGCCGCGACGGGCGGGCCGGGGGCGCGTGGTGCGTACGGGGTCGGTGGCGGTGGCACTCATCGGGCGTCCTCCTCTTCCGGGTAGTGCACCCACTTCTTCTGCGACCAGAAGAGGACGGCGGTGACCAGCGCCACCGCGAGCAGCAGCATCCAGGCCATCGCGGAGGCGAAGCCCATCTGGGCGTTCTTGAAGCCCTGCTGGTACAGGTAGCAGGTGTAGACGAGCGTGGCGTCGGCCGGTCCGCACTGCGTGTTGGAGACGACGTAGGCGGAGCCGAAGATCTGGAAGGAGTGGATGGTCTCCAGCAGCACGTTGAAGAACAGCACCGGGGAGATCATCGGCAGGGTGATGTTCCAGAAGCGCCGGAAGGGTCCGGCGCCGTCCAGCGCGGCCGCCTCGTAGAGCGACTGCGGCACCTGTTTGAGGCCCGCCAGGAAGATCACCATGGGGGCGCCGAACTGCCAGACCGTCAGGGCGACCAGGCAGTACAGGATCCAGTCGGGGTTGCCGACCCAGCCGCCCGCGTGCACGCCGAACAGGGCGGCCATGCCGCGGTCCACGACGGAGTCGTCGGAGAAGAGCGAGCGCCAGACGAAGGCGACGGAGACGCTGGCGCCGATGAGCGAGGGGGCGTAGAAGGCGGCCCGGTAGAAGGCCTGGCCGCGCCGGCTCTGCGCGAGCAGCAGGGCGACACCGAGGGCGAGCAGCAGTTTGAGCGGGGTGCCGATGACCACGTACTTCGCCGTCACCTCGACCGACTTCTGCCAGCGGGGGTCGTCGAACATGCGGGTGAAGTTGTCGAACCCGATCCACCGCGGGCTGTTGAAGAGGTTGTAGTCGGTGAAAGCGAAGTAGAGCGAGGCGGCCATGGGCCCCGCGGTCAGCAGCAGAAAGCCGGCGATCCACGGGGACATGAAGAGGTACCCGGCGAGGTTCTCGCGCCGTCCTCGCCGCCTGCGGGCGGCGGGGGCCGCGGGGCGCGCCTCCCGGGTGTCGAGCGGTGAGTCCTTGAGGAGCGTCACGGTGTTCCCATCGGTTCCGTGCGGGTACGGTGCGGTGGGCCGGGGGCGGGCGCCCCGCCGGAGGGGGCGCGGGGCGCCGGTCGCCCTCAGGCCTGGAACGCGGCGGTCGCCTCGTCGAAGAGCTGCTTGACCGCGTCGGAGACCTTGGCCTTGCCCAGGCCCACGTCGTAGCCGATGCGCAGGAACGCGGCCTCGACGGTGTCCGCGCCCGAGGGGTGCGGGGTGATCGTGCCGAGGACGCCGGCCTTGGCCGTGTCCTCCTCGTACTGCGCGATCTCCTTGTTGATCGCGTCCGCCGGCTTGTACGCCCCGTACTGCTCGGTGCCGGCGAGGATGCCCCGGTCGTAGCCCATGATCTTGCCGACCTCAGGGTCGTGGACCATGAAGTCGATGAATTGGGCGACCTCCTTGGGGTGCTGGGTGCGCGCGGAGGCGCTCAGCATCAGGGAGGCCAGGTACTGGCCGGTGTGCTTGCCGTCGGTGGTGGGCAGCGGTGCCAGTCCGTACTCGCTGTCGCCCTCGGCGGTGTAGCGGACGGTGAAGTTGTCCCAGGTGAACTCGGAGGCCGCGTGGCCTGCGGACAGGGAGGACTGGGGCTTGTCCTGGGCGACGACCTTCGGGTCGGTGACGATGCCGGCCTTGACCCGGCTGTAGCCGTCCTGCCACCACTCCGTCAGGTCGGCCTTGTCGAAGCCGAGTCCGTCCTTGGTGAAGAACGCCCTGCCGTTCTGCCGGAGACAGAGGTCGTAGAGGTACATGACGGTGAAGTAGCCGGTGTCCCCGGCGACGCCCGTCCTGTCGTGCACCGTCTTCAACGCCTTGAAGTACGCGTCCCAGGTCCAGCCGGTCTCCGGTTCGACGCCCGCCTTCCGGAACAGTTTCTTGTCGACGACCAGCGCCATGGTGTTGGAGCCGACGGGAACGGCCAGTTGCTTTCCGTCCACCTGGCCGACCTGGACGACGCCCTCACGGAAGTTGTCCAGGCTCAGATTGCCCGCGTCCACCTGGGACTTGAGGTCGAGCAGAACGCTCCGCTTGTCGTACTTCCGAAGAAATGTGACGGCGTTTTGGAAAACGTCCGGCGGATTTCCGCCGGACGCCTGTGTCTGGAACTTCTCCCAGAATGCCTCATAGTCCTGGAAGTCCGTCTTGACCTTGATCTTCGGATACTTCTTCTCGAAGAGCGCGACGGTCCGGTTGATCTTCTTGGCGCGCTCCTCGGCACCCCACCACGAGTAACGGATCGTCACGGTCCCGTCCCCGGAACCGCTGTTGCCGCCACAGCCGGCCAGTGCGCCCAGGCCCAGCGCGGCGGCCGAGGCCCCGGCGGCCTTCAGCACCGTACGCCGTTCCACCCTGCCGATTTCGTGCATGCCGAGGCCTCCCGCGACGTTCCTGCATGGCATGAATCGTTTCAAGTAAGCGCTTGCTGGCACAAGGTACGGAGGGGCCGTGAGCGCGTCAATGACTCGCGCAGAAATTGGTGAGAGCGGGGTGGCGACGGGCCCGGACGCGGGGCCCCGCGCCAGGCGGAGCCGCACGGAGAGGCAGTCCGACCGCCGAGGACATACGAAAGCGGCCCCGCACGGTTTCCGTGCCGGGGCCGCCGGTGTGGTGGGCGATACTGGGTTCGAACCAGTGACCTCTTCGGTGTGAACGAAGCGCTCTCCCGCTGAGCTAATCGCCCGGGCGCACGGAGAACATTACCCCATGTCAGGGGGTGCCCCCGACCCGTCGCCGGCTCCCGCGGGCCGCGGCCCTACTGGTCGATGTTCCAGGGCATCTCGAGGCCGAACTTCCACACATACACGCCCACGAACGCCGCGATCAGCACCAGGCCGACCGAGGTCAGGATGATGTTGCGGCGGCGTACCCTCGGGTCGAGGGCGCGCTGCGTCGCCTCGGTCACCTTGCGCTTGGTCCAGCGCAGCACCAGCTGGGCCCAGACGAACTCGGTCGCCCAGATCGCCATGCCCGCGAAGATCACCAGCCAGCCGGGGCCGGGCAGCGGCAGCATCACCACGCCGGCGCCGACGACGGCCAGCCCCACCACGAAGACGCCCACCTGCCAGCTCAGGTGCAGCACACGGCGCCGTTTGATGAATTCCGGCGCCCGGGAGCCGAGGCCCCGTCCGTCGTCCGTTTCGTCCGTGGCCGCGACGCTCCCGCCCGGCTGATCCCGCTCGTCACTCCCCGTATTCATACAGCCAAACCTTACCGGAGAGAATCCGGTCACCGGAATGGCCGTACCCCCTCAAGACACCCTCCGCCGGAAGAGTTACGTAAAGGCAGGCAAAACACTCAGAGGGGTTTACAACGGCACCGTAGGTGGCATGTCGATTTCGCCGACGTGCGAATCCCCGAGCGCACACTGAGCGAAAGGCCCTGGCGCTTATGAACACCACGGTCAGCTGCGAGCTGCACCTGCGCCTCGTTGTGTCGAGCGAGTCCTCACTGCCTGTTCCCGCGGGACTGCGGTATGACACGGCCGATCCCTATGCCGTGCACGCCACCTTCCACACCGGAGCCGAGGAGACCGTCGAGTGGGTGTTCGCCCGCGACCTCCTCGCCGAAGGCCTGCACCGGCCGACCGGCACGGGCGACGTCCGTGTCTGGCCGTCCCGCAGCCATGGTCAGGGGGTCGTCTGCATCGCGCTGAGCTCCCCGGAGGGCGAGGCACTGCTCGAGGCCCCGGCGCGGGCCCTGGAGTCCTTCCTGAAGCGGACGGACGCCGCCGTGCCCCCGGGCACGGAGCACCGGCACTTCGACCTCGATCAGGAGCTGTCGCACATCCTGGCGGAGAGCTAGACGACCGAAGCACCACGGATCCGCCCGAAGCCGTCCACTCGGGGAGACGGCTCGGGCCTCGACGAGCCCTGTCCGGGCCCGTCGGCGCCGTCACCGTCCATCTGGCGGTGGCGGCGCCGACGTGCGTACGGAGCGTGACGACTCCGGCGCGTCCGGGGGCGCCGGCGGCCGGCCGCGCCCGGCGTCGGACGCGACGGCGCGGTTCCGCCCGGGTCTCGAGCCGCTAGGCTCGGCCAGCACCAAGGCGGGCGCCCGCCCGTCTCCCAGGGCCAGGGAGCCAGACGTGCTGATCACCCACGACACCCGGCGGTCGCTCGATGCCGCGGTGGAACTGGTGAACACCGCGCCGGAGGACGACGACACGGCGGACGGGCTCGCGGATCTCGCCGCCCTCGACGCGTTCGTACGGCGCCACCGGATGAGCGACGTCCAGTCGCTCTCGGAGTTCGACCTCTCCGCCGTGCGCAAGGTCCGCGGCAGGTTCGCGCAGATCTTCGCCGCGCCCGACGCCCGCGCCGCCGCCGGGCTGATCAACGAGCTGGTCGCCGCCGCCGGGACGACGCCCCGGCTGACCGACCACGACGGTCATGACTGGCATGTGCACTACTTCGCGCCCGGCGCGTCCGTCGCGGACCACCTGGCGGCCGACTGCGGGATGGCGCTGGCCTTCTTCGTGGTCGCCGGGGAGCAGGAGCGGCTCCGCCGCTGCGAGGCCCCCGACTGCCGGCGCGCCTTCGTCGATCTGTCCCGCAACCGCTCGCGCCGCTACTGCGACAGCCGCACCTGCGGCAACCGCCTGCATGTGGCGGCCTACCGGGCCCGCCGCAAGGAGGCGGCCGGCTGACGTCCGGGGCGGACGGGCCGGCTTCCGGCTTCCGGCTTCCGGCTTCCGGCTTCCGGCTTCCGGCTTCCGGCTTCCGGCTTCCGGCTTCCGGCTTCCGGCTTCCGGCTTCCGGCTTCCGGCTTCCGGAAGATGGTGACCGGCGTCCGGAAGATGGTGGCCGGGGGACGGTTCCGGCGGCTGGGGCGACGGAGCCCTCGGCGGGTGGCGCCTGGGGCTCCGCGTACGGCTCAGAGCAGCAGCAGGTCGTGCAGTGATGCCATGAGCAGCAGACAGCCGATCACCGCAAGGAAGATCATCAGCGGTGGCTGGGAGAGCGCGAAGAGACAGCCTCGCCGCTCCTCGGGGGGAGTGACGGGGTCGCTCTGGGGTGGGTCCAGCATCTCGCGGCGATGATGACGCAGCACCACCCCCCTCCGCGATCAACACGCCCGTAATGACCGGGAGTTCGCCATTATCCTTACGCGGCGGAGCGAACGTGATCACTTGGGTGCCCAGCGGTGATCCCCCATGATCCCCCGTGTCGTTTCAGCAGGTCGCCACGGAAAGGGGCGACACGGAGCAGCCCCCCACCCCGGGGGCGGTCATATCCCGTGCTTCTTGAGGATCGCCTCGATGTCGCTGAAGTCGTCCCCCGAGCCGCCGGCGCGCGGCGGGGCGGACTGCGGCCGGGTGGCCGGCGTGGTGGAGCCACGGCCGAGCGAGGGCTCCGAGGCCGCGGGCGCCACCGCGTCCCGTCGCGCGGCGGCCCGTGCCGCCCGGCGTTCCTTGCGGGTGCCGCCGCCGCGGCGTTCCACGGCTCTGGTCGTCGCGAACAGCACCCAGGCCAGTCCGAGCACACCGAATCCGGCCCAGGCCGTCGGACTGAAGGCCGTGTCGGCCAGCCAGCCGACCACTCCGGTCATCACCAGCCCGACCGGGACCAGTGAGTAGGCGGCGATGCGGAACGCGGCCAGGAAACGTTTGCGGTAGGCGGTGACCGCGGCAATGCCCAGGCCGGCCGCGGAGGCGGCGGAACAGACGGTCTCGGCAAGCATCCGGTCCTCCAGGCGAGCTCGGCAGGGCGGGCAGTCGGTCGGTTCGTCCCTTCCATCCTGCACCGTTCCCGGTCCGAAGTGCCACGGTCAGGCCCGAACCTCAGGGACAACCTCAGGGTCGTCTCGGGGTCGGCTCCTCCCCCGGGCCGGGTCGGTACTCCACCCTTCTCCACCCTGGGCACCGCACGACCGGCCCGGTCTCCACCCGGCGGTGGAAGACCCAGCGGTTTGGACCGGCTCACCGGCCCTGGGAGACTGTGACCATGAGCGACACCTCCCCCGCCTCCCCGGTCACCCCGGCCGCGCCCGTCGTGCTGGACGTCTGGTGCGAACTCCAGTGCCCGGACTGCCGTCGGTCCCTCGACGACCTGCACACGCTGCGCGCCCGCTACGGCGAGCGGCTGGAGCTGCGGCTGCGGCACTTCCCGCTGGAGAAGCACAAGCACGCCTTCGCTGCCGCGCAGGCCGCCGAGGAGGCCCTGGCACAGGGGAAGGGCTGGCCGTACGTGGAGGCCGTCCTCGCCCGGGTGGCGGAGCTGGAGCGGGCCGGCGAGCCGCTCCTCGTCGAGGTGGCCCGGGAACTGGGCCTGGACGCCGAGGAGTTCGACACCGCGCTGATCGACGGCCGGCACATCCTGATCGTCGACGCCGACCAGGCAGAGGGCAAGGCGATCGGCGTGACCGGCACGCCGACGTACGTCATCGGGGGCGAGCTCCTCGACGGCGGCAAGAGCCAGGAGGGGCTGCTCGCCCGCATCGAGGAGCTCGCGGACCGGCTGCTCGCCGAAGCCGGAGCTTGAGCCGAACCCCCATCCCGAGCCCGAGCGGAGCCGAACCCCCGACCCGAGCCCGAGCGGAGCCGAACCCCCGACCCGAGCCCGAGCGGAGCCGAACCCCCGACCCGAGCCCGAGCGGAGCCGAACCCCCGACCCGAGCCCGAGCGGAGCCGAACCCCCAACCCGAGCCCGAGCGGAGCCGGGGGCCCGCCCGCCCCGCCGCCGAAGCCGGTCGCCCCTACAGCAGGCCCTGCACCAGATCCTTCCGCACCCGATGCGTCACCGTCGTGTAGCCGAGCGATTCGTACAGGCGCTCGGCGGGGGTGTTGCCCGCGAAGACGTTCAGCCCTATCTCGGGGCTGCCGGAGGCGAGGGCGTACGCCTCCGCCGCCAGCATCAGGGAGCGGCCGTGGCCCCGGCCCCGGTGGGCGGCGTCCACCTCGACGTCCCACACGTACGCCGCCCCGTCCCGGGGGCTCAGCCACAGGGTGCCGACCGTGCTTCCCTCGTGCTCCAGGACGGCCAGCGACACCCCCGGGGTGGCGGGCCCCTGGGGCAGTCGCTTCGCCTGGTCGCGCTCCGCGTGCTCCCTGGCCTGCGCCGCGGGCATGCCGCGGGCCGCGCAGGCCTCGACGTACCGCTGGACCGCGAGGCCCCGCCAGACGTCGAACTCCTCGGCGGTCATCGTCCGGGCCCGGCTGCCCTCGGGCAGCGCGGGCGCGGTGTCGCCGAGCCGCTTGACCATGATCCGGCTGCGCGGCACGTATCCGAGCACGGCGGCCAGCCGCAGGCCGGCGTCGGAGCCCCCGGGGACGTCCGCCTCGATCCGCTCGCAGCCCCAGCCGCGGGCGACCTCCTCCGCGGCCAGCACGGCCACCGTGGCGCGGCCGCGCCGCCGGTCCGGTTCCTCGATGCGCAGTCCGTCCAGGACGCCGGTGGCCGGTCCGAAGACCGGGTCGGTCGACAGGGTTATCTCGCCGGCCGGACGGCTGTTGACGCACACCTGGTAGTGGCGCCGCCGGGTGCCGTCCGCGGACTGCTGGAGCGGCTCGGTCGGCCGCAGGGTGGTGGTCATCGGTCCTTTTCTACCTGGTCACCGGCCCCGGGTCAGCACGGTTTACCGGGCTTGGCGATCCCGCCGGGTGCTCACGGATCGAGGTCGTCCGCCGCCCGCTCCGCGAAGACGCGCATGGCCTTGGTGGTCACCGGCCCCGGGGCGCCGGGCAGTTCCCGGTCGTCGATCCGGTGCACGGCCTGGACGTCGCGCAGGGTCGAGGTGAGGAAGACCTCCTCCGCCCGGTCCAGCACGTCCAGCGGCAGCTCCGTCTCCTTGGCGCCCGTCCACTCGACGGTCAGCGCGCGCGTGATGCCCGCGAGGCAGCCGGAGGCGACGGGCGGGGTGTGGATCTCGCCGTCCAGGACGACGAAGACGTTGGAGCCGGTGCCCTCGCACAGCTGTCCGACCGTGTTGGCGAACAGCGCCTCGGAGGCGCCGTGTTCGCGGGCGCGGGCCAGGGCGACGACGTTCTCGGCGTACGACGTGGTCTTCAGGCCGGTCAGGGCGCCGCGTTCGTTGCGGGTCCAGGGAACGGTGATCACGGCGGTGGAGTCGGGCCGCCGGGTGGTCTCGCCCAGGGCGACGACCAGGGTGGTGCCCTGGTTCCCGCGGTCCGAACCGAGCGGGCCGTGGCCGCCGGTGTAGGTGAGCCGCAGCCGGCCGAGCGGCATGGGGTTGGCCTCCAGGACGGCGGCGCAGGCACGGCGGATCTCGTCGTGGTCGGGGTCCGGCAGGCCGAGCCCGCGGGCCGAGCGGGTCAGCCGGTCCAGGTGCCGGGTCAGGGCGAACGGCCGGCCGTCTTCCGCCTTCACCGTCTCGAAGATGCCGTCGCCGACGGTCAGTCCGTGGTCGAGGACGGAGACGCGGGCGGAGTCGATGTCCTGCAGCCCGCCGTCCAGCCAGATCTTCACGCGGTTCCTCCACGCTCGTCGTCGTACGTGCGCGACGCGTCGTCCGTACCCGACCCGTCGTAGTCGTGCGTGCCCGACGCTATCGCCAGCAGCCGGGACGCCTTGAGTTCGGTCTCGCGCCACTCCCGCTCCGGGTCCGAGCCCCAGGTGATGCCGGCGCCGGTGCCGAAGCGCAGGACCCCGGCCGCGCGGTCGGCCCAGAAGGTGCGGATCCCGACCGCCAGTTCGCCGGTCCCCCGGTCGGCGTCGACCCAGCCGATGCCGCCGCAGTAGGGGCCGCGGGGCGCGGTCTCCAGCGCGTCGATGATCCGCAGGGCGCTGGGCTTGGGGGCGCCGGTGACGGAGCCGGGCGGGAACGCGGCGGCGAGCAGCCCGGGCCAGCCGGTTCCCGCGCGCAGTTCGCCGCGGACCGTGGAGACCAGGTGCACCAGGCCCGGATGCTTCTCGACGGCGCACAGGTCGGGGACGGTCACACTGCCGGGGACACACACGCGTCCGAGATCGTTGCGGACGAGGTCCACGATCATCACGTTCTCGGCGTGGTCCTTGTCGAGGAGGTCGGCCTCGGTGCGCCCGGTGCCCTTGATGGGGCCGGACTCGACGACGTTCCCGGTGCGGCGCAGGAAGAGTTCGGGTGAGGCGGTGGCGATCTCCACGCCGTGCCCGGGCAGACGCATCGTTCCCGCGTACGGCGCGGGGTTGCCGGCGGCCAGCAGGGCGGTCAGCGCGTCGACGTCGGCGTCGGGCGCCAGCGGGGCGGACAGCACACGGCAGAGGTTGGCCTGGTAGACCTCGCCGGCCGCGATGTGGTCGCGGATCCGCCGTACGCCCGCGGTGTACGCGGCACGGTCGAGGGAGGACGTCCAGGCACCGGGGGCCGGGCCGCGCCAGGCGCCCGGCACGGGGGCGGGCACCGGAGCGGGCCGTACATCACGGAAGCGGGCGCAGACCGTACGGCCCTCGAAATCGGCGCACACGGCCCAGAAACCGGCGGAGTCGAGGGCGGCCGGATCGGCGGTGACGTCGAGGAGCCCGGTGGCGAGGAGGCCGCCGAAGCGGGCGAGAGGGGGCAGGTCCAGCACGGTGGCGAGTCTAGGCGGGCGCGCCGCGCGTGCTCCCGCCGTGCCCCTGAGCAGGTGCGGGGCAGCACGCTGCGCAAACGCGTTTTTGTGCTGGCCCCGGAATCCGCTAGAGTTCAACACGTCGCCGGGCCGCGCGAGCGGGCCGGAAGGACAGGCGGACGTAGCTCAGTTGGTAGAGCGCAACCTTGCCAAGGTTGAGGTCGCGAGTTCGAGCCTCGTCGTCCGCTCGAAGGAAGCGGGTAGCCCTTCGGGGTCGCCCGCTCCTGGTGGAGTGGCCGAGAGGCGAGGCAACGGCCTGCAAAGCCGTCTACACGGGTTCAAATCCCGTCTCCACCTCCAAGGACGATTAGCTCAGCGGGAGAGCGCTTCCCTGACACGGAAGAGGTCACTGGTTCAATCCCAGTATCGTCCACTGGATCCACCGGCACCTTCGGCCGGATCCGTACCCGCGCGATTAGCTCAGCGGGAGAGCGCTTCCCTGACACGGAAGAGGTCACTGGTTCAATCCCAGTATCGCGCACGCAGTATCTGTGATCACGGCTCGCGGAGTCCGTACGGTCACGGTCCCGAGGACGATTAGCTCAGCGGGAGAGCGCTTCCCTGACACGGAAGAGGTCACTGGTTCAATCCCAGTATCGTCCACACAGCCCGAAGCCCCCGGTCCCCGACCGGGGGCTTCGTCGTGCCCGCTCAGCTGGAGAACAGCATGTGGCCGAAGCTCTTGTGACGGTGGTGGTGGCCGCCGTAGTGACCGCCGCCGTGCGGCGCGCCCCAGGCGGGGGCGGCGGGGTAGGCCTGCGGCGCGGCCGGGGGCGGCGGGGCGGGCTGCGCCCACTGGGACTCCAGACGCGTCAGCGACTCCAGCTCGCCATAGTCCAGGAAGATCCCCCGGCAGCCGCTGCACTGCTCGATCTGGATGCCGTTGCGGTTGTACGTGTGCATCGGCGCATGGCACTTCGGACACTGCATGGTCGGCTCAACTCCTCGCCGGTCGGTGGTGCTTCGCCAGGTAGAGACACTGCCCGGCGGACGACGGTTGCAGCCTACGTGCCTTGATCCGGGAGGGGACCGGCCGGTACCGGCCCTATCGGACGGATCCGGCCGCGTCCTGCGGTTCCATGCGGGCGCAGGCGTCCACGACCGCCTGTTCGACCTCGTCCAGGGGGCGGTCCGCGGCGAGCGCCTTGACGACGGTGAGCGCGGCGGTCTGCACGGTCAGGGCGCGGGCGGCGACCTCCAGGGCGGGCCAGGGGTCGCCCTCGGCGGGAACGGCGGGGCCGCCGGCCCGTCGGTAGGCGGTGAGGAACCGGGTCCACTCGTCGGGGGGCAGCAGGCCGCAGGCGTACCAGGCGGCGGGGCGGGCGAGGTCCCAGGCGGGGACGCCGGTGCCGAGGTCGTCGACGTCTATCAGACGCCAGGCGCCGGTTCCGGTCTCCGCGGGGTGGCGGACGAGTTGGCCGAGGTGGAGGTCGCCGTGGCAGACGGTGGTGGACGGGGGCATGGGGGCCTCGGCGCGGGCCCAGGGCGGGAGGGTGGACCAGGCGCGTTCCACGGGGGTGCGGGCCGGGTGGGGGGCGGCGGCGCGCAGGCGGGTCATGGCGTGGGCGGCCTTGGCGGGGCCGCGCATGGGGGGCAGCGGGGTCGAGGTGGGGGCGGGGCTGTTGTGCAGGTGGGCGAGGAGGGTGGCGGCGGCTTCCCAGGGGGCGTCGTCGGGGGTTTCGGGGTCCACGGGGGTGCCGTAGGGCCAGAAGGTGACGAGGCGGTCGTGGAGCGTGACGGGGTCGGGGCGGAGGGGGGCGAGGAGGACGCGGGGGAGGGCGGTGGCGGTGGCGAGGCGGAGGGTGAGGGCGGTGGGGTCGGTGCCGGGGGCGTGGGCCTTGGCGACGGTGCCGGCGTGGCGGACGACGGTGGCGTCGGGGCGGTCGGTGAGGGGGTGGGGGGTGCAGGTGCAGGGGGCGTCGGGCTCGCGCGGCCGCGGGTGCGCTGCCGCGCGGGCGGCGGTGAGGAGGGCGGGGAGGACGGTCATGTGGGCCTCGGGGGTGCGGGGCGGGTGCGGGTGCGGGTGCGGGGTGAGCGTACGGGATTTGTCCGGGCCGGGGGTTTCTGCGGCGCCCGGAAGCCTTGGGTGCCGCTGCGCCCACCCGTGCCGCCCTTAGCGGCACGATTGCCCGCAGCTAGGTGCGGCACGATTGCCCGCAGTCAAGGCGGCGAGGTTGCCCGCAGCCAGGGGGAAAAGACAACGCCCGCGCAGCTCCCCAGCTGCGCGGGCGTTTTTTGCCGTCCGCCGCACCCCCGTCCCCACGGGGTTTCTCTGGCCGGATGTCCCCGCCCGGACCGCTCTTCCGGGCCTGGGGCGCCGCTCAGCGCCCCAGCATCACGCCCACGGACGACGCTTGTGTGGCCACTGTCTCCCAGCCGTCGAAGACGAGCAGGAGCAGGACCGCCAGGGGAAGGGCCATCGCCGTCGCCACCAGCGGGTGGCGGCGGCCCGTACGGCCGGTGCGGAACGTGGTGCCGTACACCTTGCGTCCTCGCGTGCGGACCACTGTCCGCGGTGCCGTGTGGGCCATGGTCCCTCTCCTGACCGAATGGGTTTGGCAGCGGCGGGTGTCTGACCTCGGGGGACGAGTGCTGCACCCGCCGCTTGACGACAAATCTAGGCGGGCGGCGCGTCCTGGACGTCATGCCCTCGTACCGATTGCCGGGCCTCCCGGAGGATGAGCGGCACCCCGGGGTGTACTCCCCTGGGTGGAGACGGGGGTACGGGTCTCAGGGTGTTCCCGGAAGGGGTGTCCGATATGTCCGGCTCGGGGCGGTGCCGTGGTCGTCCGGTCCGTCGTGAGGGGGACGCCGGGGTGCCGACGGGTGACATCCCTCACTTCGGGGCGGTGCGTGGGGGCTCGCCGTCCGTCCGCGGTCGCTTCCGGTGGTGTCCCGGCAGGCCGTTCCGCGCGGTCCGGGCCGTGCCCCACGGCCCCGTCCGGGCCGCTCGCGCGAGGGTCCGTCGCGTGCTCAAGGGACCGCTCCGTGCCGGGCGTTGGGATCATGAACGGTGCGCGGGCCCGCCGTCCGTGTCCGTGCTGACCGTCCTTCAAGTGTCGTACCCGGTACTGACAATCGACAGGAACGAGAGGGCGCGGCCTCTGCGCGCACCCGGCCCCCGATACGTAAGCTGTGCTCGTCAAACGGAGCGGGCAGCGGGGATGGACATGGCGATGATGCGCCTGAGGCGTGAGGACCCGCGTGTCGTCGGCTCGTTCAGGCTGCACCGGCGGCTCGGCGCGGGCGGCATGGGTGTGGTCTACCTGGGTTCCGACCGGCGCGGCCAGCGGGTCGCGCTGAAGGTGATCCGGCCCGACCTCGCGGAGGACCAGGAGTTCCGGTCGCGCTTCGCGCGCGAGGTCTCGGCGGCGCGGCGGATCCGGGGCGGCTGTACGGCACGACTGGTGGCGGCGGACCTGGAGGCGGACCGGCCGTGGTTCGCCACGCAGTACGTGCCGGGTCCCTCGCTGCACGACAAGGTGGCCGACGAGGGCGCGCTGCCGGCCGCCGACGTGGCCGCCGTGGGTGCCGCGCTGTCCGAGGGGCTGGTGGCGGTGCACGAGGCCGGGGTCGTCCACCGCGATCTGAAGCCCTCGAACATCCTGCTGTCCCCCAAGGGCCCCCGGATCATCGACTTCGGCATCGCGTGGGCCACGGGTGCCTCGACGCTCACGCACGTCGGCACGGCGGTCGGCTCGCCCGGCTTCCTCGCGCCCGAGCAGGTGCGCGGCGCCGCGGTCACGCCGGCCACGGACGTGTTCTCGCTCGGTGCCACGCTCGCCTACGCGGCGACCGGCGACTCGCCCTTCGGGCACGGCAGTTCCGAGGTGATGCTGTACCGCGTGGTGCACGAGGAGGCGCACTTGCGCGGGGTGCCGGACGCACTGGCCCCGCTGGTGCGGGCCTGTCTCGCCAAGGACCCGGAGGAGCGGCCGAGCACGCTGCAACTGTCGCTGCGGCTGAAGGAGATCGCCGCCCGGGAGGCGCAGGGTCTGACGGACGCCCGGCCGCCGGCCCAGCGCGGCTCCCCCGATCTGCCGGACCGTCCCTCGGGGCGGCTCGCGGAGCTGTACGCGGAGCAGCGCACCCAGCGGCGCCCGCAGGACGACTCGCCCGCCACTCCCCCGCCCCGGTCCGGCGGCTCGCGGGCCGCCGGTGACCCGCGGCCCACCGGCGGTTCTCGGCCGGGCGGCGACGTACGGCCGGGCGGTGGCGCCCGGCCCGCCGGGGGCGCGCGGCCGAACGGTGGTTCCCGGGCGAACGGCGGTTCCCGCTCCGGTCCGCGGCAGCAGCCGCCCGCGCAGCGGGGCAGCACCCGTTCGGGTTCCGGTTCCGGCGCGGGCCGCCGTCCCGCGTCCCGCAAGGGCGGTCGGCCCGCGCCGCGTACGAACGGCACCGGGCGGCGGCCCGCCAATCCCCGGTTGCTGCGTCAGCGGATCTTCGTGTTCGTCGTGGTGACGCTGCTCGTCGCGCTCGGCATCGCCGCGGCGCAGGGCTGCCAGGGCCCGGCCAACGGTCTGCGCGACGACGACCGGGGGCGGACGGACGTACGGCAGACGCAACCTCACCAGCAGTCGGACCACCCTTCGTACGAACGGTCGGACGACACCGGGACCGGGCAGGGCGACGGGGCCGGGGGCCGGGCCGCCTGAGTGCGGTGGACGGCCGGGCTCAGTCCCGCGGGCGGCCCGCCGTCACCGCGTAGAAGGCGACCGCGGCGGCGGCGCCCACGTTGAGCGAGTCGACGCCGTGGGACATGGGGATGCGGACCCGTTCGTCCGCGGCGGCCAGTGCCCGCCGGGACAGTCCGTCGCCCTCCGCGCCGAGCATCAGTGCGACCCGCTCCCGCCGGTGCGGGGCGGCTTCGTCGAGGCTCGTGGCCGCGGCGTCGGGGGTGAGGGCGAGCAGGTCGAACCCGGCCTCGCGCACCGCCGCCAGGCTGCCCGGCCACTGGTCGAGGCGGGCGTAGGGCACCGAGAAGACGGCGCCCATGGAGACCTTGACGCTGCGGCGGTAGAGCGGGTCGGCGCAGTCCGGGGAGAGCAGGACGGCGTCCATGCCGAGGGCGGCGGCCGAGCGGAAGATGGCGCCGATGTTGGTGTGGTCGTTGACCGCCTCCATCACCGCGACCCGGCGTGCGGTGCCCAGGAGTTCGCCCGCGGTGGGCAGGGGCTTGCGCCGCATGGAGGCGAGCGCGCCGCGGTGCACGTGGTAGCCGGTGACGCGTTCGGCGAGCTCGGGGCTCACCACGTAGACCGGGACGGTGAGCGTGTCGAGGACGTCGCGCATCGGCTCGACCCACTTGGCGGACAGCAGCATCGACCGCATCGCGTAACCGGCCTCGCCGGCCCGTCTGATGACCTTCTCGCCCTCGGCGATGAACAGGCCCTCGGCGGGTTCGCGCCGGCGGCGCAGTTCCACGTCGGTCAGGTCCGTGTAGTCGTGCAGGCGCGGGTCGTCGGGGTCCTCGACGTTCAGGATCTCTGCCACGGGTCTACTCGCCCCTCTCCGGGCCCACGTGCACGACGGGGCCGATCACGATGACCGCGGGCGGCTTGACGTCCTCGGTCCGTACCGTCTCGGCGACGGTGGCCAGCGTGGCGTCGACCCGGCGCTGGGCGGTCGTCGTGCCCTCCTGGATCAGGGCCACCGGGGTGTCGGGGGCCTTGCCGTGGGCGACGAGGGTCTCGGCGATGCGGCCGATCTTGTCGACGCCCATGAGAATGACGAGCGTGCCGGTGAGCCGGGCGAGGGCCGGCCAGTCGACCAGGGAGCGGCCGTCGTCGGGGGCGACATGGCCGCTGACGACGGTGAACTCGTGGGCGACGCCTCGGTGGGTGACGGGGACTCCGGCCGCGCCCGGCACCGAGATGGAGCTGGAGATGCCGGGGACGACGGTGCAGGCGATGCCCGCCTCGGCGAGCGCCCGCACCTCCTCCATGCCCCGGCCGAAGACGTAGGGGTCGCCGCCCTTGAGCCGGACGACCGACTTGCCCTGCTTCGCGTGCTCGATCAGCGCGTTGTTGATGGCCTCCTGGGCCATGTAACGGCCGTAGGGGATCTTCGCCGCGTCGATCACCTCGACGTGCGGCGGGAGTTCGGCGAGCAGGTCGCGGGGGCCGAGGCGGTCGGCGATGACGACGTCGGCCTCGGCGAGCAGGCGGCGGCCGCGCACGGTGATCAGGTCGGGGTCGCCGGGCCCGCCGCCGACCAGGGCGACGCCGGGGGTGCGGGTGCGGTGGTGCGGGGCGACGAGGGTGCCGTCGCGCAGCCCCTCGACGACCGCGTCGCGGACGGCGGCGGTGTGCCGGGGGTCGCGGCCGCGGGCGCTGGTGGTGAGCACGGCGACGGTGACGCCCTCGCTGTGTCCGGTGGCCGGGGTCCAGGCGGTGGCGGCGTCGGCGTCGTCCGCGCGCACGCACCACACGCGGTGGCGTTCGGCCTCGGCGGAGGCGGCGGTGTTGGCCGCGTGGTCGCCGGTGGCGATCAGCGCGTACCAGGCGTCGGCGAGGTCGCCGTCCTCGTAGGGGCGGCGGGTCCAGGTGATCTCGCCGGTGTCGGCCATCGCCTCGACGGAGGGGGTGGCGGAGGGCGAGATCAGGTGAATGTCGGCGCCGGCCGCGATCAGCGCGGGCAGGCGGCGCTGGGCGACCTGGCCACCGCCGAGGACGACGACACGGCGGCCGGCGAGACGCAGGCCCACGGGGTAGGCGGGGTGTTCGGCCATGGCGGTGCGGCTCCTCGTACGGCGGGGAGGGGAATGCCGGGCGCACGCATACGGGCGCCGGGCGCACGCTGCGACGTCGAAGCGGGCTGACGTGCGATTTTATGCGGCGAGCGGCGGGGCGGGTGGACCGGGTCGGAGTGCGGTACGTCTCGCCGCCCCGGCCGACCCGCCTCAGCCGCCCGACCGGGCCGACCCGGCCGGGCCCCACGGGCCGGACCGGGCCGGGTCTCCCGCGGCGGTCCGGGGAGCGCTGCGGTGGCTACTTCTCCGTCACGCCCGCGGAGTCGAACGTCGCGACCTCGTGCATCGCCCGGGCCGCGCTCTGGACCAACGGCAGGGCCAGGAGGGCGCCGGTGCCTTCGCCGAGGCGGAGGTCGAGGTCGACCAGCGGGCGCAGGCCCAGCTTGTTGAGGGCGGCGACGTGGCCCGGCTCGGCGCTGCGGTGGCCCGCGATGCACGCGGCGAGGACCTCGGGGGCGATCGCGCGGGCCACCAGGGCGGCGGCACCGGCGCTGACGCCGTCCAGGATCACCGGCGTCCGCAGCGAGGCGCCGCCGAGCAGCAGACCGACCATGGCCGCGTGCTCCAGGCCGCCGAACGCGGCGAGGACGCCGATCGGGTCGGCCGGGTCCGGCTGGTGCAGCTCGATGGCCCGCCGTACGACCTCGGTCTTGCGGGCCAGCATCTCGTCGTTGATGCCCGTGCCCCGGCCGGTGACCTCGGCCGGGTCCGCGCCGGTGAAGACGGAGATCAGGGCCGCCGACGCCGTGGTGTTGGCGATGCCCATCTCGCCGGTGAGCAGCGCCTTGTTGCCGGCCGCCACCAGGTCGCGGGCGGTCTCGATGCCGATCTCGATGGCCTGCTTGACCTCCTCGCGGGTGAGCGCGGGACCGGCCGTCATGTCGGCGGTGCCGGGGCGCACCTTGCGCGGCAGCAGCCCCGGGGTGGCCGGGAGGTCGGAGGCGACGCCCACGTCGATCACGCAGACCTCGGCGCCGACCTGCGTGGCGAAGGCGTTGCAGACCGCTCCCCCGCCGAGGAAGTTGGCCACCATCTGGCCGGTGACCTCCTGCGGCCAGTGGGTGACGCCCTGGGCGTGCACGCCGTGGTCGCCCGCGAAGATCGCCACCGCGGCGGGCTCCGGGATCGGCGGCGGGCACTTGCGGGACAGCCCGGAGAGCTGCGCGGAGATGATCTCCAGCATGCCGAGCGCGCCCGACGGCTTCGTCATCCGCTTCTGCCGCTCCCAGGCCTCGCCGAGCGCCTTGGCGTCCAGCGGGCGGATCCCGGCCATCGTCTCGGCGAGCAGGTCGTGCGGCTCCTCGCCGGGCAGGGCGCGGCGGCCGTACGTCTCCTCGTGCACCACCCAGGAGAGCGGGCGGCGCTTGGACCAGCCGGCCTGGAGCAGCTCGGGCTCGGGCGGGAACTCGTCGACGTAGCCGACGCACAGGTACGCCACGACCTCCAGATGCTCGGGCAGGCCGAGGGCGCGGACCATCTCGCGCTCGTCGAAGAAGCTGACCCAGCCGACGCCGAGCCCCTCGGCGCGGGCGGCGAGCCAGAGGTTCTCGACGGCGAGCGCGGAGGAGTACGGGGCCATCTGCGGCTGGGTGTGCCGGCCCAGGGTGTGCCGGCCGCCGCGCGTGGGGTCGGCGGTGACGACGATGTTGACCGGGGTGTCGAGGATGGCCTCGATCTTCAGTTCCTTGAACTGCTTGGCCCGGCCCTTGGGCAGCGACTTGGCGTAGGCGTCGCGCTGGCGCTCGGCCAGTTCGTGCATCGCGCGCCGGGTGTCGGCGGAGCGGATGACGACGAAGTCCCACGGCTGGGAGTGGCCCACGGAAGGGGCGGTGTGGGCCGCCTCCAGGACGCGGAGCAGCACCTCGTGCGGGATGGGGTCGGAGCGGAAGCCGTTGCGGATGTCGCGGCGCTCGCGCATCACGCGCAGCACGGCCTCGCGCTCGGCCTCGTCGTAGCCGGGGGCGGCGGGGCCGACGGGCTGCGGCGGCTCCGACACGGGCTGCTCCTGCGCGGCGGGGGCGGCGTGCGGGTCCTGCGGGTGCGGGGCGGCGACGGCGTCCGGGTGCGCGGGGGGCTGCTGGGCGTCGGCCGCGTCGCCCTCGCGGGGTGCCGGGACGGTGACGGGCGCCGCCGGGGCGCCGGCCGCCTGGGGGTCCCGCGGAGCTTCCGGGCCGGGTGCCTGCGGGACGTCCGGTCCGGGCGGTACGGGTACGGCGCCGGTGGCCGGGGGTTCGGGCGTGGTGTCCGCGACCGGAGCCGCGGACTCCTGCGCGGGGACCGGGTCGAGGTGCGGGCTGACGGGTGCGGGGTCGTCCGCCGGGACGAACTGGCCGAGCGGCTGACCGCCGACGTGGCCGACCGCCGGGGCCGGCGGCTCGGCCGCCTCGTCGGTGTGCGGGGCGAGCGGCCGGTCGTCACCGGGGACGCCGACGGGGGCCGCCGGGTCCGGGACGGCCGCCTCGGCGGGCGGCTCCACGGGGGCGACGGGCGCCGACCGGTCGACGGCGGCGAGCGGGGTGGCCTGCGCGGCCGGGTCGGGCGCGCCCATGGCGTCGGCCGGCTCCGCCGGGGCGGCGCCCGGCGTGCCGCCGGCGGGGGCGGGCTCGGCCGCCGGGGCCGGGTCCACCGCCTCGGGCCGCGGGGCGTCGGCCGTCGTGGCCTCGGAGGGGGCGGCCTCCGGGACGGCCGGGCTCACGTCCTCCACGACCGCCTCGGCCGACTGCTCGTCCACGGCTTCGGCGCCCTCGGGGGTGCCGGCCACGTCGCCGGGCCCGGCGAACCGCGCGGCCGGGTCCACCGGCGCGGGGACAGCGAGGGTGGTCTGCGGTACCTCGGGCGCGGCGACGGCGGGCATGCCCGGCTGCGTCTCGTGCGGCCGGCCGGCGACGTCCGAGACCGGCTCCGGGGCCACCGGAGCGGCGTCGGCCCCGTGTCCGTCCGGTACGACGGACGCGACGGCGACCGGCGGCTCGGCGGCCTCGGCACCCGGCACCGGCTGCGCGGCCTCGGGCGCACCCGGCGCCGCGACGGCCTCCTCGTACTGCTCGGCCGGTACGACGGGGTCCGCGCCCTGCGGCGGGACGGCGCCGTCGGCCACCGGGAGCGCGGTGCCGTCCGGAGGCGTCGTCCCCTGCGCCGTCGGAACGCCGGGAACCGGCGGGGCGGCGTCGGGAACCTGGGGGACCTGCGGGACCGCCGGGGTCTCCTGGACCGGAACCTCGGCGAGCGGAACCTCGGCGGCCGGAACCGAGGGCTCCGGCGTCTCGGGGGCGGGAACGGCAACAGGGCCCTGCGGCTCCTCGGCCGGACCACCCGGCACGGCCGCCGCACCCTCGGGCGCCCCGACCGGAACCTCGGGCGCCTCTCCGACGGGCTCCCCGACCGGCTGACCGACCGGCTGACCGACGGGCTGCCCGATCGGCTCTCCGCTCGGCTGACCGACGGGCTGCCCGGCCACCGCCTCCGCCGCCTGCGGCAGGCCGTCGTCGACGCCCGGCTGCGGGAACTGGCCGTTCACCGCGTACCCGGCCTCCGCCTCCGGGTTCTCCGGGACGGCCGCGTACCCGGCCGCTTCCGGCTCCGCCACCGCGGTGCCGAGGCCGGTCGCCGCGTCCTGCGGCGCGGCCGCTTCCGCGGGCACCGCGCCCGGGCCGGCCTGTGGGGCGGCGCCCCACGGGGCCGCGCCCTGCGGGGCGGCCTCCTGCTGCGGGGTGGTGTCGAGGTACTCGGGGCCGATCGTGGCCGGGCCCGTGGGCCGCATGGGCGCGTCGGCGGGGCCGCGGTCGGCGAGCGAGCGGACCGGGCTCGCGGAGGGGACGGGGGTCGGCGGGCCGAGGTGCAGCGGGCGGCGGGCCGGCGCGGGGTGCGCGGCGGGCGCCGACGGCGTACGCACGGCGCTCAGGTCGACGGCGCCGCTGTCCCGGCCGCCCGCCTCGTGCGCCCCCGGCTCGTGGTAGGCCGGGGCCGGGGCGGGCGGGGCCATCTCGTTGCCCCACGCGCCCTGCTGGCCGGGCATCAGCAGCTGGTCCTCGTCCTCAACGGCGGTGTCGGAGGGTTCGAGGTAGGTGTACGCGGCCGGCGCGGTGACGCCCGGCTGCTGCACCATGCCTGCGTTCTCCGGCAGTCCCTCGCCCGGGACCTGGCCGGTGTCGGTCATGCGTACCCCTCGCCCATCGGTTCGTGCTCCTCAACCCACTGGCCCGGAACGGCGCACCGACCGCCCCGTGTGAAGAACGAGCGTGCGCGCCCAGCGGCACGAACGACTCGCCATCAAGTCGACAAAGCCATGCACTGGCATTGTCTCGGTCGTCCTGCCGTTGCGACAGCGTGATCCGCGCGGGTCCGCTGTGGACTGCGCCACGTTGCGCGTCCTCCGGTCCTGCCGTACCACACACTCCTCAAAAGAGGTGTGCTTTCCGGACATTGGCTGATGAAGGGCCTGATCACCCGGATGCGGTACAACGGTCGGCCAGCCTACCGCGCCGGTACGACAACCGGATCACGGGGCGCGTTCGACCGGTCGCACCCTCCGCGTGCGCTCCCGTGGCCGCTCAGCGGGTGTTTTCGCGCCGGACGAGCTCTCCGGAAAGGAGGAAGGCGACGCTCCGTTCCTTCTCCGTCCAGGCCCGGGTGTCGAGTTCGACGGACTGCAGCAGCGCGCACTCCACGTCGTACCCGTGTTCGGTGAGATCGCGGCCGATGAGTTCGGCGGCGTCCCGGGTGGCGGCGTGGGTGACGATGCGCTGCGGACGGCGGTCGGCGACGGCCGAGACGACCGCCGCTCCTCCGCCGCCGACCCGGACGACGTCGGGTTCGGGCAGGTTCTCCAGGACGTGCGGGGCGGTGCCGAGCACGATCTGCGGCTGGACGCCGAGGCGGCGGGCGGCGGCCTCGGTGCGGGCGCAGGCGCCGGGGTCCTCGTCGACGGCGAGGACGGCGGCGCCGGAGCGGGCGGCCTCGACGGCGAAGGCGCCGCTGCCGCAGCCGATGTCCCAGACGAGGTCGCCCACGCGGGGGCCGAGCCGGGCTAGTTGGGCGGCGCGCAGCGGTTCGGTCTCGCCCTCGCCGAGGGTGCCCTCGTAGGCCTCCGCGGGCAGGGTCCAGCCGCGCGGTCCGGCGGCCGGGGCGCGGCCGGCCAGCCAGCCGCCGTCCTCGGCGGCGGCGACGGGCCCGCCGATGACGATGACGACGTTGGGGTCGCGCCAGGTGTGGTCGGCGGCCTTGTCGGAGGTGACGACGGTGACCTGTTCGCGGGTGGTGCCCAGTTCCTCGCAGATGACGAAGGTGCGGTGCACGCCCTCCAGGAGCAGGCCGAGTTCGGCGGGTCCGGCGCCGGGCGAGGTGAGGACCGCCACCTTGGTGTGGGCGCGGCACACGTTGACCGCGCGGCGCAGGGTGCGCCGGTGGGCGACGACCACCTGGGCGTCGTCCCAGGGCATCCCGGCGCGGGCGAAGGCGGCGGCCACAGCGGAGACGGCGGGGACGACCTCGACCTCGAGGCCGAACTCGGGGGCGCGCAGGGTGCGTACGACGCCGAAGAAGCCGGGGTCGCCGTCGGCGAGGACGACGGCGGTACCGCGGTGTCCCGCGATGCGCCGGGCGGCGAGCGCGATGCTGCCGAGGCGGATCCGTTCGGCCGCGGCGGGCACTTCGGGGAGCGCGAGGTGGTGGGCGGCACCGGCGACGAGCGTGGCGGCGCCGAGGGCGGAGCGCGCCGCGTCGGTCAGCGGCGAGCCGTCCCAGCCGATCACCGTGACCCGGTCGGCCATCGTCGTGATTCTCCAGGGTGTTTACGCAGGTGGGGGGCGGACCCACGGGCGGGACGCCGTCGGGGCCGCGCGGGACCATGTGAGACTACCGTGTGCGCGCGAGGCGTTCGCCCGGCGTGGCGGGGGGTGTCACCGCCGCCGCGGGACTCAGTTCCAGTCGGAGAACGAGGTGAACCCGGTGCTGTCGGCGAGTTGGCCGGCGCCGCCCTCCAGGTCCTCCGGCAGCAGGCTCCACACGATGAAGTCGGTGCGCACGTCGGTCCAGGTGCCGTCCTCCGTACGCGCGTGGGCTATGCAGGCGTTGCGCAGCACGCCCTCGCTGATGCAGCCGATCTTCTGCGCGACCTGCTGCGAGGCGGTGTTGTCGGCGGCGGTGCGCAGTTCGATGCGTTCGAACTTCTGCTCGCGGAAGAGCCAGCGGGCGGTGGCGAGCGCGGCCTCGGAGGCGTAGCCCTCGCCGCGCGCCCAGGGGGCGACGATGTACGACAGCTCCGTGGACCGCACATGCCAGTTGGTGCGGGTGAGCTGGATGATGCCGACCAGGCGCTGGGTGAGGAACTCGGTGACCGCCAGGTCGAGGCCGCGGCCCGCGGCGCGTTCGGCGGGCGCGTACTCGTCGATCCAGGTCCGGGCGCCCGCCTCGGTGAAGGGCTGGGGCACATCGGTCCAGGCGGCGATCTGCTCGTCGTTCATCATCTCGGACAGGGCGGTGACGTCGTCCTCGTCGAGGGCCCGCAGGACCAACCGCTCCGTGCTGATGGAGATGTTGGGGAAGGTGCTCGTCATGCGCCACTCCGTAACCTGTGGACCGTCAAACCTGATCAGCCGTCATCCGACCTGCTGAACTGCCCAGCATGCAGCATGAACCCACCGCACCGCACCACGGGGTCCGCTCCGGGCGGTGAGGGAGCGGACCCCGTGCGTGGCGGCGGCCGGCGAAACGGGCGGCGGGGATCAGAAGGCGGGGACGACGGCGCCGTCGTACTTGTCCTCGATGTACTTCTTCACCTCGGGCGAGGTGAGCAGCGTGGCGAGCTTCTTCACCCGCGGGTCGTCCTCGTCGCCCTTCTTCACGGCGAGGAAGTTGGCGTACGGGTTGCCCTTCGCGGACTCGGCGGCGAGGGCGTCCTCGGCCGGGCTGAGGTCGGCCTCCAGGGCGTAATTGCCGTTGATCACCGCGGCGTCGACGTCACCGAGGGAGCGCGGCAGCTGCGCGGCCTCCAGCTCCTTGAACTTCAGTCCCTTGGGGTTGGACGTGACGTCCTTGGGGGTGGCGTCGTAGCCCGCGCCCGACTTCAGCTTCAGCACGCCGTTGGCCTCGAGCAGCTTGAGCGCGCGGGCCTCGTTCGTGGTGTCGTTGGGCAGGGCGACGGTGGCGCCCTTCGTCAGGTCGTCGAGCTTCTTGAGGCTCTTGGAGTAGACGCCGAGCGGCTCCAGGTGCACGGTGCCGCCGGGGACCGGGACGATGTCGGTGCCGTTCTTCTTGTTGAAGTCGTCCAGGTACGGCTTGTGCTGGAAGTAGTTGGCGTCGACCTCGCCCTGCTGGACGGCCGTGTTCGGGGTGACGTAGTCGGTGAACTCCTTCACCTCCAGCTTGAGGCCGGCCTTCTTCGCCAGGTGGTCCTTGACGTAGGTGAGGATCTCGCCCTGCGGGGTGGGGGTCGCGGCGACGGTGAGGGTGGCGTCGGCGTCGGCCTTGCCGGAGTCGTCGGAGTCCGAGCCGCAGGCGCCGAGCCCGAGGGTGAGGGCGGTGACGGCCAGCGCGGCGGTGGTGATCTTTGCGGTGTTACGCACGAAAAGTGCCTTTCCTTGCGGCAATGGTGAAGCGTCCCCGTGTCGGGTGGACGGGGAGTTCTGTGGGGTGGGTGGGCCGGTGTCAGCCCTTGTCGACCGCGTCCGCGGTGGCCGGGACCGGGCGGGGGCCGCCCAGCGGCCGGAACAGGAGCAGCCGTCCGGATCTGGCGCCCCGGCGGTGCAGTGAGCGCGCGGCGAAGTCGCCGGCGAACTGCAGCACGGAGATCACGACGGCCAGGATGGCGACGGTGATCCACATGATGCCGGTCTCGAAGCGCTGGTAGCCGTAGCGGATGGCGATGTCGCCGAGGCCGCCGGCGCCGACCGTGCCCGCCATCGCCGAGTAGCCGATGAGGGCGATGATCGTGGTGGTGGCGCCGGAGATGAGCGACGGGAGCGCCTCGGGCACGAGGACGCTGCGGACGGTCTTCCAGGTGCTGCCGCCCATCGACTGCACGGCCTCGACGAGTCCGCCGTCCACCTCGCGGACCGACATCTCCACCAGGCGCGCGTAGAACGGGATGGCGCCGATGGCGAGCGGCACGATCGCGGCCTCGCGGCCGATGGTGGTGCCGGTGACCCAGCGGGTGAAGGTCATCAGCGCGACCATGAGGATGATGAACGGCATCGAGCGGGCGACGTTCACGACCTGGCCGATGACCTTGTTGGCGACGACGTTGCGCAGCAGTCCGCCGCGGTCGGTGAGGACCAGCAGCACGCCGAGCGGCAGTCCGACGACGACCGCGATCACCGTGGACCAGCCGACCATGTAGAGCGTGTCCCAACAGGCCTGGGACAGCAGCGGCCGCATCTCCGACCAGGTCACTTGGCACCTTCCTTCACCAGCGGGGTGGTCCGGCCGGCCGTGGGGGCGGGGTCGGTGACGCCGACGACGTCGACGCCGAGGCCCTGTTCGCGCAGGAAGCCGACCGGGACGACGTTGTCCTCGTAGCGGCCGGGCAGTTCGATGCGCATCCGGCCGACCTGGCGGCCGGCGACGGTGTCCATCGCGGCGCCCAGGATCGATATGTCGATGTTGTAGGTGCGCGCGAGCTGCGAGATGACGGGCTGGGTGGCGGCGTCGCCGTGGAAGGTGACGTCGACGACGGTCCGGTCCGCGCCGGTGGCCCGGCCGCCGACCGGGAACAGCGCCTCGGCCAGCCGGGAGCCGGGGGTGGCGAGCAGCTCGCTCACCGTGCCGGACTCGACGATCCGGCCCTTCTCCATGAGGGCGGCGGAGTCGCAGATCGACTTCACGACGTCCATCTCGTGCGTGATGAGCAGGACGGTGAGGCCGAGCTGCTGGTTGAGGTCGCGCAGCAGCTGGAGGATGGAGCGGGTGGTCTCCGGGTCCAGGGCGCTGGTCGCCTCGTCGGAGAGCAGCACCTTGGGGTCGCCGGCCAGGGCGCGGGCGATGCCGACGCGTTGCTTCTGGCCGCCGGAGAGCTGGGCGGGGTACGCCTTCGCCTTGTCGGTCAGGCCGACGAGGTCGAGCAGCTCCAGGGCCCTGCGGGAACGTTCCTTCCCCGAGACGCCGAGGATCTCCAGGGGCAGTTCGACGTTGGCCTGGACGGTGCGCGAGGACAGCAGGTTGAAGTGCTGGAAGACCATGCCGATGCGGCTGCGGGCGCGGCGCAGTTCGCGGCCGGCGCGGGCGCCGCGGCCGGCGAGTGCGGTGAGGTCCTTGCCGTCGACGGTGACCGTGCCGGCGGTGGGGCGCTCCAGCAGGTTGACGCAGCGGATGAGGGAGGACTTGCCGGCGCCGGACTGACCGATGACGCCGTAGACCTCGCCCTCGCGGACGTGGAGGTCCACGTGGTCGAGGGCGACGATGCCGTGGGGGGCGGCTTGGGTGCCGGCTCGGCCGCCGACCCGGGTTCCGTGTGGGTGGTAGATCTTCGTGAGGCCCGATGTGGTGATCACGTGGGTTTCCGTCGCTGTCGGGGGCGTGGGTGTGCCCGGGCACGCGGTGAGTGACGCTTGTGTGCGGGTGCACACGTGTGCGGCGCGTGGTGCACGCGTGGGTGCGGGGGCGCCGGGCACGGCGTACGGGGGCTGCCGGGGGTGCCGGCGGGCTCGCTTCGGGGCGCGAGCGGGGGGGGTGGTGCGGGGGCCCTCTAGAAGGCGCGCATTCGGTCTGCGCGGCCGGAACAGCACATACAACGAGCACCGGGCGTGGTCGTCGCCTCGGTCGCAGGGGTGCGGTCGCTCGTGGTGCTCATGGGGCAAGTAAAGCAGACGTATGGGTGTGGGTGGGCGCGGGTGTCCGGATCGTGGACGGGGGTGGTGGGGGGGGTGAGGGACGGTGGGGGGTGGTGGGGGTTTGCTGTGGCCAACGCCACGGTGGGGGTGGGTCTTTTTCGGGGCGCGGCTGCTCGCGCCCACCGCGGCGGAGCCGCGCAGAAGACACAGCCCCGCGCCCCTGCGGGCAGGACAGGCGAACCCGGCGCACGGGGGGTCGTCAGGGGCGTAATAAAGTCGCCGCATGCTTGATGTCCTGACGTTGGTGACCGGGGTTGCCGCGCTGTTGCTCGGTGGGTGGTGCGGGTGGTCCGCCTCGCGGGATCAGCCGACGAAGGACTGGCACTTCATCGGCATGGCCGTCGTCTCCGTGCTCGCGCTCGTGCAGCTTGTCGTCGGGGTCGTGCAGCTCTCCCGGGGGGAGAAGCCCGAGCAGGGAACCACGATCTTCGTCGCCTATCTGCTGGGCGCGCTCGCGTGCGTTCCCGTGGCAGGCTTCATGTCGCTGGCGGAACGCACCCGCTGGGGTTCGGTGACCGTCGCGGCCGGCGGTGTGGTCCTCGCCGTCCTCGAAGTGCGGCTCTATGACATCTGGGGAGGCTGAGATGGCGGCGACGGAGGAGCAGGACACCGCGCGTGGCCGGCTCATCAGTGGGCCCGGCATGCTGCTGGTGTGGCTGTACGGCGTGATGGTCGTCGGCGCGGTGTCGCGCTCGGTGGTGCAGATCTCCACCGATTTCGACCGCGCGCCGCTCGCCTACTCGCTGTCCGCGGTCGCGGGCGTGGTGTACGGCTTCATCACGTACTCGCTGGTCCGCGGCGGGGAGGGCGCCCGCCGCGCCGCGCTGGCGTGCTGCGTGGCGGAGCTGGTGGGCGTGCTGACGGTGGGCACCTGGACGCTCGTCGAGCCGTCCGCGTTCCCGGACGCGACGGTGTGGTCGGACTTCGGGATGGGCTACCTCTTCATTCCGGTGCTGCTCCCGCTGTCCGCCATCCGCTGGCTGCGCAAGGGGAGCGCGGCCGGCCCCGTTTCCGCGTAACCGCCGGCCGCGCTGCCGCTCCTCTAGGCCGTCGCCGCGTACGACGTCTCCGGGGCCGGCTTCTCCAGGACGATCATGCGGACGCCGTCGGGGCCCTCGGCGGTGCCGACCGTCTCGTAGCCCACCTTGCGGTACAGCCGCAGGTTGTTCTCGCTGCGGTGGCCCGTGCTGAGCCGGAACCGCTTGGCGCCGCGCTCCTCGACCAGCGCGGCCTCGGCCGCGCGCAGCAGCCGGGCGCCGATGCCGTGGCCCTGCAAGCGGGGGTGGACGCACAGCTTGCCGATGGCGGCGGCGCCGTCCTCGGTCACCGTGCCGTGCACCGAGCCCACGACCTCGTCGCCGAGGCGCGCCACGAAGACGCAGTCGGCGGCGACCTCCGCGCGCACCGAGTCCAGCGGCTGGACCAGCGGGTCGATGCGGTAGTTCCCGTACAGCGCGGCTTCGCTCTGGAAGCAGAGGTACTGCAGTCTGAAGATCTGCTCGACATCCTGCTCGGTCGCCACCGAGATGGTCACGCTCATGCCCATGTGCGCACGCCTCCCGCTCACCTGATCACCGGTCGTCCCCCACTCCTATCCCCGCCGTTCGCGGCCCGCAACCTCCGCCGCCAGCAATCGACGCAGACAAGCCAGACATCTGGAACGTTCCGGTCCGAGGCTGCCCTGTGAGATACCCAACTCCCCCGCGATCTCCCGGTAGGTCAGATCTCTCGGGGACAGCAGCGCGGCCATCAGTCCGGGGCAGCGGCCGGGCAGCCGGCGCACGGCGGCATGGAGCGCGCGGTGGCGGGCGGCGGTGAGCGCCTGCTGCTCGGGGCCGGGCCGGCGGTCGTCGGCGGGGTCGCCGCCGTGGGATGCGTAGGGCGTCTCGTGCCGGGCGGTACGGCGGCTGCGGCGGGCCTCGGAGCGGACGGCCCGGCGCAGCCAGTCGGGCGGGTCGGCGGGCGGGGCGTCCGCGTCCAGCCGTTCCAGGAGGCGCAGCCAGACGGCCTGCTCCAGGTCGCCCGGTTCGGCGCCGGAGGCGTGGCCCTCCGCCGAGGCCTCCGCGGCCAGCAGCGGGCGCAGGGTGGTCAGCAAGTCGTGGGTCATGTGCGGCGTGACGCGGCCGCCCCGGCGCCGGTTGCCGGGGCGGCCGTACGTCACCCGATCGAGGGGTCGGGGAGTGACAGTCCGTCAGGCTCCCCCTCCCCTTGCGGCTGCTAGTCGTTCCAGAAGTCCTCGCGGGCCAGGACGCCGGTGTCCGCGTTGTCGGTGAAGACGCCGTCGATGCCGGTGGCGAAGTACGCCTTGAACGCGCCGAAGGCGTCGCCGTAGCCGTCGGCGTCGGTGCCCTTGCGGAACTCGGCGGGGAGGAAGGGATTCTCGTTGCGCATGGTGTACGGGTGCAGGACGAGACCCGCCCGGTGGGCGTCGGCGACGAGGGTGGTCGGGGTGGTGAGCCGGCCGGCGGAGTCCTTGGGGATGATCAGGTCGAGGGTGGGGCCGATGCCCTGGGCGTAGCCGGCGATCTCCTTGAGGCCCTTGGGGGTGATGAGGTCGTCCGTCGTGCGCGGGTCGCCGGTCTCGACGAAGTCCCAGGGGCGGGAGCCGGCGCCGGAGAGCAGTACGGCGAGCGGGTTGCCGACGAGCTTGTTCATCCGCTGGATGCTGGTGGGCTCGAAGGACTGGATGAGCACGGGCGAGTTCCGCCGGTGCTTGCCGTGCCGGCGCAGCAGCCGGGCGAGCCGCTCCTCGGTGCCGAGGCCCAGCTTGCGGAAGTAGGTGGGGTGCTTGATCTCGGGGTAGATCCAGACCTGCTTGCCGCGCTTGCGGGTCTGCTCGTCCTGCCACTTCAGGACCTCTTCGAAGGTGGGGATCTCGAAGCGCCCGTTGTAGAGAGTGTTGTGCGGGCGGTTGGCGGGGATCCGCTCACTCGCGCGCAGGGTCTTCAGCTCGGCGAGGGTGAAGTCCTCGGTGAACCAGCCGGTGGTGGAGACGCCGTCCAGCACCTTGGTGGTGCGGCGGCCGGCGAACTCGGGGTGGTCGGCGACATCGGTGGTGCCGCCGATCTCCGGTTCGTGCCGGCAGACGAGGTGGCCGTCCTTGGTGGGGACGAGGTCGCCGGCCTCGACGATGTCGGCGCCGAGGTCGAGCGCCAGTTCGTAGGAGCCGAAGGTGTGCTCCGGCCGGTAGCCGCTGGCCCCGCGGTGCCCGATGATCGTCGGCACGGGCAGGCCCTTCAGGCCGCCGCCGTGCGCGGACCCCTTGCCCCCGGTGGCCCGCTCGGCCTCCGCCGCGCGCGCCGTGCCGGAGAGTCCGAGGACCGCGCCGCCCGCGCCGAGCACCGCGGCGCCGAGGAGCGCCCGGCGCCCGGTCTCCCGCTGCCGCCCGTCCGGCCCGCCGCGCTCGCCCGGCTCCCGGGGATCCGCCGGCCGGCCCGCCTGTCGAGACTCCATGCGCACTCCTTCTGGCTGTGATGGCCTGCACCTGCCAAAGCGGGACGATCGTAGGTGGCGGCGGGTGACGGTGGGGAGACGTACAGCCGAACACGCGGGTGGGGCCGCATGTCGAGCGGCGTACCTCACATCGGCACGGCGGGGGCGCGGGGCCGCGATCACGCGCTGTCGCAGGTGAACGTGCGTCAATAGGGTGTATCCGTGGTGAGAACCCGGGATGCGCGCGGCGGTGACTCGCGAGTATCGTCCTCACCTGCACAGACTTCATACTGGATCCCATGCCGTTTCCCCGACACCGGAGGGCCCGTTGTCCCGCTTCGCGCTCATCAAGGCAGTACTCGGGCCGATCATGCGTCTGATGTTCCGCCTACGGGTGGAGGGCGCGGAGCGCATTCCGGCCGACGGCCCGGTCATCCTGGCCGGCAACCACCTCACCTTCATCGACTCGATGATCCTTCCGCTGGTCTGCGACCGGCAGGTGTTCTTCATCGGCAAGGACGAGTACGTCACCGGCAAGAGCCTCAAGGGCCGTCTGATGGCCTGGTTCTTCACCGGCGTCGGCATGATCCCGGTCGACCGCGACGGCGGCCGGGGTGGCGTGGCCGCGCTGATGACCGGCCGCCGGGTGCTGGAGGAGGGCCGCGTCTTCGGCATCTACCCGGAGGGCACGCGCTCGCCCGACGGGCGGCTGTACCGGGGGCGTACGGGCATCGCCCGGCTCACCCTGATGACCGGGGCGCCGGTCGTGCCGTTCGCGATGATCGGCACGGACAAGCTCCAGCCGGGCGGCTCGGGCCTGCCCAAGCCGGGCAAGGTCACGGTCCGCTTCGGCGAGCCGATGGAGTTCTCCCGCTACGAGGGCATGGACCGCGACCGCTATGTGCTGCGCGCCGTGACCGACTCCGTGATGGCCGAGGTGATGGAACTGTCCGGCCAGGAGTACGTGGACATCTACGCGACGAAGGCGAAGGCGGCGTAACGCCTTCGGGCCTCACGGTTCTCACGGTCCCGGACGGCGGGCCGCTCGACGAGCGGCCCGCCGTCCGGGTGCGGGAAGGCCGGGACCGCCGCCGTACGGCTACGAGTGGTCCGGCCCGTCCGGCAGTCGCTGGTCGCGCAGCAGGAACCAGGCGGCCGCGGCTGTCGCCAGGAGGACGGCCGCGCCGGCGCCCGACGCCAGGGCCAGGCCGTCGACGAAGGCGTCGCGGGCGGCGGTGAGCAGTGCCTCGGCCGAGGGGCCGGGGAGGCCGGCGGCGGTCTCGACCGCGCCGCCCAGGGACTCGTGGGCCGCCTCCGGGGTGCCGGCCGGGCCGGTGAAGCCGCGGTAGACGCCGGTCACGACGGTGCCGAGCAGTGCGATGCCGAGGGCGGCGCCGAGTTCGTACGCCGTCTCGGAGACGGCGGAGGCGGCGCCCGCCTGGTCCTTGGGCACGCTGGAGAGGATCACGTCGGCGGTGACGGTGAACGAGAGCCCGGCGCCGACGCCGACGACCAGCAGGGCGGTGCCGAGCAGCGGATAGCCGGTGCCCCGGTCGAGGACGGTCAGCGCGGCGAGCGCGAGACCGACGGCGGCGAGTCCGCCGGAGACGACGGCACGCACCGAGAAGCGCCGGGCGGCGTGACCCGCGACCAGACCGGCCGCCACCGCGCCGACGGCCGCGGGCAGTTCGGCCAGCCCCGCCTCGAACGGCCGCCTGCCCTGGACGAGTTGCAGGTACTGGGAGAGGAAGAACACCAGTCCGGACAGGCCGAGGACGGTCAGCAGGTCGGCCAGGACCGCGCCGCTGAACCCTCGGCTCCGGAACAGCCGCATGTCGAGCAGCGGGACCGGCAGGGTCAACTGCCTGCGGACGAAGCCGTACAGCGCGGCGGCGCCCAGCAGCCCCACGGCGAGCGTGGCCCACGCGAACCCGTGCGCGGCGGCCTCCTTGACGGCGTAGACGACGCCGACCATGCCGGCCAGGGAGAGGACGACGCTGCGGAGGTCCCAGGGGCCGGGGTCGGGGTTGCGGGACTCGGGCAGCAGCCTGGCGCCGACGAGGACCAGGACGGTCATCACGGGGAGGTTGATCAGGAAGACCGAGCCCCACCAGAAGTGCTCCAGCAGCAGGCCGCCGACGACCGGGCCGATCGCCGCGCCGGCCGAGGCCGCGGCACCCCAGATGCCGACGGCGAGGCTGCGTTCGCGCGGGTCGTGGAAGAGGTTGCGGATCAGGGCGAGGGTGGCGGGCATCAGGGTGGCGCCGGCGGCGCCGAGCAGGGCCCGGGCGGTGATCATCAGCTCGGGCGTGAACGCGTAGGCGTTCAGGACCGAGAGCGCGCCGAACGCCGTGGCGCCCGCGAGCAGCAGCCGCTTGCGGCCGATGCGGTCGCCGAGGCTGCCCATGGAGACGAGCAGTCCGGCGATGACGAAGGAGTAGACGTCGCCGATCCAGAGCAACTGGGTGCCGGAGGGGGCGAGGTCCTCACTGATGTAGGGGGTCGCGAGGCCGAGGACGGTCGCGTCGATGGCCACCAGCAGCACGGCGAGCACGAGGACGGCCAGCGCGGGCCAGCGGCCGGGGCGGCTCACCGCCTCGGTCGTGCGCGTCGGCCGCAGGGTGCGGGTCATGGGTCACTCTTTCCGGAGCGCGCCGCCGAGCAGCAGCTCGGCGATCATGTGGGTGAAGTCGTTGCGGGCCACGCGGCCCTCGGACACGGACCAGGCGCCGGAGGCGAGCAGGCCGTAGAGGGCTTCGGTGAGCCAGGCCGGGGTGAGGTCGATACGGAACTCGCCGCGTTCCTGCCCCCGGCGGAACAGGGCGGTGAGCCGGGCGTCCAGCCGTTCCCAGCCCTCGTTCTGCCGCTCGCCCTCGAACAGCTGGTTCTCGGTGTAGAGGAAGGCGAGCAGCGCGGCGGAGGGCTGGAGCTCGCGGACGAGCCGGCGCACCGCGTCGGCCGCCGGGCCCTCGTCCGGACGGGCGGCGTCCAGGGCGGCCTCGCACTCGGCGATGCCGAGGGATTCCAGGGCGCGGACGAGGGCGTCGCGTCCGGCGAAGTGCCGGTGCAGCGTGGCCCGGCTCAGCCCGGCCGCCTTCGCCACCTCGTCCATGGTCGCGGTGGATTTGCGGGTCAGCAGGGCCGCGGCACTGCGCAGGACCTGATCACGGTCGACAGCCATGAGACAACGCTAACCCAGGTGAGACACCTTTGTCTCATGCAGGGCATGTGTGACTCACCTCTTGCGGTGGTCACGCGATGCCGGGCGCTCAGTGCCAGGGCAGCTGGCTTCGGTGGGCCCAGTACGTCCGCGCGGGCTCGGCCAGCGCTTCCAGGCGGGCCTGCTGGTCGTCGTCGAGGTCGACGGCCGCCGCGTGCAGGTTGGAGGCGAGCTGGTCGGCCGTCGCGGCGCCGGAGAGGACGACGCCGGCCCAGGGGCGGCGCAGGGCGTACGCCAGGGCCACGGCGTCGCAGCCCGCGCCCGTCTCCTCGGCGACGGCCCGGAGTGCGGCGGGGGCGTTCGGGTCCGCGAGGCGGCCGTTGGCCATGCCCTCCTTGACGATCACCGTCAGCCCGGCGTCGTGGGCCTCGGCGAGGGCCGGGCCGGCCGAGGTCTCCAGGATGTTGTACGTCGACTGGACGGTACGGAAGAGCGGGGCCCCGTCGACCGTCACGGCGAGCGCGGCACGGATCGCGTCGGCCTGGGCGGGGCCGCTGGTGGAGAAGCCGATCGTGACGCCGCGCGCGGCGGCCTCGGCGAGCCGGGTGTGCAGTTCCCGGTCGGTGAGGGCGGGGCTGTCCGGCGTCACGGAGTGGATCTGGTAGAGGTCGAGCCGGTCGCCGAGCAGGGCGTCGGTCTCGGCGCGCTGTCGCTCGTAGGTGGCCGTGCCGTGGTCCTTGACCTCGTGCCGCTCCGCGTCGGTGGTCCAGTCGGCGGTGTAGGTGTAGCCCCACTTGCTGCCGATGACGACGTCGGTGACGTTCGGGCGGGCCCGCAGCCAGTCGGCGAGGAACTCCTCGGAGCGGCCGTAGGAGCGGGCGGCGTCGAGGTAGCGCACGCCCTGCGCGTAGGCGGCGTCGAGGAGTTCGTGGGTGCGGGCGCGCAGGGCGTCGACGGTGCGGTCGGCCGGGAGGTCGCGGTCGCGGCCGAGGGTGATGTAGCCGGGGCGGCCGACGGCGGCGAGGCCGAATCCCAGGTGGCAGGTGGGGGTGGTGGCTGCGGCCAGCCGGGAGAAGGGCATCGCGGGTTCCGTTTCGTCGGCTCCGTCCGGTCGCCGACCAACGTAACCCGCGAGGCCCTGGCCTCCCTCGCCGACCTGCTACTTCTTCGGGCCCGCCGCGTTCGCCCAGGCGTGCTGCGCGGCCAGGTTCTCCTTGACCTCGGCGAGCTGGACGGCGACCGCCTCCGGTGCGGTGCCGCCGCGTCCGTTGCGTGAGGCGAGGGCGCCGGGGACGTTGAGCACCGAGCGGACCTCGGGGGTGAGGTGGGCGGAGATCTTGGCGAACTGCTCGTCGGTCAGCTCGTCCAGCTCCTTGCCGTCGGCCTCGGCGGCCTTCACGCACTCGCCGGCCACCTCGTGCGCGACACGGAACGGCACGCCCTGCCTGACCAGCCACTCGGCGATGTCGGTGGCGAGGGAGAACCCGGCCGGGGCCAGCTCCTCCAGCCGCTCGCGGTGCACGGTGAGCGTGGCCATCATGCCGGTGAAGGCGGGGAGCAGGATCTCCAGCTGGTCGATGGAGTCGAAGACCGGCTCCTTGTCCTCCTGGAGGTCGCGGTTGTACGCGAGCGGGAGGGCCTTGAGCGTGGCCATCAGGCCGGTGAGGTTGCCGATGAGCCGGCCGGACTTGCCGCGGGCCAGCTCGGCGATGTCGGGGTTCTTCTTCTGCGGCATGATCGACGAGCCGGTGGAGAAGGCGTCGTGGAGGGTCACGAAGGAGAACTCCTTCGTGTTCCAGAGGATGATCTCCTCGGCGATCCGGGAGATGTTGACGCCGATCATCGCGGTGATGAACGCGAACTCGGCGACGAAGTCCCGGGAGGCGGTGCCGTCGATGGAGTTGGCGGCGCTGCCGTGCTCGAAGCCGAGGTCGGCGGCGACCGCCTCGGGGTCGAGGCCGAGGGAGGAACCGGCGAGCGCGCCGGAGCCGTACGGCGAGACCGCCGTACGCGTGTCCCACTGGCGCAGCCGTTCGGCGTCCCGGGAGAGGGCCTGGACGTGGGCGAGGACGTGGTGGGCGAAGAGCACGGGCTGGGCGTGCTGGAGATGGGTGCGGCCGGGCATGGCCACGCCCGGGTGGGCCTCGGCGAGGCCGACCAGCGCGTCCTGGAGGTCGGCGATGAGTCCGCCGACGGTGCGGGCGTGGTCGCGCAGATACATCCGGAAGAGGGTGGCGACCTGGTCGTTGCGGGAGCGGCCGGCGCGGAGCTTGCCGCCGAGGTCGGGGCCGAGCCGTTCCAGCAGGCCGCGTTCCAGTGCGGTGTGGACGTCCTCGTCGGCGATCGTGCCGGTGAAGGAGCCGTCGGCGACGTCCGCCTCCAGCCGGTCGAGCCCGGCGATCATGCGGGTCAGCTCGTCCTCGGTGAGCAGCCCCGCCTTGTGCAGCACGCGTGCGTGGGCGCGGGAGCCGGCGATGTCGTAAGGGGCGAGCCGCCAGTCGAAGTGGACGGACGCGGACAGCCTGGCCAGGGCCTCGGCGGGTCCGTCGGCGAAACGACCGCCCCAGAGCCGGACGTCACCGCTGTTGCTGCTCACTTGCGTGCTCCTCGGGGTGTCGACGGGACGCCGCCTGCCGCGGCGGGGCCGCAATTCGTGTGCATGAGTATGCAGCGCCTTGCATGAATAGTCAATCTGCCCGCTCCCTCCGGGGGTGTCGGTCTTCGTCGAGCCACCCTTGAACGCCCGCAACCGCTTTCCCGTACTTCTCCGCGAGCGCAGGCGCCGCGTTCGGCACAGTCGAAGCACCCCCGACCCGAGTGAGGCACTCCCATGTCCAGGGCACTTCCGAAGTACAACAGGCGTCGTGTGGCACTGATCGGTGGCGCCGCCGCCGTGGTCCTGTCGGGCGCGGTGATCGCCGGTTCCGCGCTTGCCGGGGAGACCTCCCACGGCAGCGGCACGGACGCCCGGACGCTCGCGGCCCCGGGCACGATCAGCTGCCCGGACGTGGCCTCGCAGCTCCCCGCGGTTCCCGCCTCCGCGCGGAACGAGGTCGACCGCAACCTCGCCCTCCTGGACACCCAACTCCAAGAGGCCGACAAACGCCTCGTCGACACCGTCGGACAGGGCGGACCCGACTTCGTCCAGAACGCCATCCTCGGACCCCTCGCCGACAAACGGAAATCCACCATCGACCGCATCGCCACCTCCATCGGCCGCACCGCCGACAAACCCCAGGGACTCGACGCGCTCGCCGCCTGCGCGCTGAACGCGGGCGGCGGAGGCACGGACGACGGGACCGCGACCCCGGGCGACACGGCGACGGCGAGCGCCCCGGCGTCCGGGGAGACAGGCGGCGGTGGAGCCGGCGACGGCACGGGCGCCGTCGGCACGATCAGCTGCCCGGACGTGGCCTCGCAGCTCCCCGCGGTTCCCGCCTCCGCGCGGAACGAGGTCGACCGCAACCTCGCCCTCCTGGACACCCAACTCCAAGAGGCCGACAAACGCCTCGTCGACACCGTCGGACAGGGCGGACCCGACTTCGTCCAGAACGCCATCCTCGGACCCCTCGCCGACAAACGGAAATCCACCATCGACCGCATCGCCACCTCCATCGGCCGCACCGCCGACAAACCCCAGGGACTCGACGCCCTGGCCGCCTGCGCGCTCGACGAGTGAGCAGGCACCGTGGCCGCCCCGTGCGCCGGCCGGGGCGGCCACGGCTCGGCGTCGGGCGCCCGGGTCCGCCGGGCGTCTCAGGGGGCGAAATCCCCCGGTCAACGGTGGTCCGCCGCTCGATACTCGAGCGCATGGGAAAGACTCACGCGCGTATAGACGGCAGGCTGCGCACGTTCATCGAGGCGCAGCCGCTCTTCTTCACCGGGACCGCTCCCCTTTCCGCCGACGGCACGGTCAACGTCTCCCCCAAGGGCCTCAAGGGCTCCTTCGCCGTGCTGGACGAACTCACCGTCGCCTACCTCGACTTCGCCGGCAGCAACGCCGAGACCATCGCCCATCTGCGGGAGAACGGCCGCATCACGCTGATGTGGTGCGCGTTCGACGGCCCGCCGAACATCGTGCGGGTGCACGGGCGCGGCGAGCCCGTCTTCCGCGACGACCCGCGCTTCGAGGAACTCCTCGCGCACTTCCCGGACATCGACGCCGCCACGCACGGACTGCGCGCGATCGTCGTGGTGACGGCCGAGCTGATCCGGGACACCTGCGGCTACGCGGTGCCGTTCATGGCGTACGAGGAGGACCGCGAGCTGCACGGCAAGCGGTTCGCCCGGGAGGACGACGCCTCGCTGAGCGCGTACTTCACCAAGAAGGAGCACATCGCGACGAGCCTGGACGGACTACCCGGGCTGCCGTTGCCGCTGCCGCCCCGTAGCGTCTGAAGGCATGCGCCTCGGTGTCGTCGCCGCCTTGTCCGTCTCCGCCTGTCTGCTGCTTGTCGGTGCCGCGCCCGGCGCCGGGGCGCGGCGGGCGCCGCTGCCCGACCGGATGGCGGACACCGGCGGCGGCACCCAGCTGATCACCGCGGTGGCCCCGGCCGCCGGCGCCACCACCGGCACGCTCACCTGGTGGGACCGGCGCGACGGCCGCTGGACGCGGACGGGCTCCGCCCCCGCCCGCTTCGGCGCGCGCGGCCTCGTCGAGGGCACCGCGCGCCGGCAGGGCACGAGCACCACGCCGACCGGGCTGTACGACCTGCCGTACGCCTTCGGGATCCGGGCCGCGCCGCGCGCCACCGCGCTGCCGTACCGCAGGGTGCACCGGGACTCCTGGTGGTGCGAGGACACCGCCTCTGCGGCCTACAACCGGTGGACCGAGCCCCGCCCCGCCGACTGCCGGGCCGGTGCGGCCGAGCATCTGGCCGCGTACGACCCGCAGTACCGGTACGCGCTGGTCGTGGGCTTCAACTACCACCGTCCGGTGCGGGGGCGCGGGGCCGGGATCTTCCTGCACGTCAACGGGCGCGGGGCGACGGCCGGGTGCGTGTCCGTGCCCGAGGGGGCGATGCGGCGGCTGCTGGCGTGGGCGGACCCGGCGCGGGAACCGCACATCGCCCTCGGCACGACAGGTGGGGGCACGGCCGTGACCCGGTACTGACCCCCTTCGTCAGGACACCGGCAGCCGGACCGTGAACGTCGTCGCCCCCGGGCGGCTCGCCAGCGTCACCCCACCGCCGTGCGCCTCCACCACCGCCGCCACGATGGCGAGGCCCAGCCCCGCGCCGCCGCCCGCGGCGTCCGTACGGCGGCGCTCCGCGCGGGTGAAGCGTTCGAAGACGCCCGGCGCCACGTCCTCGGGCACACCCGGGCCGTCGTCGTGGACCGCGAGGACGGCCGTCGCCCCGTCGGACTCCAGCGACACCGTGACCTCCGTGCCCGCCGGCGTGTGCACCCGCGCGTTGGCCAGCAGGTTGGCCAGCACCTGGTGGAGCCGGTGGCCGTCGCCCGTCACCGTCACCGGTTCCTCGGGCAGTTCCATCGTCCAGCGGTGGCCGGGCCCCGCGGCCCGCGCGTCGGTGACCGAGTCCAGGACGAGCCGGGTCAGGTCGACCGCCGTCCGCTCCAGGCCCCGGCCCGCGTCCAGCCGGGCCAGCAGCAGCATCTCGTCGACCATCTCGCCCATCCGCGCCGACTCGGCGGCGATCCGCTCCAGGGCCCGGGTCACCTTCTCCGGCACCGGGTCCGGGTGCAGCAGCGCCAGCTCGGCGTGGCCGCGCACCGAGGCGACCGGGGTGCGCAGCTCGTGGCTGGCGTCGGCGGCGAACCGGCGCAGCCGCTCCTCGCTCGCGTGCCGCTTGGTCAGCGCGTCCTCGACATGGCCCAGCATCCGGTCGAAGGCGGTGGCGACCCGGCCCACCTCGCTGTGCGTGTCCGTTCCGCGGACGCGCGGCGGCAGCGCGACCTCGCCGCCGGCCAGCGGGAGTTCGCTGACCCGGGTGGCGGTGGCGGCGACCCGGTCGAGCGGCCGCAGCGACCAGCGCACCCACAGCGCGCCCGCCACGCCGGTCAGCGCGAGGGCGGCACCGAAGACGAGCCCGGCGACCAGTTCGAGCCGGTGCACGGTGGCCTCGACGGGCTCCAGTGGCAGCCCGGTGACCAGCACGTCACCGTCCTTGCCCGCGGCCGCCGTCACCCGGTAGTCGTCCAGCGCCGACAGCTCGACGGTGTGGCCCCGGCCGTCGACCGGCACGGTGGCCAGGGCGCGCTCGTCATGGGCGGTGAGCGCGACGGACCGGGCGCCGGGGTCGCTGCCGGAGCGGACGACGGCGGCCTGGGTGACGTCCGCGCCGACCAGCCGGGCGCCGAAGGTCCCGGCGGGCTGGCGGCGGGTGTCGCCGTGCTCGTCCCCGTCGTGGTCGTCCGCGACCGACGGCCCGCCGTGCTCCAGGCTGGCCGGGAACCGTACGCCCGCCTCCTGGAGCTGCTCGTCCAGCCGCCCGGTGAGGAACCCGTCCAGCTCGACGACCGCGGCCACGCCGACCGCCGCGCAGCTCACGGCGAGCAGCACGACGAGGCCGGCGGTCAGTCGCGCCCGCAGGGTGCGGAACCGGGGCAGCACCCGCCCGAACCCCGTCATCAGGGGCCCGCCGTCGCCGGCTTGAGGACGTAGCCGGAGCCCCGCACCGTGTGGATCATCGGGGCGCGGCCCGCGTCGACCTTCTTGCGCAGATAGGAGATGTACAGCTCGACGACGTGCGCCTGGCCGCCGAAGTCGTAGGACCACACGCGGTCCAGGATCTGCGCCTTGCTGAGCACCCGGCGCGGGTTGCGCATCAGGAAGCGGAGCAGTTCGAACTCGGTCGGCGACAGTTCGACGAGCGTCCCGGCCCGGGTGACCTCGCGGGCCTCCTCGTCCATCACCAGGTCGCCGACGGTGAGCCGGGGGCCGTCCGCGACCTGGCGGGCCATGCCCGCGCGGCGCAGCAGTCCGCGCAGCCGGGCGACGACCTCCTCCAGGCTGAACGGTTTCGTCACGTAGTCGTCGCCGCCCGCCGTGATCCCCGCGATGCGGTCCTCGACGGCGTCCCGGGCGGTCAGGAAGAGCACGCACACGTCCGGCCGCACGGTGCGCAGCGCACGCAGCACGGCGAAGCCGTCGGTGTCGGGGAGCATCACGTCCAGGACGACGGCGTCCGGCAGCAGCCCGCGGGCGGCGGCGAGCGCCCCGGCGCCGTCGCCCGCGGAGCGCACCTGCCAGCCCTCGTAGCGCAGGGCGCCGGAGAGCACCTCGGCGAGGTCGGGGTCGTCGTCGACGACGAGCACCCTCAGCGGGGTGCCGTCGGGCCGGGCGAGCGCGGGGCGGCCGGTGCCGCGGGAGCGGGGCGTGTTCATCTCCCCTCCAGGATGCGGCCTGCGCGGGGCGGGCCGCCCGTGAGCGGCCTCTGAGTTTCCTCTGAGTACGCGCCGACTCCGTCCCGCCCGGCCTGCCGGAGTTCTCCCTCGCCCACGAGGCAGGACGGGGGTTCGGCCGCCGTCGTCGGGGCCCCGGCTCAGAGCCCGCTCAGAGGTTGCCGGGTGACGCTGGGCGCCGGCCGACGACGGAGAGGACACGCACATGACGACGGTCTACGGGCCCCCGGCGGCCACCGCCCGGCCGCCCGCCGCTCCCCGGCGCTCCCCCGCCGGTGCCGTCCTGGCCCTGCTGTGGGCCGGGGCCGCCGCGGTGCTCGCCCTGTGGTGGTACGGCACCGGCGCGGTGGCGGGCACCGCCGGGTGGCTGACCGGGGCGGGGCGGATCGCCGGGCTGCTGTGCGGGTACGCCTGCGCGGTGCTGGTCGGGCTGATGGCCCGCGTCCCGCTCCTGGAGGAGCGCGTCGGCTCGGACCGGGTGGCGCGCTGGCACGCCCGGGCCGGCCGGTACACGGTCTGCCTGCTGCTCGCGCACCTCGTGCTGATCGTCGCCGGGTACGCCGCGCAGTTCCACGCCTCACTCGTCGACGAGGCACTCTCGGTCGTCCTCGACTACCCGGAGATGATCAAGGCGAGCCTGGGCACGGCCGTCCTGCTCGCGGTCGGGATCGTCTCGGCGCGTGCGGTGCGCCGCAGGGTCTCGCACGAGTTCTGGTACTACGTCCACCTGGGGACGTACGCGGCGGTCTTCCTCACCTTCTGGCACCAGCTCGCCCTGGGCGCCGACTTCGTCGGGAACGCCGCCGCGCGCACCGCCTGGTACGCGCTCTATCTGGGCGTGGCGGCGCTGGTGCTGTGGTTCCGGGTCCTGGTGCCGGTCCGGCTCAATCTGCGGCACCGGCTGCGGGTGGAGTCCGTGCACCGGGAGGCGCCGGACGTGTACTCCGTCGTCGTACGGGGCCGGCGGCTGGAGCGGCTGGGGGCGCGCCCGGGGCAGTTCTTCCGGTGGCGGTTCCTGGCCCCGGGGCTGCGCTGGACCTCCTCGCCGTACTCCCTGTCCGCGCCGCCGCGCCCGGACCGGATGCGCGTCACGGTCAAGGCGCTCGGCGGCCACAGCGCGGCCGTGGCGCTGCTGCGGCCCGGCACCCGGGTGTGGGCCGAGGGCCCGTACGGCTCGCTGACCGCCGACCGCGGCGGGGGCCGCGGGACGCTGCTGCTCGCGGGCGGCGTCGGGATCACCCCGCTGCGGGCGCTGTTCGAGACGCTGCCCGGCGACGTCACCCTCCTCTACCGGGCCCGTACCGCCGAGGACCTGGCGCTCGGCGGCGAGCTGGAGACCGTCGCGCGATGGCGCGGGCCGGGGGCGCGGGTGCTGTACGCGCTCAACGGCCCGCGCGGCGAGCGGCCGGACCTGGGCGCCGAGTCGCTGCGCCGGGCGGTGCCCGATCTGGCCGAGCGGGACGTGTACCTGTGCGGCCCCCGGAGTTTCGCCGAGGACCTGTACCTGTCACTGCGGGCGGCCGGGGTCCCGGACCGCCGTATCCACCACGAATCGTTCGAACTGTGAGGACGCCGACGTGCACGCGTTGAGGAAGGACCGGCCGCTGCGCCGGATCGTACTGGCGAGCGCCGCCACCGTTTCCGGCATGGTGCTGCTGCTCGCGCTGAAGCCGCAGGGGGCGCAGAGCGGGGCCGACGCGACCGCGCCCGCCCCGTCGGCCTCATCGGCCTCATCGGCCCGGCCGGCCCCGTCGGCCTCCTCGGCGAGCGGCAACGGCAGCGGCCGCCGGGCCGTCACGGGCAGCGAGGTGCAGACGCGCTGGGGCCCCGTCCAGGTGAAGGTCACGGTCTCCGGCGGCAGGGTCACCGACGTGGCCGCCGTCGAGTACCCGACCGAGAACCCGCGCGACCAGCAGATCAACTCCTACGCCCTGCCCCAACTGCGCACCGAGGCGCTGGCCGCGCAGAGCGCGGACATCGACACGGTCTCCGGCGCCACCTACACCAGCGAGGGCTACAAGCAGTCCCTCCAATCCGCGCTGGACGCCGCCGGGCTGTGAACCGCGGAGGCGCGCCGCGCGGAAGCCCGGCTGTGAACCCCCGCGACCGTTGAACACCCGGCACGTGCCGCCCGTACTCCAGGCCAAGCGGGCCCCGGGCCCGACCACGCAGGACCACGGAGGAGACCGTGTCCACGATCGCCGGTGGCCGCGCCGCGCGGCGCCAGACGATGCGCCGCATCCGCCCACGCCGCTCCCCCGCCGTCCCGCTGCTGCTCGCCGTCTGGGCGGGCGCGGCCGCGGTGCTGTGGCTGTGGTGGACGAACACGCCGTCCCTGGCCGACACCAACGCCAAGATCCTCAACGCGGGCCGGATCACCGGACTGCTCGCCGGCTACCTCATGGCCCTGGTGGTGCTCCAGATGGCCCGGGTGCCCGCGCTGGAACGCCGGGTGGGCTCGGACCGGGTGGCCCGCTGGCACGCGATGAGCGGCCGCTACACCATCAGCCTCGTCGTCGCCCACGTCGTCCTGACGATGTACGGGTATGCCTTGCAGGCCGGGAAGGGGTTCGGCGACATCGTCCAGCAGACGGTCGACTCCGTCGGACAGCTGCCCGACCTGGGCAAGGCGGTGATCGGCACCGGGCTGCTGGTGCTGATCGCGCTGCTGTCCATGGGACCGGTGCGCCGCCGCATCCCGTACGACTTCTGGTACCACGTCCATCTGCTCACCTACGCGGTGGTGTTCCTGACCTTCTGGCACCAGCTCTCCACCGGCAACGACTTCGTCGTGCAGCCCACCGCCAAGACGTTCTGGTACGCGCTGTACGGCTCGGTGACCGCGCTGGTGGTGTGGTACCGCATCCTCACCCCGCTGCGGCTGAACCTGCGGCACCGGATGCGGGTCGAGGCGGTGATCGAGGAGACGCCCGGGGTGGTGTCGGTGCTGATCACCGGGCGCCGGCTGCACCGGATCGGCGCCGAGCCGGGGCAGTTCTTCCGCTGGCGGTTCCTGGCGCCGGGGATGCGGTTCAGCTCGCACCCGTACTCGCTCTCGGCGGCGCCCCGCCCGAACATGCTGCGCATCACCGTCAAGGCCATCGGCGACCACAGCTCCGCGCTGCGCGGGCTGCGCCCCGGCACCCGGGTGTGGGCCGAGGGCCCGTACGGGGCGATGACCGCGCAGCGGCGCAGCCGGGGCAAGGTGCTCCTGGTGGCGGGCGGGGTCGGCATCACGCCGATGCGGGCGCTGTTCGAGACGCTGCCCGGCGCCGCCGGTGATCTGACGCTGCTGTACCGGGCCAACACCACGCAGGACCTGGCGCTGTGGGACGAGCTGGCGCAGATCGCCCGGGAGCGCGGGGCGCGGCTGATGTACGCGGTCAACAGCCCCGAGGGGGAGCGGCCGGACATCTCCGCCGACACCCTGCGCCGCAAACTGCCGGACATCGACCGGCACGACGTCTTCATGTGCGGGCCGCCCGGCTTCGCACAGCAGGTCTACGAAGCACTGCGCGGCGCAGGCGTCCCCGCCCGCCGCATCCATCACGAGTCGTTCGAGATGTAGCGACGGGACGCACGGGAGTTCGGTAGCGATGAAGAAGAGCCACCCCATACGCCGGATCGTGCTGGCCTCGGCCGCCACGGTGTCCGGGATCGTGCTGCTGCTGTCGCTGAAGCCGTCGTCCGGCCCGGCCGGCGCGGTCGCCGACGGCCCGGCGCCGCAGCGGACGGCGGCGGCCCAGGAGTCGCCGCAGGGCGGCACCGGGAAGCAGGCGGGCGCGACGACGGTCATGGGCGACGCCGCCCAGACCCAGTACGGCACGGTCCAGGTGCGTCTCACCCTCGCCGACGGGAAAATCACCAAGGCGGAGGCGGTGCGGGCGCCGAGCGGCGGCCACAGCACGGAGGTCACCAACGACGCGGTGCCCAAGCTCAACCAGGAGGCCGTCAGCGCACAGAGCGCCGACATCGACGCGGTGTCGGGGGCGACGTACACCAGTGGCGGCTATCTGAAGTCCCTCCAGTCCGCGATCGACAAGGCCGGTGGCTGACCGGGTGGGCGAGGAACGAGTAGGCGAGGAACGAGTGGGCGAGGACGGGGTGAGTGACGACCGGGTGGGCGAGCCCGCGGACGCGCCGTCCGTGGTGCGTCACGCCGAGGAGGTGATGGGGACCGTCTTCTCCTTCGACGTGCGCGGTGGTGATCCGGACGCCGTGCGGCGGGCGCTGACCGAGGCGGTCGCCGGACTCCACCGGGTGGACGAGGTCTTCAGCACCTACCGCGAGCACAGCCAGATCTCCCGGCTCGCCCGGGGGGAGCTGGCCGTGGAGGAGTGCGATCCGGAGGTCGCCGAGGTGCTGGCGCTGGGTGCCGAGGCCGAGCGCCGCAGCGAGGGCTGGTTCAGCGTGCGCTACGAGGGCCGGCTCGACCCGACCGGGATCGTCAAGGGCTGGGCCTGTGAGCGGGCCGCCCGTGCGCTGGCGGCGGCCGGGGCGACGGGGGTCAGCGTCAACGGCGGTGGCGACGTGCAGTTGTACGGCGTGCCCGGGCCGCAGCGGCCCTGGCGGGTCGGGATCTCCGATCCGTTGCGGCCGGGTGGGCTCGCGGCGGTGGTGTCGGCGGCGGGGGTGGAGCGGTTGGCGGTCGCCACGTCGGGGACGGCGGAGCGGGGGGCACACATCGTGGATCCGCGGACGAAGCGTTCCGCGGTGACCGACCTTGTGGCGGTCACCGTGGTGGGGCCGGCGCTCACGTGGGTGGACGCGTGGGCGACGGCGGCGTTCGCGATGGGGTCGCGGGAGGCGTTGGTGTGGTTGGAGTCCCTCCCGGACGCGGAGGCGCTGCTGATCACGGCGGGGAACGAGGTGCGGGCGACGAGCGGGTTGGCTTCTCGGCTGGGGTGACTTCCCGGACGGGGCGGGTGGGGGTTCGCGCGGGCTTTTCTCGCCCCCGCCGCCCCTTCCCAATCCCGTCCCCCGGGGGCTGCGCCCCCGGACCCCCCTGAAAGATTGCGCAGTTCCCCGCGCCCCTTGAAAGCTCAGTGGCCGTTCTGGGCCAATCGCAGCAAGTGGTCCGCCAGGTTCTGGCCCCCGGAGGGATCCCTGCTGATGAGCAGCAGCGTGTCGTCGCCCGCGATCGTGCCCAGGATGTCGTGCAGTTCCGCCTGGTCGATCGCCGAGGCCAGGAACTGGGCCGCGCCCGGCGGGGTGCGCAGGACCACCAGGTTCGCGGACGCCTCCGCGGAGATCAGCAGCTCCGCGGAGAGCCGCCGCATCCGCTCCTCCTTCGCCGACTCGCCCAGCGGAGCGCGCGGCGTGCGGAAGCCGCCCTCGCTCGGCACCGCGTAGATGAGGTCGCCGTCGTTGTTGCGGATCTTCACCGCGTTGAGCTCGTCGAGGTCCCGGGAGAGCGTCGCCTGGGTGACGCTCAGCCCGTCGTCGGCCAGCAGCTTGGCGAGCTGGCTCTGCGACCGCACCGGCTGCCGGTTGAGGATGTCCACGATCCGGCGGTGGCGCGCGGTGCGCGTCTGCGGCACCGCGGGCCCGCCCGCCTGGTCCTGGTCCGTCTCGTGGTCCCGGTCCTGGTGCTGCGGCTGACTCATCGTCGTCTCACTCCGGATCTCCGTCCCCGTGGGCCTGCGCCAGGACGCCGGGGAGCGCCCGGAGGAACGCCTCCACCTCGTCGTCGCCGAGGTTCAGCGGCGGCATCAGCCGTACGACATCGGGGGCGGGCGCGTTCACCAGGAGGCCGGCGTCCTGAGCCGCCTGCTGCGCCTTCTGGGCGAGCGGCTCGGTGAGCACGATACCCAGCAGCAGTCCGGCGCCCCGGACATGGTCGATCAACGGGTGGCCGAGCCCCTCGATGCCCTGGCGCAGCTTCTCGCTCTGCCGCTTGACGTTGTCGAGCAGCCCCTCGTCGGCGATCGTGTCGAGGACGGCGAGCCCCGCGGCGCAGGCGACCGGGTTGCCGCCGAAGGTGGAGCCGTGGTGGCCCGGCCGGAGCAGTTCGGCGGCCCGGCCGAAGGCGACGGTGGCGCCGAGCGGCAGTCCGCCGCCGAGCCCCTTGGCGAGGGTGACGACGTCGGGCAGGACGCCCTCGTGGGCCTGGTACTCGAACCAGTGGCCCGTGCGGCCGACGCCGGTCTGCACCTCGTCCAGGACCAGCAGCGAGCCGGTGGCGGCGGTGATCGCCCGGGCCGCCTTGAGATAGCCGGGGGGCGGGACGACGACGCCGTTCTCGCCCTGGATGGGTTCGATGACGACGAGGGCGGTCTCCTCGGTCACCGCGGCGGCCAGTGCCTGCGCGTCGCCGTAGGGGACGTGGGTGACCTCGCCGGGCAGCGGCAGGAACGGGTCGCGCTTGCCGGGCTGGCCGGTCAGCGCGAGGGCGCCCATGGTGCGGCCGTGGAAGCCGCCGTCGGTGGCGACCATGTGCGGCCGCCCGGTCAGCCGGCCGATCTTGAAGGCGCCCTCGTTGGCCTCGGCGCCGGAGTTGCAGAAGTAGACCTTGCCGTCCCGGCCGAAGCGCTGGAGCAGCCGTTCGGCGAGCGCGACCGGCGGTTCGGCGACGAACAGGTTGGAGACGTGGCCGAGGGAGGCGATCTGCCGGCTGACGGCCTCGACGATCGCCGGGTGGGCGTGGCCGAGGGCGTTGACCGCGATGCCGCCGACGAAGTCGAGGTACTCCGTGCCGTCGGCGTCCCACAGCCTGGCGCCCGCGCCGCGCACCAGGGGCAGCCGGGGGGTGCCGTAGTTGTTCATCAGGGCGCCCTGCCAGCGGGCGGTCAGCTGCTGGTTGCCCGTGTCCTGCTTGTCCGTGTCCCGGTTGCTCACGACTCCCCCTGTCCGTCCGGCACGACCATCGTGCCGATGCCCTCGTCGGTGAAGATCTCCAGCAGGATCGAGTGCGGGACCCGGCCGTCGATGACGCGGGCGGTGGTGACGCCGCCCCGTACGGCGTGCAGACAGCCCTCCATCTTGGGCACCATGCCCGAGGAGAGCTCCGGCAGCAGTTTCTCCAGCTGGCTCGCGGTGAGCCGGCTGATCACCTCGTCGCTGTTCGGCCAGTCCTCGTAGAGGCCCTCGACGTCGGTGAGGACCATCAGGGTCTCGGCGCCCAGCGCCGCAGCGAGTGCCGCAGCCGCCGTATCAGCATTGACGTTGTAGACATGGTGGTCGTCCTGACTGCGCGCGATCGAGGAGACGACCGGGATGCGGCCGTCGGCGAGCAGTGCCTCGATGGCGCCGGTGTCGATCTCGGTGATCTCGCCGACCCGTCCGATGTCGACCGGCTCGCCGTCGATCTCGGGGGTGTGCTTGGTGGCGGTGAGGGTGTGCGCGTCCTCGCCGGTGAGGCCGACGGCGAGCGGGCCGTGCCGGTTGAGCAGCCCGACCAGTTCGCGCTGCACCTGCCCGGCGAGCACCATCCGTACGACGTCCATGGCGTCCTCGGTGGTGACGCGCAGCCCGGCCTTGAACTCGCTGACGATGCCGTGCCGGTCGAGGGCGGCGCTGATCTGCGGGCCGCCGCCGTGCACGACGACCGGCTTGAGCCCGGCGTGCCGCAGGAAGACGACGTCCTGGGCGAAGGCCGCCTTCAGGTCCTCGTCCACCATGGCGTTGCCGCCGAACTTGATGACGACCGTCTTGCCGTGGTGGCGGGTGAGCCAGGGCAGCGCCTCGATGAGGATCCGGGCCTTGGGGAGCGCGGTGTGCTTCCGCGTCTGGTTGCTCATGAGCTGTACGCGCTGTTCTCGTGGACGTAGTCGGCGGTGAGGTCGTTGGTCCAGATGGTCGCGGTCTCGTCGCCGGCCGCGAGGTCGGCCACGATGTGGACCTCGCGGTAGCGCATGTCGACCTTGTCGCGGTCCTCGCCGACGCCGCCGTTCTTGCAGACCCAGACGCCGTTGATGGCGACGTTGAGCGCGTCCGGCTCGAAGGCGGCCTTCGTGGTGCCGATGGCGGAGAGGACGCGGCCCCAGTTGGGGTCCTCGCCGTGGATCGCGCACTTGAGGAGATTGTTGCGGGCGATGGAGCGGCCGACCTCGACGGCGTCGTCCTCCGAGGCCGCGTTGACGACCTCGACCTTGATGTCCTTGCTGGCGCCCTCGGCGTCCCGGATGAGCTGCTGTCCGAGGTCGTCGCAGACGGTACGGACCGCCTGGGCGAACTCGGCGTACTCCGGGGCGACGCCGGAGGCGCCGGAGGCGAGGAGCAGCACCGTGTCGTTGGTGGACATGCAGCCGTCGGAGTCGACGCGGTCGAAGGTCACCTTCGTGGCCGCGCGCAGGGCGCGGTCCAGGGTGGCGCTGTCGAGGTCGGCGTCGGTGGTGAGGACGACGAGCATGGTGGCGAGGCCGGGGGCGAGCATGCCGGCGCCCTTGGCCATGCCGCCGACGCTCCAGCCGTCCCTGGTGACGACGGAGGTCTTGTGGACGGTGTCGGTGGTCTTGATGGCGAGGGCGGCCTTCTCGCCGCCGTGCGCCGACAGCTGTGCGGCGGCCTTCTCGACGCCCGGCAGCAGCTTGTCCATGGGGAGCAGGACGCCGATGAGTCCGGTGGAGCAGACGGCGACCTCGGCGGCGTTCAGGTCCAGGGTGCCGGCCACCTTCTCGGCGGTGGCGTGCGTGTCCTGGAAGCCCTTCGGGCCCGTACAGGCGTTGGCGCCGCCGGAGTTGAGGACCACGGCGGAGACCTGACCGCCCTTGAGGACCTGCTCGGACCAGAGCACCGGCGCGGCCTTGACCCGGTTGGAGGTGAAGACGCCCGCGGCGGCGAGGCGGGGCCCGGTGTTGACCACGAGGGCCAGGTCGGGGTTGCCGTTCTCCTTGATGCCCGCTGCGATGCCGGAGGCGGTGAAACCTTTCGCGGCAGTGACACTCACGGTGCGACTCCGATCGTGGAGAGACCTGTCGTCTCGTCGAGCCCGAGGGCGATGTTCATGCTCTGCACGGCACCGCCCGCGGTGCCCTTGGTCAGGTTGTCGAGGGCGCTGATCGCGAGGACCCGGTGCGCGGCGGGGTCGTACGCGACCTGCACCTGGACGGCGTTGGAGCCGTACACGGAGGCGGTGGCGGGCCACTGTCCCTCGGGGAGCAGGTGGACGAAGGGTTCGTCGGCGTAGGCCTTCTCGTACGCGGCGCGCACGGACTCGGCGGTGACGCCGTCGCGGGCCTTCGCGCTGCACGTGGCGAGGATGCCGCGGGGCATCGGGGCGAGGGTGGGCGTGAAGGAGACCGTGACGGGCTCGCCGGCCACCGCGCCGAGGTTCTGGATCATCTCGGGGGTGTGCCGGTGGCCGCCGCCGACGCCGTAGGGGGACATGGAGCCCATGACCTCGGAGCCGAGCAGATGCGGCTTGGGCGCCTTGCCCGCGCCGGAGCTGCCGGAGGCGGCGACGACCACGGCCTCGGGCTCGGCGAGCCCGGCGGCGTAGGCCGGGAAGAGCGCGAGCGAGACGGCCGTGGGGTAGCAACCGGGCACCGCGATGCGCTTGGACCCCTCCAGCGCAGCGCGGCCGCCCGGCAGTTCGGGGAGGCCGTAGGGCCAGGTGCCGGCATGCGGGGAGCCGTAGAAGCGCTCCCAGTCGGCCGGGTCCTTCAGCCGGAAGTCGGCGCCCATGTCGACGACGAGGACGTCCGGGCCGAGCCGCTCGGCGACGGCGGCGGACTGCCCGTGGGGCAGCGCGAGGAAGACCACGTCGTGTCCGGCGAGGACCTCGGGGGTGGTCTCCTCCAGCACGCGGTCGGTGAGCGGGAGCAGGTGGGGCTGGAGCGCGCCCAGGCGCGTCCCCGCGTTGGAGTTCCCGGTGAGTGCGCCGATCTCGACCTCGGGGTGCGCGAGGAGCAGGCGCAGGACTTCCCCGCCCGCGTATCCACTCGCTCCGGCCACTGCCGCACGTACAGCCATGAACCCTCCATCCGTGATGGCATGACTATACGTAGCGATGCAGAGTTATGCAATCACGGGCTCAGGCCCCTCGCTGTGCGGGCAGACCCTCCCCCTTCGGCTGCATGATCATGCGGGAGACCACGAAGGTGACCGGAATCGCCGCGGCGGAGGCGAGGAGCGGGGCGAAGCGGCTGCCGGAATGCAGGACGTCGACGATCACGTAGAGACCCACGGTGGTGACGGTGAAATTCGTGGCGTTGGTCAGCGGGAAAAGCAGGAATTTGCGCCAGGTCGGCTTGATCCGATAGGTGAACCACGCATTGAGGAAAAAGGAACCGGTCATGCTGATCAGGGATCCCAGCACATGGGCGGCGAGATAGGGAAGCCGGGGCAGCAGCAGCAGATAGGAACCGTAATACGTGCCGGTGTTCACGACGCCGACGAGGGAGAAGACGAGGATCTGCCGCGCCATCGGACGGACGGGTGGCGCGGCGGCGGTCTCGGTCGTGCCGGTCGTGGACATCAGCGGACGAGGTGCTTCCGTGTGGTTCCCGCACCGGTCCTCGCCTCGGTCTTCGCGCCGGTCCCCGCCTCGGTCTTCGCACCCGTCTCCGTGCCGCTCCCCGTCTCGCTCCCCGGGTGCGCCACGCCCTCCGCGCGCTGCCCGGCCTCCGTGCCCGGCCCGGTCTCCGCACCTCGCACATTGCTCGCCTTCACCAGGAAGTGCGGGCGGCCCTTGACCTCGTAGTAGATCCGGCCGGTGTACTCCCCCACCACGCCCAGCATCACCATCTGTACCCCGGCCAGCGCCGTGACCACGGTGATCGTCGTGACGTAGCCGGGGGTGCGCACCCCGTTGACGAGTGCCGCGCCGACGATCCACGCGGTGTAGAGCGCGGCGCACAGCAGCAGCCCCATGCCGAGGTGGAGGGCGGTGCGCAGGGGCCGGTTGTTGAACGACAGCAGCCCGTCGAGGCCGTAGTTGAGCAGGGACTTCAGCGTCCAGGAGCTGCGGCCGTGGGTGCGCACCTCGTTCTCGTAGGCGAGCGTGGTGCCGGGGAAGCCGACCCAGGCGAACAGGCCCTTGGAGAAGCGGTTGTACTCGCTCATGGACAGCACGGCGTCCACCACGCGCCTCGACAGCAGCCGGAAGTCGCCGACGCCGTCGACGAGTTCGACGTCGACGAGCCGGTTGACGATCCGGTAGTACAGGCGGGCGGTGAGGGTCCGGGTGAACCGGTCGCCGCCGCGGTCGCGGCGGGCCATCACCTGGTCGTAGCCCTGTGCGTGCAGTTCGACCAGGCGGGGGATCAGCCGCGGCGGGTGCTGCAGATCGGAGTCCATGACGACGACGCAGTCCCCCGAGGCGTGACGCAGTCCGGCGAGCAGGGCGGCCTCCTTGCCGAAGTTACGGCTCAACGAGACGTACCGTACCCGCGGATCGCGGTCGGCGAGGGAGCGCAGCAAGGTCAGGGTGCGGTCGCGGCTGCCGTCGTCGACGTACACGAACTCGGTGTCGTGGCCGAGCGGCAGCAGGTCGTCGACGACCTTGCCGACTTCCTCGTGGAAGCGTTCGATGACGTCTTCCTCGTTGTGGCAGGGGGCGACGATCGAGATGAGCATGGTGGGGTTCTCCCGTGGCGCGGTCAGCGAGCGTGGGTCACGCGCTCGCGCGGTGGTGCGGCCGTCGGCGGGGCCCAGGGCCCCGGGGTCCGGCGGCGGCGGACGGCGGCGAGGACGGCGAGCGCCGCCGTGACGAGCAGCGCGACACCTCCGATCGCGGAGCCCAGCCGCAGGCCGGGCGGGTGGAAGGTGCAGGTGAACGTGGTGGCGGAGCCGTCGAGGGGGACGGCGATCAGCCCGTGGTAGGTGGCGGCGGGCCGTTCCGCGCCGTCCCCGGCGGCGCAGCGCCAGCCGGCGATACGGGGTGCGGCGAGGACGGCGGTGCCCGTGCTGCCGGCCGGGAGCCGGGCGTGGACGGTGGCGCCGGAGACGCTGACCTCGGTGGCGCCGGTCTCCGTGAGCCGGTCGACGGCGGCGCGCAGCCGGGCGGTGTCGAGGCAGCCGACGGCGCCGGAAGGGACGGTGGTGCCAGCCCGGTTCGGGGTCAGCGCGATGCGCAGCCGGCCGGAGTCGGGGACGGTGCCGAGGGGTTGCATGGCCGCGAGCCGGCTGCCGGCGGCGTTGGAGCGGAACCGGGCGGCGGCGGCAGGGGTGCCCGTGAGCCGTGCGGTGCCCGAGAAGCGCGGGGCCCACAGGAACGCCTCGTCGCCCGCCCGGCACCGCGCGGTGACGGCGGCCGGGCCGCCCGCGTCGGTGCGGACGGTGGCGCGGGGCACGGTGTAGACGCGGCTGCCGAGCAGCAGTTCCTGGTTGCGGTAGGGCGAGGTGCCGAACCCGGCGGCGGAGCCCTTGTCCGGCCGCACGGTGACCAGGGGCGGCACCTGGCTGCGGGAGACGGTCACCGGGCTGTCGTCCCGCGGGTTCCAGCGCTGGTGCTGGTCCGGCGGGGAGTGCACGCGGGCGCCGACGGAGAACACGGCGTCGGTGACCGGGTTGTCCAGGCTCTGCAGGCTGCGGCCGAGCGAGGTGGAGCCGCCGCCGAGCGCGGTGAGCGTCCGGCTGAGCACGTCGGCGGTGAGGCTGCTGTAGTACTGCGCGCCCTGGCCGCCGACCATCAGCGGGTCGTTGGCCACGGTCTGCTCCCGGCCGGGGTCGGTGCGGTAGCGGGGCCAGCCGTCGGCTCCGTCGACCGCCTGGGCCTGCTCTTCCTGGCGGGTGCCCCAGGGCGCGTAGTCGTCCATGTGGTTGAGGCGCAGCCGGGTGGCCACGGCGTCGGTCGCCCCGGCCTCGCCGAGCTGTGTGGCGGTGAGCAGCACCACGGCGAGACCGGCGAGGACGGTACGGCGGCGGCCCGTACCGGGCGTTGCTCCGGCGCCCCGCTCCCCGGCGGCGTGCCAAGTGAGCAGGGCGAGGCCGCCCAGGGTGCCCGCAGCGGCGAGGAGCAGCACCGGCGGGCCGTACGAGGTGTCCTCCAGGCCGCTGCGGCTCGCCAGGGCGGCGAGCACGGCGAACAGCAGGCTCCCCGCACCCAGGGCGCGCCATCCGGGCGGCCCGTAGGCGAGCGCGTGCCAGGCGGCGCACACCAGCAGCGCGCAGAGCACGAACGCCTGCCGGTACGGACTGCCGTTGGGCGTGGTGAAGGCGTGCCAGGCCAGATGCGTCGGCGTCCACTGCATCGACAGCGCGACGGCGACGACCAGCACCGTCCATCCGGCGCGCTCGCGCACCGGTACCGCCCGGTGGAAGGGCAGGGCGAGGGCGAGTACGAGGGCCGTGATGCCCACGTAGACGCCCGGGCTGGAGTAGGAGTACGTGGTCGGCAGCAGGCGGGCGAGCAGGTCCGTGCCGTCCACCGGGTGGAAGGTGCCGGCGCGGCCCGGGTAGGCGTGGCGCGTGCCGGCGTAGACGACCACGACCAGCGGTGCGGCCAGGCCCGCCCCGAGTGCGGTGGTGAGCGCGGCCCGGCCCGCCGCCGCGAACGCGCGCCGGCGCGGCGGTCCGCTGAGCCAGAGCCGCAGCAGGAGGACGAGGCCGGCGCCGAGGGTGGCCATGTAGGCGGTGTAGAAGTTGGCGGTCCAGGCGAGCGCCACGATCAGCACGCCCGCCACCCGGTGCCGCCCCTCCCGCGCCCACTCCCCCACCAGGCACAGCAGCGGCAGGGCGAGGAGGCCGTCGAGCCACATCGGGTTGTACGAGGCGTAGGACAGGGTCCAGCCGCACAGGGCGTACGAGGCGCCGAGCAGCCCGGCGGCCCACCAGGGGCCGGGGCGCAGGCGCGGCAGCAGCCAGGCCATGGCGGCGCCGGCGCACGCGGCCTTCAGGAGGGTGAGGACGTACACCGCGAGGTCGATCTCGTCGCGCGGGAAGAGCGCCACCAGCGGGGCGAACGGGCTGCTGAGGTAGGTGCCGAGGTCGGGCAGGAAGCTGGACCCGTATCCGGACTGCCAGTTGACGAGCAGTCCGCCGTCGGCACGGCCGTGCAGCAGGTCCCACAGGTGCGCGTGGAAGGGCACGTACTGGTTGCCCAGGTCGTTGACGTCACGGGTACGGGAACCGAAGGGGAAGCTGCGGGCCAGGACGTCGCCGCCGCAGAGCGCGGTGGTGGTGAGCACCGCGGCGAGCAGCGCGGCGGCCCGCCCGTCGCGCGGGACGCGCGCCCACGCCGCCGTGGTACTCGGCCGGATCGACCCGTTCATTCTCGACAGACTCCCCATTGTTGATTCGCCCGTTAAGACGGGCAGACTTTCCGCATGGTTGTACTCGGCAGTGGAATTTCCGCGACGGATTCGCGGGGATTCGGAATGCGGAGAAGTACGGGGGAGTTCTTTTCAACGGAATTCTTGCCGAGGGGGAAACAAAAGCCGACGCGTATGCGAAGCGGGGGTTAATTCACGGTCCCGTCCCGCGGGCGGCAGGATGGGGGGCGGGCACGCCGACGGGGCGTGCGGCGGACCGGGGTGCGACGGAGGGCGTGACGTGAGGGGCGAGTTCTGGCCGGTGCCGGACGTACTGGCGTATCTGGCCGGGGAGTGGCGGGTCGAGCGGTCGGCGCGGGACCTGTCCGGCGGCGAGGAGGGCCGGTTCACCGGGACGACGGGGTTCGGGCCGCTCGACGGCGGCGGGCTGCTGCACGAGGAGGCCGGGACGTTCGTCTGGCAGGGCGTGGCCCGGCCGGCGACGCGGACGCTGCGGTTCCTGCCGGGCAGCGGCGGGGCGGGCACGGCGGACGTGCGGTTCGCGGACGGGCGCCCCTTTCACGACCTGGACCTGAGCACCGGGCGGTACGTCGCCGACCACCCCTGCGCGGCCGACTTCTACCGGGGCGAGTTCACCGTGCGGGACCGGGACCACTGGCGGACGGTGTGGCGGGTGGGCGGCCCGGCGAAGGACCTGGTGCTGACGACCGACTACGCCCGGGTGGGCTGAGGGCGGACGGCCGGGCCCCCACGCGGGCGGGCCGGGACTACGCGCGGGCGGGCCGAGGACGGAGGCGGGCCGGGGTCAGGCCCGGAGCGGCTGGGTCGCGACGCCGTCGAAGCGGAGGTTCCAGTAGCCGGCGCGGCCGGTCAGGGTGGTCGTCGACAGCGGATGGACGTCGAGGTTCCAGTACGTGGCCGGGGGCGCCTTCAGCGCGTAGACCAGGGCCGCGCGGACGACCGAGGGCTCGGCGACGGCGACGATGCGGCAGCCCTCCTCGGCGGGCCGGGTGTCCAGCCAGCCGCCGACCCGGGAGATGAACGACAGCAGGGACTCGCCGCCGTGCGGGGCGGCGCGCGGGTCGGCGAGCCAGGCGTCCACCGACTGCGGCTCGCGGGCCATGGCCTCGCCGAGGGTGAGTCCGCGCCAGCGGCCCATGTCGCAGTCGCGCAGGGCGAGTTGCACCAGAGGGGCGTAGCCCAGGGCGTCGCCGGTGGCACGGCTGCGCGGGGTCGGCGAGCAGTAGCGCAGTTCGGCGGCGGCGAGCGGGAGCAACTGCCCGGCCACGTGCAGCACTTGGTCCCAGGCCGCCTGGTCGAGCGGTCGGTCGTCCTCGAAACGTTCGGCGAGCAGCGAGGCGTTGCGTGCGGCGGCGACGAACGTGACCCGAACGTGCATGCCGTGATGGTGGGCCGCGCAAGTACGCAGGTCAAGGGCCGTTACGCGCCAGTTACCGAGGGTATGCGCCTCCTCACCCGAAAAGGGAGGCGGTGAAGACGTCGGCACAGGCCGCCCGCAGCCGCCGTACGCCCTCGGTGATCTCGGCGGTGCCCGCGACCGCCGCGAAGCTGAGCCGCAGATGGGCGGCGGGGGGTTCCGCGCTGAAGTAGGGGCGGCCGGGGGTGAGCGCGACGCCGGTGCGCAGGGCGGCGGCGACCAGCGCGGACTCGTCGGCGCCGTCGGGCAGCCGCAGCCAGAGGTGGTAGCCGCCGGACGGCACATGGGGCAGGGCGAGTGCGGGCAGGTCACGGCGGAGCGCGGCGGTCATCGCCTCCCGGCGGATGCGCAACTCGGCGGAGACCGCCCGCAGATGGCGCGGCCAGGCGGGCGCCCCGACCAGTTCGAGGGCGGCCTCCTGCAGCGGGCGTGGCACGAAGAACGTCTCGACGACGTGGATGGCCCGCAGCCGCTCCAGGACGGGACCCCGGGCGGCCAGCGCGCTCACCCGGAAGCTGGGCGAGGTCACCTTGGTCAGCGAGCCGACGTGCACCACCACGCCGTCCGGGTCCTCGGCGGCGAGCGGCGGCGGCAGCGGCCCCGCGTCCTCGTGCACCAGCCGCCGTACGAAGTCGTCCTCGACGACGAACGCCCCGGCGGCGCGCGCGAGCCGCAACACCTCGGCCCGGCGCTCCGGCGCCAGTACCGCGCCGGTCGGGTTCTGGAACAGCGGCTGGCAGACGAGGACCCGGGCGCCGCTCGCCCGGAAGGCGTCGGCGAGCAGGGCGGGCTTGACGCCGTCGGCGTCGACCGGCACGGGGACCGGGCGCAGCCCGGCGGCGCGGGCGATCGCCAGCATGCCTGGGTAGGTGGGCGACTCCACCAGGACCGGGGCGCCGGGCGGGGCGAGCGCGCGCAGCGCGGTGGTGAGCGCGGACTGGCCGCCGGCGGTGACCAGCACGTCGGCGGCGGTGACCGGGCCGCCGATGCCGCGCGCGAACCATTCACGCAGCTCCGGCAGCCCCTCCATGGGCGGCCGGCCCCAGGCGCCCGGGCGGCGGCCGGCCCGGGCGAGCGCGGCTCCCATCGCCCGCTCCGGCTGGAGCGAGGGGTGCAGATAGCCGCCGTTGAACTCGATCACCCCGGCGGGCGGGGCGGCGAGCGAGACGAGCACGCCGGAGGCGTCGACGCCGCGGGGCACGTGCTCGGTGGCCGGATCGGCGCTGAGCGCGACCTCCTGCCAGGCGGTGTCGCCGGACGGGGCGGGCGCCGTGCGGGGGTCCGCGCGGAACGCGCCGGAGCCGGGGCGGGTGACGACCAGGCCCTCGGCGGCGAGCTGCGCCAGCGCGCGGGAGACGGTCACCGGGCTGACCCGGAACCGCTCGACGAGGGCCCTGCTGGACGGCAGCTTCTCTCCTGTGGAGTAGCGCTTCACCTCCGCGCGGAGGGTTCCGGCCAGGTTGGCGACGCTGTTACGCTCGTGCATGAGAGCCGAGAGTAGCGCTATTCAAGGTCGTGCGATAGCGGTTGATGAGGCGGGGCCGGGTCCCGGGGTGGTGCCGGGTGCTGGGGCGGGGCCGCGTTCCGGTGCCGGGTCCGGGACGAATTCCGGGAGCGGTCCCCGGGGCCCCCGGGGTTCCCGGACGGGCGCCGTCCAGGCCGGGCTCGGCGTCGTCGCCTTCTCCCTCACGTTTCCCGCCACGGCCTGGGGGCTGGAGTCGTTCGGCCCCTGGTCGCTCGTGGCCGTGCGCAGCGTGCTGGCGGCGGTGCTCGCGGGCGGATGCCTGCTGGCACTGCGGGTACCGGTGCCGCCGCGCCGGCACTGGAGCGGGATCGCGGTGGTGGCCTGCGGGGTCGTCGTCGGGTTCCCGCTGCTCACCACGTTGGCGCTGCGGACCTCGACGACCGCGCACGCGGCCGTGGTGGTCGGGCTGCTGCCGCTGACCACCGCGCTGTTCTCGGCGCTGCGGGTGGGGTCCCGGCCGTCACGGTCCTTCTGGGTCGCCGCGTGCGCGGGGGCGGCTGCGGTGATCGCGTTCACGGTGGGGCAGAGCGGGGGCGCGCTGACGGGGGCGGACGCGTATCTGTTCGGGGCGCTGGTGGTGTGTGCGGCCGGGTACACCGAGGGCGGCCGGCTGGCCCGGGAGATGCCGGGGTGGCAGGTGATCGGGTGGGCGCTGGTGCTCTGTCTGCCGGTGTCCCTGCCGGGGGCCTGGGTGGCGCTGGCGTACGAACCGGTGGTGTGGGACCGGCACGGGGTGGCGGGGGTGCTGTGGGTCGCGGTGGGGTCGCAGTTCCTGGGGCTGGTGGTCTGGTACCGGGGGATGGCGGCGGTCGGCATCCCCCGGGCGAGTCAGTTGCAGCTGGCGCAGCCGTTGCTGACGCTGGTGTGGTCGGTGCTGCTGGGTGAGCGGCTGACGTGGGCCGCGCCGGTGACGGCGGTGGCGGTGCTGGTCTGCATCGCGGTCACGCAACGGGCACGGGCCTGACCTCGGTTGCCCCGCCGCGCCGGTGTACGCCCGGCGCCGCTGTCCCCGCCCTCTCGGCGAGCGGGGCGGTCAGCCGAACCGCCGTCGGGTGGCCGCGTCGGCCGGCAGGAAGGTCTCCATGTGCAGGCCCTCCAGGGCGGCGTCGGTGGGAGTGGTGAGCCGGGCCGAGGTGCTGAAGAAACGCGAGGGTGCGCCCTCGTCCGTGGTGAGTTCCAGGGTGAGGACGGGGCTGCCGGGCGGAGCGGTCCGGCGGGTACCGGCGAGGTGGTGCCCGGCCTCGTCGGCGAGGGCGAGGTGACGCGGGTCGTGGGTGCGTTCGGCGCGGTGGGCGAGCTGGTGGTACAGGTGCGAGGCCCACTCGGCGAAGTTGCCGATCCGCGGCGCCAGACCGCCGGGGTGCAGACACAGCCGGACCACGTTGACCGGGGGTTCGAGCAGCTCCGGTGCGCAGCCCGCGAGGAGCGTGTCGACGCCGGCGTTGGAGTCGACGACGTCCCAGTAGTCGTCCAGCAGCAGCGCCGGGTAGGGCAGATGCGCGTCGAGCAGCCCCCGCAGCCCCTCCATGACCGGGGCGAGCGAGGCGTCGTCCAGGCCGCGGTCCCGGTACTGGGGCGCGTACCCGCCCGCCAGCAGGAGCCGGTTCCGCTCGCGCAGCGGGACGTCGAGGTGGTCCGCGAGGTGAAGGATCATCTCCGGTGTCGGATGCGCGCGACCGGTCTCCACACGGCTGAGGTGCCGGGTGGAGACCGAGGAGCGGTTCGACAGCTCCTGCTGGCTGAAGCGGCGGCGTTCCCGCCAACTGCGCAGCAGCGGGCCGACCTCGCGGGTGTCCGTGGCCGTGGTCATACCGGCAGCCTAGAGCGGCCGGGCGTGTCCGCCATGACCTCACAGGTCATGGTCGGACGCACGCCGCGCCTCCACTCTTGGTCACGTCAACGCACCGACCGATCCGGAGGATTGACCATGGACACCAAGAGCGTCGTCGAGGCGTACCTGGCCACCTGGAACGCCGAGGGCGAGCAGCGGGCGAAACTCCTCGCCGGGCACTGGGCACCCGACGTGACGTACACCGACCCGCTGGCCGAGGTGACCGGCCATGCCGGGCTCGCCGCCCTGATCGACGGGGTGCACGGACAGTTCCCCGGCTTCGTGTTCACGTCCGTCGGCGAGCCCGACGCCCACCACGGCCAGCTGCGGTTCCGCTGGGGGCTGGGGCCCGAGGGCGCCGAGCCGGTGGTGATCGGCTTCGACGTCCTGGTCCTGGATGGCGGGGGCCGCATCCGCGACGTCCGCGGCTTCCTCGACAAGGTGCCCGCCGGCGCCTGAGCCCGGGGCACCGAGGGGGGCCACCGGGGCGGCGCCCGGTCCCCCTCAGTGCACCGGGCGCCGCCCCGGGCGCGCCACCCGGTCGTAGTGGTCCTCGACCACTTCCGTCATCGCGCCGATCGGGTCCGCGCCGACCTCCTTGGCGGAGAAGAACACGTGGCCCGTCACCTGGGGGTACTCCGCCGCGAACGTGAGGTGGCGGGAGAGTTCGGCCGGGTCCTGCCAGGCCTCCGGCTGGGCGGGGTCGCCCGCCTTGTACAGGGCCTCGCCGATGTACAGCTCCACGCCCGTGCCCTTGGCCACCGCCGACCACCACGGCACCAGTTCCGCGTAGTCGGCCGCCGGGAAGCCGATGTTCCAGTAGACCTGCGGGCAGAGGTAGTCGATCCACCCCTCGCGCACCCATTTCCGCGTGTCCGCGTACAGGTCGTCGTACGTCTGCACACCCGCCCGCGTGGCCGAGCCGCGCGGATCCGTGGCGTCGTTGCGCCAGACGCCGAAGGGGCTGATGCCGAAGCGCGCGGCGGGCCGCACCTTGCGGATGCGGGCGGCGGTCTCGAGGATCAGCTTGTCGATGTTGTCGCGGCGCCAGGCGGCCCGGTCGGGGAAGCCGTCGCCGTGCGCCGCGTACGCCGTGTCGTCGTCGAAGGTCTGGCCGGCCACCGGGTACGGGTAGAAGTAGTCGTCGAAGTGGACGCCGTCGACCCGGTAGCGGCGCACCGCGTCGAGCATGGCGTCCTGGACGAAGGCCCGGACCTCGGGCAGCCCGGGGTTGTAGTAGAGCTTGCCGCCGTAGGGCACGACCCAGTCGGGGTGGCGGCGGGCGGGGTGGCTCGCCACCAGCCGGCTCGGGTCGGTGTGGTTGGCGACGCGGTACGGGTTGCACCAGGCGTGCAGTTCGAGCCCGCGGGCGTGGGCCTCCTGCACGGCCGTGCCCAGCGGGTCCCAGCCGGGGTCCTGGCCCTGCGTGCCGGTCAGATACTCCGACCAGGGTTCGTACGGCGAGGGCCACAGCGCGTCGGCGGTGGGGCGGATCTGGAAGAAGACGGCGTTCAGTTTCCGCTCGGCGGCGATGTCCAGGTGCGTCAGGAGTTCGGCCCGCTGCTGGGCCGCGGTCAGTCCGGGCCGGGTGGGGTAGTCGCGGTTGGAAACGGTCGCGAGCCACATGCCGCGCATCCGATTGGTCCCGCCGCGCCTGCCCCGGCCGTCGCCGGCCCGGTCGATGGCCGCCGCGTCGCCCGCGACCACCAGTGACGTCAGCGCGGCCATGGCGAACGCCCGCCGTGACAACCGTCCCATCGCACACTCCACACTCCGCGGACCCGCCCGGTCGCGGGTCGCCCGGCGCACCAGCATGCCCGACCCGGGCGATCGATCATCAGTACTTCGGGGTAACGTGCACGATCGGAGCAGGCGACGGACCACGGACGCCGCACCGGGGGCTCGCGGGCCGCAGCGCAACGAAGAGGAACAAAGGGGACGATGTGACCGACATCGAACGCGTCGGAGTGGTGGGCTGCGGCCAGATGGGTGCCGGTATCGCGGAGGTGTGCGCCCGGGCAGGCCTGGAGGTGCGGGTCGCCGAGACCACCGGCGAGGCCCTGGAGATCGGCCGAACCCGGCTGTACAACTCGCTGACCAAGGCGGCCGAGCGCGGCAAGATCAGTGCGGAGGAGCTGGAGTCGACGCAGGCGCGGCTGAGCTTCACCACCGATCTGGGCGAGTTCGCCGACCGCGACCTGGTGATCGAGGCGGTCGTCGAGAACGAGCAGGTGAAGACGGAGATCTTCCAGGTGCTCGACCAGGTGGTGACCCGCCCCGACGCGATCCTCGCCTCCAACACCTCCTCGATCCCGCTGGTGAAGCTGGCGGTCGCCACCTCGCGCCCCGACCATGTGATCGGCATCCACTTCTTCAACCCGGCCCCGGTGCAGAAGCTCGTCGAGCTGATCCCCGCGCTCACCACCTCCGAGGGCACGCTCGGCCGCGCCCAGCTCTTCGCCGAGAAGGTCCTCGGCAAGCACGCGATCCGGGCCCAGGACCGCTCCGGCTTCGTGGTGAACGCGCTGCTGATCCCGTATCTGCTCTCCGCGATCCGGATGTTCGAGTCGGGCATCGCCAGCCGTGAGGACATCGACAACGGCATGGAGATGGGCTGCGCCCACCCGATGGGCCCGCTGAAACTGTCCGACCTGATCGGCCTGGACACGGTCGCCTCGGTGGCCGACAGCATGTACCAGGAGTACAAGGAGCCCCTGTACGCCGCTCCCCCGCTGCTCCAGCGCATGGTCGACGCGGGCCGCCTGGGCCGCAAGACCGGCTCGGGGTTCTACACGTACGCCTGACCTCCCTTCCCACGGACCCGGCACTTCCTCCCCGGAGAGTGCCGGGTCCGTGGCGTTCACACGGTGTGTGCGGGGCGGGTTCGCATATGCCAGTCGCACACTCTCCTCAGCGGTCGGACGGAGGAGTTCACTCCTCATGCACATGCAACGAACGGGTCGACCAGGAAAGGAGCGGACCCGTGACCGCCGACCCAGATCATCCGGTCATCCATCCCGACGTGGCGGAGCTGCGCCGCCGGCTGGACGTGGCGCACGCCCGCGTCGAGGGCGGACTGGCCCTGCTCACGCACCGGACCGAGCAGACCGCCAAGGACGTCGACGAGCTGAGCACGCGGCTCGCCGCGCTGGAACACGCGCGCTGGCCACTGCCCTCGCTCGCCGTCCTGACCGCCCTGGGCGCGCTCGTCGTCGCGGTCTGGCAGGCGCTGGGCCACTGACCGGTGGCGATGTCCTCAGGGCCGCGTGTCCTGACCGAGCCGGAGGTGATGCAGGAGCAGTAACGCGGCCGCCATGTTGGCGGCCGGGACCTCGCCGCGGGCGACCAGGTCGGGGACGAGCTTGAGGGGCACCCACTCCCTGCGGTCGGACTCGAAGTCGTCCACGGGATGGCCCGTGTAGGCGCCCTCGTCCGTCCAGTAGACGTGGTGGCGGGCGTCGGTGAGCCCGTTGGACGGCTCGACGCTCATCAGGTGCCGCAGCGGTCCCGGCCGCCAGCCGGTCTCCTCCTCCAGTTCCCGGGCGGCGGCCGCGGCGATGTCCTCGCCGTCCTCGACGACCCCCGCCGCGAGCTCCCACCCCCAGCTGTCGGTGATGAAACGGTGCCGCCACAGCAGCAGCACCTCGTTCGCCTCGTTGACCACCGTGGCCACGGCGACGGGCCGCAGCCGGATGAGGAAGTGGTCCAGGTGCCGGCCGTCCGGGAGGACGACGTCCGCCAGGTTGACGCGGAACCAGCGGTTTTCATACACAGTTTGTTCGTTCTCTTTCGTCCACTGCACGGTTCTGCCACCTTTCGTTCGAGTAGGTGGCAATATCGCAGCCGCAGTGGAACTACAGCGGTACGCGCAGGGCGCCGTCGATGAGGGCGGCGGCCTCGGCCGTGCCCGCGCAGCCGCTGCGGACCAGATGCTCACGGACCGCGCGGAGCCGGTCGCGCAGCCGCTGGGACTCCATGCCGCGCGCGGCCTCCGTCATCTCCACGGCCGTCGCGGCCGCCTTGTCGGCGTTGCCGCGGCGCAGCTCGATATGGCTCAGCATGGCCAGCCGGTGCACCCGGCCGCGGTCGTGCGCCGGGGTGCCGACCGCCGCGGCCGCGTGCCGCCCGGCCGCCGTGAGGTCGCCGAGGCTCAGCAGCGCCTCCGCCACCTGGACGTTGACCAGACCGGGCTGGACGTACCCGGTCTCGTCCGGTTCCCGGCCGCGCCGGATGTGCTCGGCGGCCGCCTCGGCCCGCCGGATGCAGGACAGCGCGCCGCTGCCGTCGCCGAGGTGCGCGTACGCCTTGGCCTGCATCGCGTACAGGTCGGAGGCGAGCGCGGGGGTGATCGTCTTCCCCGCGGCGCGCAGCGCGGCCTCGGCGAAGGCGACGGCCTGCCGGTACTCCCGCAGGAACAGCGACTGGTTGACGAGCAGCGCGATCACGTACGCGCCCAGCCCCCGGTCCCCGCTCGCCTTCGCCAGCCGCAGCGCCTGGTGGAAGTAGCGCTGGGCCAGCCCGTGGGCGTCGGAGTCGTACGCGCAGATCCCGGCGATCGCCACCAGCCCGCCGGTGGCGCGGTGCAGTTGGCGCCCGGTGGCGTCGGTGTAGCCGCCGCGCAGCAACGGGGCCGCCTCCGCGTTGAGGAAGCCGACGATGCGGGCGCGGGTCGCGACACCGCCGGCCTTGCGGTACATCTGCTCGTAGTGGCCCCGGGCGGTGCGCAGCAGTTCGATGTCGGCGAGGCTGACGTGGTGCCGGCCGCCGCGCGAGACGTCGGTGTCCTCGGGCGGGTTCTCCCACTCCCACACCGGCATCACGGCGGGCGTGCCGGTGACGGCGGGGGCGCCCAGGACGTGCGGGCGCTGCTGCTCGTCGGAGCGCCACAGGGCGGTGGCCCGCTCGACGAAGCCGGAGAGGGTGGAGTGACCGGCCGGGTGCGGGGCGGCCTGGTCGCCGGGTCCGCCGGGGAGGCCGAGCCCGATGTCGTCCAGCGTCACCGGGCGGTGCAGCCGGGCGGCGAGCACCTCGCAGATCAGGTCGGGGACCTGGCCGCGCGGGCGCTGCCCCTTCAACCACCGGGCGACGGCGGTGTGTTCGTACCGCAGGGCCAGGCCGCGGGCGCGGCCGGCCTGGTTGACGTGGGCGGCGAGGCCGGCGTGCGAGACGCCCGCCTCGTCGAGGATCGCGTCGAGCAGAGTGTTGGGCTGCATGGGTGCCCCCGGTCCCTCGGTGCGCACAGGGTAGTGCGGACCGGTTCACACGGGGTGTGAACGGAGTGCGCGCATCCGGGGCGTGCGTTCGCTGCCGCGGGGGGTGGGGGGCCGGTTGACTGGGGTGCCTCGCAAGAGGCGGCCGGGCCGCCGGCTCCCCCTCGCACCAGACGGCGGCCCGCCCCCGGCGTACCGGTTCGCACCGATACGCCGGGGGCCTGCGCGCCCCTCAGGGGGGCGAGGCGTCAGCCCCGCAGTGCCGCGCCCGTCCGCTCGCCCGCGAGGGCGACCGCCGCGTCGCGCGCCGCCGACGCCTCGTCGACCGTGAGCGTCCGGTCCCCCGCGCGGAAGCGCAACGCGTACGCCAGCGACTTGCGCCCCTCCCCCAGCTGCTCCGCGTTCTCGTAGACGTCGAACAGCCGGACGGACTCGAGGAGTTCACCGGCACCCTCGCGCAGCGCGGCCTCGACGTCGGCCGCGGGGACCGCCTTGTCGACGACGAGGGCGACATCCTGTGTCGCGACGGGGAACGTCGAGATGCGGGGCGCCCCGAGGACGCCCTCCCCCGCCCGCTCCAGCACGTCGAGCTCGACCTCCGCCGCGCACGTCCGCTCCGGCAGGTGCATCGCCTTGACGACCCGCGGGTGCAGCTCACCGGCGTGCCCGACGAGCGTCTCCGCGCCGTCGACCACCGCGTAGAGCCCCGCGCACCGCCCGGGGTGCCAGGGCGCGTGCTGCTCGGCACGGACCGTCAGCTCCACGCCGTACTCCCCGGCCACGACCCGCGCCGCCTGGAGCGCGTCGGCCCAGTCGGACGGGCGTCCCTTGCCCCACCAGCCGGCCTGCTCGCGGGCGCCCGCCAGGACGACCGCGGCCCGGCGCGGCTGGCGCGGCAGTGCCGCGTCGAGCGCGGCCAGGTCGGCCTCGGAGGGCCGGCGGTCGACGGGCAGCCGGGCCGGGATCCGCTCCTCGCCGGTGGGCCGGAAGACCAGGCCGGTCTCGAACAGCGCGAGGTCGTGGCTGCCGCGCCCGTCGTTGCGGCGCAGCGCGCCGAGCAGGCCCGGCAGCAGCGTCGTACGGAGCGCGGGCTCCTCGTCGGAGAGCGGGTTGACCAGCGTGACCAGCGTCCGGCGCGGGTCGTCGGCGTCCAGGCCGAGCTGGTCGAGGGCGGCCTGGCCGAGGAACGGGTAGTTCAGCGCCTCGACGTAGCCGGCCCCGGCGAGCGCGCGGCCGACCCGTCGGTGCAGCCGCTGCCGCTCGGTCAGCCCGTGGCCGGGCAGCGGCCGGGGCAGCGTGGAGGGCAGGTTCTCGTAGCCCTCCAGGCGGATGACCTCCTCCGCCAGATCGTTGGGGTCGGTGAGGTCGGGCCGCCAGGACGGCACGGTGACGAGCAGTTCGTCCTGCCCGTACACGTCACACCCGATCTGCTGCAGCCTGCGGACGACGGTCTCGCGGCCGTACGTCACGCCCGCCACCTTGTCCGGGTGGTCGGCCGGGATGGTGATCGTGTGCGGCGCGGAGGGCGCGATGATCTCGGTGACGCCGGCCTCGGCGGTGCCGCCGGCGAGCAGCACCAGCAGGTCGACGGTGCGCTGGGCGGCGGCGGAGGCCGCCTCCGGGTCGACGCCGCGCTCGAAGCGGCGGGAGGCCTCGGAGGACAGCTTGTGCCGGCGCGCGGTGCGCGCGACGGAGACGGCGTCGAAGTGCGCGGCCTCCACGACGACCTCGGTGGTGGTGCCCTCGGTGTCGTCGATCTCGCTGTTGGCGCCGCCCATGACACCGGCCAGGCCGATCGGACCGCGGTCGTCGGTGATGACCAGGTCGTCGGTGGACAGCTTCCGGGTGACGCCGTCGAGGGTGGTGAGCCGCTCGCCCTGCTCGGCCCGGCGCACGCCGATGGTGCCCTGGACGCGGGAGCGGTCGTAGGCGTGCAGCGGCTGGCCGAGCTCCAGCATCACGTAGTTGGTGATGTCGACGGCGAGGGAGATCGGGCGCATGCCCGCCTTCTGCAGCCGCCGGGTGAGCCAGATCGGGGAGCGCGCCTCGGGGTCGAGTCCGGTCACCGTGCGGGCGGTGAAGCGGTCGCAGCCGAACGGGTCGGCGACCTTGACCGGGTGGCCGAAGGCGTTCGGCGCGGGCACGTCGAGCAGCGCCGGGTCGAGCAGCGGGAGGCCGTAGGCGATGGCGGTCTCGCGGGCGACGCCGCGCATCGACAGGCAGTAGCCGCGGTCGGGGGTGACGGCGATGTCGAGGACCTCGTCGACGAGCTGGAGCAGCTCGATGGCGTCGGTGCCGACCTCGTACTCGGGCGGCAGCACGATGATGCCGTGCGTGCCGTCGTCGCCCATGCCCAGCTCGTCGGAGGAGCAGATCATGCCGTGGGAGGTCTTGCCGTAGGTCTTGCGCGCGGAGATCGCGAAGCCGCCGGGCAGCTCGGCGCCGGGCAGCACCACGACGACCTTGTCGCCGACGGCGAAGTTGCGGGCACCGCAGACGATCTCCTGCGGCTCGCCGGTGCCGTTGGCCTGCCCGACGTCGACCGTGCAGAAGCGGATCGGCTTCTTGAAGCCCTCCAGCTCCTCGATGGTCAGCACCTGTCCGACGACGAGGGGGCCTTTGAGGCCGTCGCCGAGCTGTTCGACGGTCTCGACCTCGAGGCCGGCCGAAATGAGCCTGGCCTGCACGTCGCGGCCGGTCTCGGTGGCCGGCAGGTCGACGTACTCCCGCAGCCAGGAAAGCGGGACCCGCATCAGATCTCCATCCCGAACGGCCGGGTGAACCGGACGTCACCCTCGACCATGTCTCGCATGTCTTCGACGTTGTGGCGGAACATCAGCATCCGCTCGATGCCGAACCCGAAGGCGAAGCCGCTGTACTTTTCCGGGTCGACGCCGCAGGCGGTGAGCACCCGGGGGTTGACCATGCCGCAGCCGCCGAGTTCGATCCAGCCCTCGGAGGAGCAGGTGCGGCAGGGCCGGTCGGGGTTGCCGACGGAGGCGCCCTTGCACACGTAGCAGAGCATGTCCATCTCGGCGCTCGGCTCGGTGAAGGGGAAGTAGTTCGGACGCAGCCGGGTCTTCATCTCCGGGCCGAACAGCGACTGGACCATGTGGTCGAGGGTGCCCTTGAGGTCGGCCATGGTGAGGCCCTCGTCGATGGCGAGCAGCTCGATCTGGTGGAAGACCGGGGTGTGCGTGGCGTCCAGCTCGTCGGTGCGGTAGACGCGGCCGGGGCAGACGACGTAGACCGGGGGCTCGCGGTCGAGCATGCTGCGGGCCTGCACCGGCGAGGTGTGGGTGCGCAGGACGACGCCGCTGTCCTCGCCCTTGCCGCCCTCGACGAAGAAGGTGTCCTGCATGGTGCGGGCGGGGTGGTTCGGCGCGATGTTGAGGGCGTCGAAGTTGAACCACTCGGCCTCGGCCTCGGGGCCCTCGGCGATCTCGTAGCCCATGGAGACGAAGACGTCGGCGACGCGCTCCATCATCGTGGTCAGCGGATGCCGGGCACCGGCCGGGACGCGGTCGTACGGCAGCGTGACGTCGACGGCCTCCTCGACCAGCACGCGGGCGTCCCGCTCGGCCTCCAGTTCGGTCTGCCGGCCGGCCAGGGCCTTGTTCACCGCGCCGCGGGCCATGCCGACGCGCTTGCCGGCGTCCGCCTTGGCGTGCGGGGGCAGGGCGCCGATCTCGCGGTTGGCGAGGGCCAGCGGGGAGGCGGGGCCGGTGTGGGCGACCTTGGCCTCGTGGAGCGCGTCGAGGGAGTCCGCGGCGGCGAAGGCGGCGAGCGCCTCGTCCCGCATGCGCTCGATCTGTTCCGGTTTCAACGCCTCGACCTCGACAGGGTCGTACGACTTATTGGGTGCCGACATCTCTTCCCGTGCTTCCGGTTGGCTGGCTGAAGGTCCCCGTCACCGATCCGAGCTGGGATCGTCACCGACTTCGGGACGCAAAGGTGCCAAAGGCCGAGTCTAACGGGGGTGAGGTGTGCGGATGCGCCCGTGGGTCGGGGCCCGCTCTCAGGTGAGGTAGGCCGGGAGCGCCACGGGCAGCGTAAATCGGAACCGCGCGCCGCCGCCGGGGGCGCGGCCGACCGTGATGACGCCGCCGTGGGCCTCGACGATGCCCTTGACGATGTACAGCCCGAGGCCCGTGCCGCCGCGCTTGCTGCCCCGCCAGAAGCGGGTGAAGACGCGGTTCATGGACTCCTCCGGGATGCCGGTGCCCTCGTCGCTCACGGTGACCGACGTGCCGGCCTCCTCCCCTTCGCGGGGGGACGCCGAGGGCGTGATCTCGATGGTGACGGTTCCCTCGCCGTGGCGCACGGCATTTTCCAGCAGGTTGCTGAGCACCTGGTCGATCTTGTCGGGGTCGGCCCACAGCGCGGGCAGCGGGTGTTCGAGCCGGAGCAGGAACCGGTCGGCGGGCTGTCCCGCGGCGACGTAGGCCTGGATGTGCCGGCCGACGGCGGCACCGATGTCGACGGGCTGACGGCGCACTTCGAGGCGCCCGGAGTCTATGCGGGAGATGTCGAGGAGTTCGGCGATGAGCCGGGTGACCCGGTCGGCGTCGGCGTCGACGGTCTCCAGCATCAGCCGTTTCTGGTCGTCGGTGAACCGCTCCCACTTGGCGAGCAGGGTCGCGGTGAACCCCTTGACGCTGGTCAGCGGGGAGCGCAGCTCGTGGGCGACGGTGGCGATCAGTTCGGCGTGACTGCGCTCGGTGCGGCGGCGGGCCTCGGTGTCGCGCAGGCAGACGACGACCCGGCGGACGGGTCCGGTGGGCTCGGTGCGCACGTAGCGGGCGGAGACCAGGACCTCGCGGCCGCCGGGCAGCAGCAGGTTGCGCTCCGGCTGGCGGGTGCGGGTGGCGAGGCCGCCATAGGGGTCGGTCAGCTGCCACCAGCGGCGGCCCTCCAGGTCCTCCAGCGGCAGGGCCTCGGCGAGGGGGCGGCCGAGGACGTCGGCGGCACGGCGGGCGGTGACGCGCTCGGCGGCGGCGTTGAAGCGGACGACGCGGCCGCGCTCGTCGGCGACGACGAGTCCGTCGGGGAGGTCGTCGGGGTCGATACCGGCGTCGGCGCGGGACCCGGCCGGGTCCGCGTCGGGATCACCTGCGTGGCCGCCCCGGCCGTCCCGGCCACCCCGCAGGTCCCCGGACCCGGCTCCGGCCCCGGCCCCCGGTTCCCTGCTCGTGCCGACACTCATCCCCGCACCCCACCTCTCTTCCGGCGTGGGCCCCGAACCCTGGTCACCCTACTGGCCGTCGGTGACGGACCGGCACCCTCCGGCGGCGCGCTGTGCACGCGCGGACGCGTAGAGACATACGGCCGCGGCGGTCGCCAGGTTCAGACTTTCGGCCCTTCCGTGGATCGGGACGCGTACGACGGCGTCCGCGAGGGCGCGGGTCTCCTCGGGCAGCCCCCAGGCCTCGTTGCCGAACACCCAGGCGGTGGGGGTGCCCATGGTGCCCTTGTCGAGCTCGTCGTCGAGGTCGTCGGCCCCGGCGCCGTCGGCGGCGAGGACGCGCACCCCGGCCTCCCGCAGCCCGCCCACGGCCCGCTCGACGGTGACGCCGACGGCGACCGGCAGATGGAACAGCGAGCCGACGGAGGCGCGCACGGCCTTGGGGTTGTACAGGTCGACGGAGGCGTCGGTGAGGACCACCGCGTCCGCGCCGGCGGCGTCCGCGCAGCGCAGTACGGTGCCGGCGTTGCCGGGGTCGCGGACGTGGGCGAGGACGGCGACGAGGCGGGGCCGGGCGGCGAGGATCTCCTCGAACGGCGTGTCGAGGAACCGGCACACCCCGACGAGGCCCTGCGGGGTGACGGTGGTGGAGATGTCGGCGATGACGTCGTCACCGGCGAGGTGCACGCGTGCGCCGGCGTCGCGGGATTCCCCCACGATGTCCGCGTACCGGTCGGCGGCGTCGGGTGTCACGAACAGCTCCACGAGGCCGGCCGCACCGTCCGGGCCCCGGTGCGCGGCCGCCTCCCGCACGGCCTGCGGCCCCTCCGCGAGGAACAGCCGCTCCTTCCCCCGGAAATTCCGCCGCCCGAGCCGCCGGGCGGCGCCGACACGGGGTGAACGGGGAGAGATGAGCATGGACTACCTTCAGGCTCGTTGGACGGGCACCCCCACATGCGGGCAGCAGGGGCGCGGGGCTGTGTGGTCTGCGCGGCTCCGCCGCGGCGAGCGCGAGCACTCACCGTGCCCCGTAAGGGGCGCGGGGAACTGCGCGAGAAGCCCCACCGGCGGTCAGCCGAGAACGCACCCCCGGGGTCCAAGGGGCGGAGCCCCTTGAAGGGATGGGAAGGGTAGGGGCGGCGGGGGCGAAAAACGCACTCGGCACCACCACCGCCCCGACGCAGTCGGACCCGCAGCCCGTTGAGGGCCTGCGGGTCCGATCCGGCGACGGCTCAGCGCCGCCGCAACGTCACGCGGCCTTCGGCGCGTTGACGTCCGACGGCAGCGCCTTCTGCGCAACCTCGACCAGCGCGGCGAACGCGTTCGCGTCGTTCACCGCGAGCTCCGCCAGGATCTTCCGGTCGACCTCGACGTTCGCGGCCTTCAGCCCCTGGATGAACCGGTTGTACGTCATCCCGTTGGCGCGGGCAGCGGCGTTGATCCGCTGGATCCACAGCTGCCGGAAGTCGCCCTTGCGCTTCTTGCGGTCGTTGTAGTTGTAGACCAGCGAGTGGGTGACCTGCTCCTTGGCCTTGCGGTACAGGCGCGAACGCTGCCCGCGGTAGCCGGAGGCCTGCTCGAGGATCGCCCGGCGCTTCTTGTGGGCGTTGACTGCCCGCTTGACGCGTGCCACTTGATTGACTCCTTGTAGCGGGGCCGCGGTCTGTCCTCACGCGGCCCGAAAACGACTGGGACCCGGTCTTGGCGTACGGCGCTCAGTGGCGCCCGTACGTCACTTGCCGAGAAGCTTCTTGATCTTCGCGGCGTCGCCCGGGGCCATCTCGGCGTTGCCGGTGAGGCGACGCGTCACGCGGGACGACTTGTGCTCGAGCAGGTGGCGCTTGCCGGCGCGCTCACGGAGCACCTTGCCGGAGCCGGTGATCTTGAAGCGCTTGCTGGCACCGCTGTGCGACTTGTTCTTCGGCATAGCGCCGTTCTCTCCTCGTCGGTGGCGTTCCGGTGCCCGGTTCCGGGAACCGGGCACGGTGGAACGTCGCTCTTGTATCGGTTACGTCCTGGAGGCGCGCGCCCCCGGGATCACGCCTCGGCCGGAGCCTCGGCAGGGACCTCGGCCCCGTCGTCGACATCGACGTCGTGGTCGGCGTCCGCGGCGTTCTGCGAGCGGCCGGGGTGGGCCTTCGCCTCCGCCTTGCGGGCTTCCTGCGCCTGGCGGGCCTCGGCCATCGCCTCGGTCTTCTTCTTGTGCGGACCGAGAACCATGATCATGTTCCGGCCGTCCTGCTTCGGGTTCGACTCCACGAAACCGAGGTCCTGGACATCCTCCGCGAGCCGCTGCAGCAGCCGGTAGCCGAGCTCCGGCCGGGACTGCTCGCGACCACGGAACATGATCGTGATCTTGACCTTGTCGCCCTGCTTGAGGAACCGGACGACGTGACCCTTCTTGGTGTCGTAGTCGTGCGGGTCGATCTTCGGCCGGAGCTTCATCTCCTTGATGACCGTGTGCGCCTGGTTCTTGCGCGCCTCACGGGCCTTCATGGCCGACTCGTACTTGAACTTCCCGTAGTCCATGAGCTTGCACACGGGCGGACGGGCGTTCGCCGCGACCTCGACCAGGTCCAGGTCGTACTCCTGCGCAAGCTCCAGGGCCTTGGCAAGCGGGACAATCCCGACCTGCTCGCCGCTGGGACCGACAAGTCGCACCTCGGGAACGCGAATCCGGTCGTTGATGCGGGGCTCGGCGCTGATGGATCCTCCTCGGTTAGCACCACACGGCGGTCTGGCGGACAGCCGTGTTTCGTCTGGGTGACATGGGGACCAACCATCGCGGCGCATCAAAAATGCCCCGGACGGGACACAGGCGGGACTCCGAAGTGCCGGAGCACCGCCGCGGGTCGACCGCGGGGCGCGCTTTCGGACGACCGCACCGTCCGTACGGGGAAGTACGGAGCGATGACCGTCGTCTGACCGGTGACCCGCCGTCCCGGAGGGCGGTCGGGTGGGAGATCGGAGCCTCCACTTGTGGGCCGGACACATAAGTGTTCGGCCGGTCGTCACACAAGGTTAGCAGCCGGCGGAGGCACGCGCTAATCCGGTGTCCCCGGCTCCGGTGTCAAGGAGGTGGACGGCGGGCCCTATCGTGTTCTCCATGAGTGACACCTCTCCCTCGGACGGCCCCGGCACGCCCGGCTTCGACGACATGACCCGTGACATCGCCGAGGTCCCGGCGGTCGAGGTGATCGTGACCGTCGCGGTCAACCTGATGAGTGCCGCCGCCGTCAAGCTCGGGCTGACCGAGGAGGGCGACAAGTACAAGGACCTGGACGAGGCCCGCAAGCTGGTGACCGCCCTCGCCGGGCTGCTGGACGCCGGCGCGACCGAGATCAGCTCCTTCCACGCCGCCCCGCTGCGGGACGGCCTGAAGTCGCTCCAGCTCGCGTTCCGCGAGGCGTCGCTCGTCCCGGACGAGCCGGGCCAGGGCCCGGGCGAGAAGTACACGGGCCCGGTCTTCGGCTGAGCGCCCCTCCCCCTCCTCACCGCTTGGCGTACGGCCTTACCGCTTGACGTACAGCGCCTCGCCCGGCGGGTTCGTGCCCGCCGGGAGCAGGGCCAGATCCAGTCCGCGCACCAGACGGGCGCGCAGCGTCTCGTCGGCCGCGAGACGGCCGGCGACCGCGCGGGCGGCGTCCTCCGGAGCCCCTTCCGGGTCCAGGACGAGCGCCAGCGTGCCGTCGGCCCGGCCGGGGCCCAGATAGGCGCCGAGCACCGCGGGCTCGGCGGCGACGGCGGCCCGCACGGCCTCCCGTACGGCGGGATCGGCCAGCGGATCGGTCGTCGTACGCCCCTCGGCGAGCGCGCGGAGCGCCGGGCCGGTCAGCTCGTAGGGCACCGGCCCCGACAGGTCGAGCACGATCGTGTCCGCCTTCTCGTGCGCCGCGGCCTGCAGCGCCTGGTGCAGGGGTACGGCGACGGGGCGGGCGGCCGGGTCCCAGCGGGCGAGCGACTCGGTGGAGGTGAACGCGGGCAGCGCGGTGCGCCCGCCGGCCTTCAGCGTGGGCACGGCCATGTCGCTCGTCTTCTCCCGGCGCAGCCCGTTCTCGTCCTCTTCCACCTCTCCGAGTACGGCGACGACGGGCACGAGGAGCCGGGCGCCCTTGAGCGCCGCCAGGACGGGCCCGTGCGCGGAACGGTCCTCCGCCCAGGCGGCGAGCGCGGCGCTCAGCGCGGGATCGGCGGTGCCGTCGTCGTCGGAGAAGCCGGGGTCGGGGATGTTCTTGTTCGCCACGGTCACCGACCCTATCGGGGGCGGGCGGCCCGGGCCCGTACGGGCCCGGGCGGGCCCGGCGGTCCGGGCGGGCCCGGCGGTCCGGGCGTTCACGGTTTTCTCAGGGTTCCCTGATCCCTGTCTCATGCGCGTCCCACGGGGCGCACAGCGGGTGCTCCGAGCATCGCGGGCATGGAGTCCCGAAGAGCGTCCCGCCGCCGCGCCCGCCCCTCCCGGCGCCGTCCCCTGCTCGTCACGCTCCTCGTGACCGCCGCCGTCGCGGGTGCCACGGCCGCGGGCACGGTGTACGTGCGGGGGCAGGCGGACGGTGGCGGGCACGCCGTATCGTCGCCCTCGGCGTCGGCGTCCGACGCGGGTCCGGACGCGGCTTCGGCTTCGGGGAGTGGGGAGGCTTCGGTGGAACCTGCGACGGATGCGTCGGTGGACCGGGGCGAGGCGCTGGCCGCGGCGATGAAGGGGATCGCCCTGCCGGACGGGGTGCGGGTTTCAGTGGCCGTGCTCGACGTGGACTCCGGTGAGCACGCCGAGTACGGCGACGCGGCGTTCGACACGGCGAGCATCGTCAAGGTCGACATCCTCGCGGCGCTGCTCCTCCAGGCGCAGGACGCCGACCGGTCGCTGACCGCGCGGGAGAAGACGTACGCCACCGCGATGATCGAGAACAGCGACAACGCCTCCGCCTCCGCGCTGTGGGACACGATCGGGCGGGCGGACGGTCTCGACGCGGCCAACAAGCGGTTCGGGCTGACGGCCACACAGGGCGGCGACGGACCGCTGTGGGGGCTGACACAGACCACCTCGGCCGATCAACTGCTCCTGCTCCAGCAGGTGTTCGGCGAGGGCACGGCGGCCGGTGACCCGCTCCTGAACGAGGCCTCGCGGTCGTATCTCCAGGGGCTGATGGGCAACGTCGAGACGGACCAGAGCTGGGGGGTGTCCGCGGCGGCCGGTTCGGCGTCGGCGGCGTACGCCCTGAAGAACGGATGGCTGGCGCGGAGCACCACGGGACTGTGGGACGTCAACAGCGTCGGGCGGATCACGGCGGCCGGCGGGGACCACTGTCTGGTGGCCGTGCTGTCCGAGGGGCACACCACGCAGGCCAAGGGGATCGCGGTGGTGGAGGCCGCGGCCCGCGCGGCGGTCGGGGTGCTCGCCGGGGCCGCGTAGGGGACCCGGTCAGACCGGGCCGTCCGACGGGTGCCGGGTGCGCCACAGGACCACGGCCGCCACCAGCAGGACCGCGCCGAGGCCTCCCGCGAGAGGGCCCGCCCAGCCGGTGGAGCCCCCGTCGTCGTCCGTGCCGTCGGGGCCGGGGCCGAAGTACTTCTCGGGGTAGGTGGCGGCGTGCGGCTGCCGTGGTTCCATCCGGGCCGCCGCCTTCAGGGCCGCCGCGGGGTCGACGAGGCCGAAGCCGCGGGCGTCGTCGCGGCCACCGGTGGGGGCGTTGCGGGCGGTGTCCTCCAGGAGCTGTTTGACCTGGGCCGGGGTGAGGTCCGGGTGGACGGCCTTGACCAGGGCGGCCGCACCCGAGACGAACGCGGAGGCGGCGCTCGTGCCCCAGCCCTCGTAGTACTGGCGGTCCGGGTCGGCGATGACGACGTCCACGCCGGGCGCGGCGACGGTGGCGTACCAGTGCCGGGTGGAGAAGGCGGCGCGGGTGCCGTAGCGGTCGACGGCGGTCGCGGCGATCACGCCCGGGTAGGCGGCCGGGTAGGAGATGTGGTCGCCCTTCTCGCCGCCGTTGCCCGCGGAGGCGACGACGACGGAGCCCCGCTTCAGCGCGTACTGGACGGCCTCGTCCTCGGCGGGTTCGGGGTGGGCGGACTCGGAGTCGTCTCCGAGGGAGAGGTTGATGACGTCGGCGCCGTGGTCGGCGGCCCAGCGGATCCCCTCGGCCAGGGCGTTGCCCCGGGTGTCGCGGGCCTTGGCGCGGGCCGGGTCGCCCTCCTCCAGGATGACGCGGACGGGGAGGATCCTGGCCTCCGGGGCGATGCCGAGGACGCCGTCGGTGTCGCCGGCGCCGTGTCCGTGACCGGCGATGATGCCCGCCATGGCGGTGCCGTGCCGGGCCCAGGGGCGGTCGCCGCGGCCGGCGCCGAAGCCGATCATGTCCTTGCCGGTCAGGACGTTGCCGGCCAGGTCGGGGTGCTGGTCGTCGACGCCGGTGTCGAGGACGGCGACGGTGACGCCCTTGCCCTTGGTGGTCGCCCACGCCTCGCTGGTGTGCATCGCGTCCAGGGCCCACTGCTGGGCGCGGATGCCGTCGGCGTGGGCGGTGCCGGCGGGGGTGAGGGCGACGAAGGCGGCGGCGAGGAGGGGGGTGAGGAGGCGGGCGGCTCGGCGGCGGGTACGGCGCGGGCGGGGGGTGCGGGAGTGAGGGGTGCCGGAGTGAGGGGTGCGGGTGCGGGTCGTCATGACGGTTCCTCCGTGGCGGAGGCGACCGCCGTGCGCAGCTTGCGTTCGACGCGGTCGGCGAGGCCCTTCGCCTCGTGGCCGAGGCCGGCCTGGGCGGGCGCGGTGGTGGCGCCGGACTCCATGGCCTCCGCGGCGGGTTCGGGGTCCGTGACCGTACGTCCGTCGGCGAAGCCGGAGACGGCGTAGACGACGACCGGGGCGTCCGTGAGCACGGACAGGGTCCACGAGGCGCGCTGGGCGTCGCCGAAGCCCGCGGCGACGGTGTCCTTCGCGGCGTACGGGCGGGGCATCAGGTCGGCGCGGCGGTCCAGGCCCTGCTTGGCGAAGCGGGCCTTCAGGGCGGTCATGGCGGTGGCGTCGGCGCGGGTGAACAGCAGGCCGACGGTGGTGACATGGCTGCGGGTGGCGTCGGTGTACGTGGCGCGCAGGAGCCGGAGGCAGCCGACGGGGGCGAGGGCCTTGCGCAGCAGCGGGTCGAAGGCGTGGGCACAGGTGGTGTCGGGTGCTACGGCGACGCGGGTCCAGGTGCGGTCGGAGCCGCCGGGGCCGGCGCCGTCGCCGTCGACGATAGGAGGGAAGAGGCGGTCGACGGGGAGGGTGTGCCAGAGGTCGGCGGCGGCGGTGTAGGTGGTGCGGGCGTCGTCGTCGGACGGGTCGCCGCCGGTGAGCCAGCTGCCGGTGGCCGCGCCGCCGAGGAGGCCGATGCCCAGCACGAGGCAGGCCGCCGCTGCGGCGGCCCTTGTGCGTATGCGGTCGCCGAAGGGGTGGAGGTGAGGGTGAGGGTGAGGGTGAGGGGGGTGGGTGGTGCGGGTGTCGAAGGTTTGGGGGGTGGCGAGGGTGATGTGGGGGCGGGTCGGGGTGGGGGGAGGTGGTGGGGGTGGGAGGGGGTCGGTGGTTTCGACGATTCCGTCGGTGGGGTGGGGGGTGGGGATGGTTGGCGGAGCCGGCGGAATTGGCGGAGCCGGTGGGGCCGGCTCGGTCGGCGGAGCCGGTGGGGTTGACGGAGCCGGTCGAGTCGGCGGGGCCGGTGGGACGTCGGGGAAGCGGGCGGTGGCTGCGGGGGGTGGGAGGGTGGGGGTGGGGTGGGCGTAGGGGTGGGCGGTGCTGTCGGGTTTTTCGTCCCCGTCCTTGCGGGGCTGCGCCCCCGCACCCCGCTGTGTGGGGGGCTTCGCCCCCGGCGCGGGTTCGGGGCTCCGCCCCACGGCCCCAGGGGGCTCTGTCCCCTGGGCCTCCGGGGGCGAGGGGGCCGGGGCGCGGTGTGCTTCCGTGCTCATGGGTCCCTTCCCCCGTTTCCTCTGTGGGGGTTGCCCCCTCACCGCGCGTCACTCTACGGGCTGAACCCGTCCCCACGGGAACCAGTCGGGGATGCCAGGGCCTTTGGCCCGGAACGTCCCCTACCCTGCGGTAATCACTTCTGGCAGGCTTCGGACATGACCGCCCGTGCCGCAGACCGTGCCCGGTACGACCGGGCCACCGCCGCTCTCGACGCCCCCGTCGCGATCGTCGACCTGGCCGCGTTCGACGCCAACGCCGACGACATCCTGCGCCGCGCGGCGGGCAAACCGGTGCGTGTCGCCAGCAAGTCCGTGCGCTGCCGGGCCCTGCTCGAACGGGTCCTCGCCCGCGAGGGCTTCGCGGGCGTCATGTCGTACACGCTCGCCGAGTCCCTGTGGCTCGCGCGCTCCGGCTTCGAGGACGTGCTCCTCGCCTACCCCTCCGCCGACCGCGCCGCCTACGCCGAGCTGACGGGCGACCCCAAGCTGGCCGCCGCCGTCACCGTCATGATCGACGATCCCGCCCAGCTCCGGCTGATCGACGACGCCCGCGCCGGCGGCACCGAAGAGGTGCGCGTCTGTGTGGAGTTGGACACCTCGCTGCGGCTCCTGGGCGGCCGGGTGCGGATCGGCGCCCGCCGTTCCTCCCTGCACTCCCCCGCCCAGCTCGCCGAGCTGGCCCGCACGGTGACCCGTACGCCCGGCTTCCGGCTGGTCGGGATCATGGCGTACGAGGGGCACATCGCCGGTGTGGGCGACGCGGTGGCCGGGCAGCCGCTGCGGTCGCGGGCGGTGCGGCTGATGCAGTCGGCGGCCCGCCGTGAGCTGGCCGCACGGCGCGCGGAGGCCGTGCGCGCGGTGCGGGCGGTCGCGCCGGAACTGGAGTTCGTCAACGGCGGTGGCACGGGCAGCGTGCAGTACACGGCCGCCGAGGACGCGGTCACCGAGATCGCGGCCGGCTCGGGCCTGTACGTGCCGCGGTTGTTCGACAACTACACCTCGTTCCGGGGCCGTCCGGCCGCCCTGTTCGCCCTGCCCGTCGTGCGCCGGCCGGGCGTCGGCGTGGTGACGGTGCTCGGCGGCGGCTACCCGGCGTCGGGCGCGGCCGGCCGGGACCGGCTGCCCGTGCCGTATCTCCCCGAGGGGCTGCGCTACGACCCGCAGGAGGGCCCCGGCGAGGTGCAGACCCCGCTGCTCGGCTCCCCCGCCGACGATCTCCTGATCGGCGACAAGGTGTGGTTCCGGCACGCCAAGGCGGGCGAGCTGTGCGAGCGGTTCGACGCGCTGCACCTGGTCGAGGGCGACACCGTCACGGCGACCGTGCCGACGTACCGGGGCGAGGGGCACACCTTCCTCTGAACCGAGCGGTACCCGCGGCCGGTTCTACGCGTCCGGGCCGATGCTGCTGCCCACCCCGCCGTCCGCGGCCGCGTCGCCGACCGGGCGGATGCCCTTGGTGATCCGGTCCATGTCGGCGAGCGGCGGCCCGTCGGCGCCCGCGTCGAACGCGAAGCGGACGAGGACGGGCGCCTGGGAGCCCGTGCTGGAGGGGAAGGCGAGGGACTCGACGTAGCCGCCGGAGCCCTTCGCCGTGGTGACGCGCCAGCGCACGTAGTACCCGGCCCGCCCGGCCACCGCGATCTGGCCCTGGTCCACGAGGCGGTGGGACGTGATGCCTCCGTAGGGGCGGTCGCCGGCGCCGTCGCGGTCGTACTCGGCGTCCGCCGCGTCCTGGATGTCGCCCTTGGCGAGCGTCTCGGGGGTCGAGTCGTCGCCGGCCCGGGCCGTGCGGGACAGCACGCGGCCGTGCCGGCACACCCCGATCGAGTCGCCGGGGCACGGGTAGCTGCCGGGGGTGGTGAGCACGATGTCGTCCTCGGCGACGTTCTCGGGCCGGGTCCAGCCGTCGAGGACGGGGAAGGTGATGCCGTTGAGGTCGTCCACGACGACCGAGGAGTCGGCGGTGGCGGACGGCGAGGGTGCCCCGGCTCCGGTGGACTTCCCCGACGCGGCGGCCGGGGATCCGGGGTCCGACGCCGTGGCACCGGCCCGCCCGCCTCCGTCATCGCCGCCGTCGCCGCCGTCCCGGCCGAGGACGAACACCCCGGTCACCAGGCACACCACCAGTACGACCCCGGCCGCGACGAGGGCGACGACCCTGCCGCGGCGGGAACCGGAGGCTGGGGCGAAGTCGCCGGTGGGCACCACCGGCGGCTGCGGCCGTCCCTCCGGTGTGCGCCGGTGGTCGGTCCACGCGGTCCCGTCCCACCAGCGCTCGACCAGCGGGTACGACGGGTCCCGGTACCAGCCGGGCGGCGGCGCACTGCTCATCCCGGCACTGTAGAGCCTGCCCGGCCGGTCACCGGAGCGGTCCTCAGGAACTCGTCGCGGCCTCCGGCCCGTACACCGTGTCCTTCTGGTCCGGCACCACGGAGCCGTCGTCGCGGCGCACCGGTCCCCGGCCGCCGTCGGGCTCGTTGTACGCGGTCGTCGAGCAGGGGTACGGGTCGGCCTTGCGGGGCAGCGGGTCGATGAACATGGGGTTGATCACCCAGCGGCCGTCGGCGTCGTCGTAGGCCCGGCACATGATCTCGGCCTTGTTGCGGTTGAGGACGAGGTGCGCGCCGACCGCGTCGCCGACGAAGGTGACGTCGGTGTCGGCGTCGCCGCCGCCGATCACGATGCGGTGGGCCCGGTTCTGCTTCTTCCAGGCGGCGGCGCCGTGGACGCCGTAGATCTCCTGGTTGATCCAGCAGCGCTTGCCGTCGATGTACGGGATGGCCGTGCCCTTGTTGACCGGGACGTCGCCGCAGCCGGTGTTGTACGTGGTGATCCGGCCCCGGCGGTCCAGGACCGACCGGATGGCGACGGTGTGCGCGGCGTCGACGCCGACGCCCGGCGCCCACACCTCGGTGACGGGCTCGGAGCCGGCCGAGACGATCCAGACGTCGAAGCCCGCCTTCTTCAGCGTGCGGATCAGATCGCGCTGCTGCTCGTAGTAGCGGACGTAGCCCGGGATGGTGTGCGTGCCCAGCGTCTGAGTGGTGCCGACGGGTGCGGCCAGGGCCTCGGTGCGGGCCTGGCGCGCGTAGGAGGAGAGTTCCGCGACGGTGTGGCCGGCGAAGAGCTGCGGCACCCAGGCGTACTGGGGGACGGTGCGCCGGTGGTTCCAGGTGCCGGTGAAGGCGGCGGCGCCGCTCATGGTGGTGGCGTTCTCGCGGATCTCGAAGATCTCGTCGGTGCAGTCGGTGTCGGTGGAGGTCGGCAGGGGCGCGCCGACGGGTACGTCGGTGCCGCACGCCTCGGTGAGCGCCCGGTCGGCGGCGTCGGTGAGCCAGGCGCTGGTGTCCTTCCAGCGCGCGGGGCGCAGGATCTTGTCGTGCTTGAGGGACCAGGCGAGGGTGGCGTCGGTGACGTCGTTCTTGGTGATCGTGTTGTCCCAGTCGAACGCCGCGACCGGGCGGTGACCGTGGTGCCGGCCGCCGTAACAGGTGCCGTAGGCGTCGATGACCTGCTGGAGCCGTTCGCGGTTGGCGCCGTACCAGTCGGTGGTCAGCCGCGGGCAGTTGTCGTGGGCGGCCGTGGCGTGGATGTTGTCCGTCGTGTCCGCGGGTGCGGCGGCCGCCGCGGCCGACGGTGCGGCCGCCAGGGCGGCGGCCGCGGCGAGGGTTGCTGTCGTCCGGATGATCGTGGGGGTGATCGCTCGTCGGAGTCGCATGGGACCGGGACGCTACACCCGCGGACCGCCGTGACTACAGAGGCGTGACGTAGGCCCCCGAGATTCCGCCGTCCACCAGGAAGTCGGTGGCGTTGACGAAGGAGGAGTCGTCGCTGGCGAGGAAGGCGACGGCGGCTGCGATCTCCTCGGCCTCCGCGAACCGGCCGAGCGGGATGTGCACCAGGCGGCGGGCGGCGCGCTCGGGGTCCTTGGCGAACAGCTCCCGCAGCAGCGGGGTGTTGACGGGTCCCGGGCACAGCGCGTTGACGCGGATGCCCTCGCGGGCGAACTGCACGCCCAGTTCGCGGGACATGGCGAGGACGCCGCCCTTGGATGCGGTGTACGAGATCTGGCTGGTGGCGGCGCCCATCCGGGCCACGAACGACGCCGTGTTGATGATGGAGCCCCGGCCCTGGCGCCGCATGTGGGGCAGGGCGGCCTTGCAGCACAGATAGACGGAGGTGAGGTTGACCTCCTGGACCCGCTTCCAGGCCTCCAGGCCGGTCTCCAGGATGGAGTCGTCGTCGGGCGGGGAGATGCCCGCGTTGTTGAAGGCGACGTCGACCGAGCCGTAGGTGTCGTGGGCGGCCCGGAACAGCGCCTCGACCTGGTCGGGGTCGGTGACGTCGACGGGGACGAAGAGGCCGCCGGTCTCCTCGGCGGCGGCCCGGCCGCGGGTCTCGTCCACGTCGCCGCAGACGACGTGGGCGCCCTCCGAGGCGAGCCGGCGGGCGGCGGCGAGGCCGATGCCGCTGCCGGCTCCGGTGACGACGGCGGTACGGCCGACGAGTCGGCGGCAGATGACGTCCTGGGACGTGTCGGTCGTGTCGCTCACTGTGCGGGGCCCTCCGTGGAGATGAAGACGTTCTTGGTCTCGGTGAACGCGGTCAGGGCGTCCGGGCCCAGCTCACGGCCGATACCGGACTGCTTGTAGCCGCCGAACGGGGTCCAGTAGCGGACGCTGGAGTGGGAGTTGACGGACAGGTTCCCGGCCCGGACCGCGCCCGAGACGCGCAGCGCACGCCCGACGTCACGGGTCCAGATCGAGCCCGACAGGCCGTAGGGCGTGGCGTTGGCGAGACGGATCGCGTCGGCCTCGTCGTCGAAGGGGAGGACGACGGCGACGGGGCCGAAGACTTCCTCGACGGCGACGCGCGCCCCGGCGTCGACACCGGTGAGGACGGTGGGCGGGAACCAGAAGCCGGGGCCCTCGGGTGCCGTGCCGCGCAGGCCGGGGGCGCCGGGGTCGACGTAGGACCGGACGCGGGCGAGCTGGGCGGCGGAGATCAGCGGGCCCATGTCGGTGGCCGCGTCGGCGGGGTCGCCGACGCGGACGGCCTCGATCGCGGGGGCGAGCAGGTCCAGGAAGCGGTCGTGGACGGAGCGCTGGACGAGGATGCGGGTGCGGGCGCAGCAGTCCTGGCCGCAGTTGTCGAGGAAGGACATCGGCGCGGCGGCCGCGGCCGCTTCGAGGTCGGCGTCGGCGAAGACGAGGTTGGGGCTCTTGCCGCCGAGTTCGAGGGTGATCCGCTTGAGGTGCGCCGCGCCCTTCGTCCACACCTGTCTGCCGACGGCCGTCGAGCCGGTGAAGACGATCTTCGCCACGTCGGGGTGGTCGACGAGGGCGGCGCCCGCGACCGGTCCGTGGCCGGGCAGCACCTGGAACAGGTGTTCCGGCAGCCCGGCCTCCAGGGCGAGTTCGGCGAGGCGGAGCGCGGTGAGCGGGGTGGTCTCGGCGGGTTTGAGGAGGACGGCGTTGCCGGCCGCGAGGGCGGGGGCGGTGCCCCAGGCGGCGATGGGCAGGGGGAAGTTCCAGGGCGCGATGACGCCGACGACGCCGAGCGGTTCGAGGATCGTGACGTCCAGGCCGCCGGGGACGGGGATCTGGCGGCCGGTGAGCCGTTCCACTCCCCCGGCCGCGTAGTCGAGCAGATCGCGGACGTTGCCGGCCTCCCAGCGGGCGTTGCCGACGGTGTGTCCGGCCTCGCGCACCTCCAGGGCGGCCAGTTCGTCGACATGCGCGTCGACGGTGGCGGCGAAGCGGCGCAGCAGCCGGGCGCGGTCGCCGGGGGCGAGGGCCGCCCAGCGTTCCTGCGCCCGCCCGGCCCGTACGACCGCCGCGTCCACGTCGGCGGGGCTCGCGGCCGGGACGGTGGCGAGGAGTTCCCCGGTGGCGGGGTTGAGCACCCGGAGCGCGCCCCGCGGTTGTTCGTTCAGCGTGTCCACGGCGGGCCTCTCACATGCGTTCGAAGGAGCGGCGCAGCTCCCAGTCGGTCACCGCGGCGTCGAACGCGGCGAGTTCGACGCGCGCCATGTTGCGGTAGTGGTCGACGACCTCGTCGCCGAAGGCGGCGCGGGCGATCGGGCTGTGCTCCCACAGCTCGGCCGCCTCGCGCAGGGTGGTGGGCACGTGCGCGTAGTCGGCGGCGTAGGCGTTGCCCGTGCAGGGCTCGGGGAGGTCGAGGCGGTGCTCGATGCCGTACAGCCCGGCGGCGACCATTCCGGCGACGGCGAGGTAGGGGTTGACGTCGCCGCCCGGCACCCGGTTCTCGAACCGCCGGGAGTGGCCGTGGCCGACGACCCGCAGCGCACAGGTGCGGTTGTCGTGGCCCCAGGCGACGGCGGTGGGGGCGAAGGAGCCGGGCTGGAACCGTTTGTAGCTGTTGATGTGGGGTGCGTAGAGGAGGGTGAAGTCGCGGAGCGCGGCGAGCTGTCCGGCCAGGAAGTGCCGCATGGTCTGCGACATGCCCTCGGGTCCGTCGCCGTCCATCACGTTGGCGCCGTCGGCGTCGGTGAGGGAGAGGTGGATGTGGCAGGAGTTGCCCTCGCGCTCGTTGTACTTGGCCATGAAGGTGAGCGAGACGCCCTCCTGGGCGGCGATCTCCTTGGCACCGGTCTTGTAGAGGGCGTGCTGGTCGCAGGTGACCAGGGCCTCGTCGTAGCGGAAGGCGATCTCGTGCTGGCCGGGGTTGCACTCACCCTTGGCGGACTCGACGGTGAGCCCGGCGCCCGCCATCTCGTTGCGGATGCGGCGCAGCAGGGGTTCGACGCGGCCGGTGCCGAGGATCGAGTAGTCGACGTTGTACTGGTTGGCCGGGGTGAGGCCGCGGTAGCCGGCGTCCCAGGCCTGTTCGTAGGTGTCCTTGAAGACGATGAACTCCAGCTCGGTGCCGATCTGCGCGCGCCAGCCGTGTGCGGCGAGACGTTCGAGTCCGTGGCGCAGGATCTGGCGGGGCGCGGGGACGACCGGTGAGCCGTCGTGCCAGGTGAGGTCGGCGAGGGCGAGCGCGGTGCCCTCGTGCCAGGGGACACGGCGCAGGGTGGCGAGGTCGGGGCGCAGCACGAAGTCGCCGTAGCCCCGCTCCCAGGACGACATCGCGTAGCCGTCGACGGTGTTCATGTCGGCGTCGACGGCGAGGAGGTAGTTGCAGCCCTCGGTGCCGTGCTCCAGGACCTCGTCGCAGAAGAAGCGCGCGGCGAACCGCTTGCCCTGGAGCCGCCCCTGCATGTCGGGGAAGGCCAGGACGACGGTGTCGATCTCGCCGCCCGCGACGAGGGCGTGCAGCTCCTCGGCGGCGAGCGGGGGTGTGCGGTCTGCCACGGGAAGTCCTCCTAGGTCAGCCGGGAGCCCTAAGGTATGGCTTGAGACCATTGCCTGGGAAGGGGGTGCCGCGCATGTCGCAGGACGGGGCGGGCGAGCCGTGGGGCGGTCCGGCTCCTGGGCGGGACCGGCTGGCGGCGGTGCTGCGGCCGGTGCGGGCGGGCAACGGCTTCGAGGAGGCCCTGGAGCAGGTGCTGCAGGTGCTGCGGCTCGGGCTGGTGCCCGCCGGGGAGCGGCTGCCCGCCGAACGGGAGCTGGCCGAGCGGCTCGGCGTCAGCCGGGTGACGCTGCGCGAGGTGCTGCGGGTGCTGCACGAGGAGGGCCTGGTCGAGTCGCGGCGCGGGCGGTACGGCGGCACGTTCGTGCTGCCGCGCGCGGAGGGCGGGGGCGGTTCCGGCGCGGCCGAGCTGCGGCGCCGGATCGCCGCGGTCGACCTCGAGGACGTGCTGCGCTTCCGCGAGGTGCTGGAGGTCGGCGCGGCGGGGCTGTGCGCGGCGCACGGGCTGGACGACGCGGGGGCGGGGCGGCTGCGGGCGGCGCTGGCCGGCACCCGGGACACGCCGCCGGGCGGCTATCGGCGCCGGGACACCCTGCTGCACCTCACGCTCGCCGAGCTGTCCGGCTCGCCGACGCTGGCCGCGCGGTACGCGGCGGTGCGGGCCACGCTCAACGACCTGCTGGACTGCATCCCGCTGCTGGTGCGCAATCTCGAGCACTCCCAGCGGCAGCACACCGCGCTGGTCGAGGCGGTGCTCGACCGGGACGCGGGCGCGGCGCGGGAGGGGATGCGGGAGCACTGTGCGGGGACGGCGGCGCTGCTGCGGGGGTTCTTGAGCTGAGGTTCGGCGAGGTGTGCGGTAAAGGTACGGTGGCGGGCCATTGCGGAGTGGGAGTGCGTGGGTGAGTGGTGTGGGCGGTGCGGGCGGGCGGCCGTTGATCGGGGTCAGTACGTATCTGGAGTCGGGGGCGCGCTGGGGTGTCTGGGAGCTGGAGGCGGTGCTGCTGCCTGCCGGGTATCCGCGGCTGGTGCAGCGGGCCGGCGGGCTCGCGGTGCTGCTGCCGCCGGACGAGCCCGGCCGGGCGGAGGAGGCCGTCGCGCGGCTCGACGGCCTGGTGATCGCGGGCGGTCCCGACGTCGACCCCGCCCGCTACGGCGCGGAGCGGTCGCCGCGGACGGGGCCGGCTGCGCCGGAGCGGGACGCGTGGGAGCTGGCGCTCATCCGGGCGGCGCTGGCGGCGGGCACGCCGCTGCTCGGCATCTGCCGGGGAATGCAGCTGCTCAACGTGGCCTTGGGCGGCACGTTGGTGCAGCACATGGACGGGCATGCCGAACGGGTGGGGGTCTTCGGGACGCATCCCGTGGAGCCGATGCCGGGGAGTCTGTACGCGGGGATCGTGCCGGAGGTGTGCGAGGTGCCGGCGTATCACCATCAGGCGGTGGAGCGGGTGGGTGACGGGTTGGTGGTGTCGGCGTACGCGGCGGACGGTGTGGTGGAGGCGGTCGAGTCGCCCCGGAGGGCGGACGGGGGGTGGGTGCTGGGGGTGCAGTGGCATCCGGAGATGGGGGGCGATGTGCGGGTGATGCGGGCGCTGGTGGAGGCGGCGGCGTCCTGACGGTCTTTTCTCGCCCCCGCCGCCCCTACCCTTCCCGTCCCTTCAAGGGGCTCCGCCCCTTGGACCCCGGGGAGCTCGGGTGGGTGGGGTTGAGTGGGGAGTGCGGGTGGGTGGGGGCTTGTCGCGCCCCCCGCGGCGGAGCCGCGCAAAGGACACAGCCCCGCGCCCCTTCAGGGCGCGGCTGCTCGCGCCTCCGCGGCGGAGCCGCGCAAAGGACACAGCCCCGCGCCCCTAAAAGCAGGCGGCGCCCCCTGTTTTTAAGGGGCGCGGGGAACTGCGCGACAAGCCACGACGTGGCCGCAGCCGCTCACGTACGCGAACCCCCGAGCTGTCAGGCCCCGGGGTCGAGGTGGTCGCCCACGGCGACGACCACGACCCTGGTTTCGGGCACCGTCGCCCTCCACCGGTGCCGTATCCCACCGGTGAGGTACAGCGTGTCGCCGCGGCCCAGGCGCTGGGCGCGGCCCTCCGCCTCGACCTCGATCCCGCCCTCCACCACGTACATCAGCTCGTCGTTGCGGTGCTGGAACTCGCGCCCCGCGTCATGGTCACCGATGAACTCCATCGCGTGCAGCTGATGGTGCCCCCGCACCAGTGACCGTACGCGCGCCGGCACCGGCCCCTCGTCGTCGGCGCGGACCACGTCCACGCCCCCCGCCGGGTCCGCCGCGGCCAGCAGCGTCGCCGCCGTCGTGCCGAGCGCGTCGGCGACCTTCTCCAGGGAGCGCCGGCTCGGCCGGGCCCTCTCGTTCTCGACCTGGCTGAGGAACGGCACGGACAGCCCGCTGCGCTCGGCCACGACGGCGAGCGTGAGTTCCAGGGCCCGGCGCCGCCGCCGGACGGCCGCGCCCACCCGCAGGGGCTGTTCCTTGTGGTCGCCCATCTCCCCGGCCTCCTCCCTCGCTCATCGTCGCCGTGCCAACACGGACGCGTACGTACTCCACGGTTGTCTGCACCCTACGCACGTTCGGCAAACCGTTTCATGCGGCCTTCACAACGCCGTGACCGCGGGGAAGCACGAGGCTCACAGTTCGCGCCAGTACAGGAGTTCGCCGGCCTCCCCCGGCGCCGCCCCCTCGCTCGGCACGAAAACGCTGACCAGGAGGGCGCGACGGCCGTCCGGGGTGGTGATCGTGGTCGCGGAGGGGTTGGCGAAGGCGTGGCTGCCGCGGTGGGTGCGTACGGTGACCGGTTCGGCACGGCCGAGCCGTGGGTCATAACCGTACAGCCGCCAGCTGCCGAAGTCGTGCGGTCGCAGCTGGCCCTCGATCAGGACGAGGTCCTGCCCGGCGAGCCGCAGGACCGAGCGGTCGCCGATGTTGCCGCGGGGGCCGCAGTCCCGTACGGCGTGGTCGAGCCGCTGGTCGGGGTGGGTGCGCCAGTCGCGGAAGCCGTGGAGCACGGCGGTGAGCTGGCGGTCGGTGTCGCAGTGGGCGCGGTAGTGGCCGGTCAGTTCGACGGTGGTGCCGCGCACGGCGGTGATGTCGGGGGTGCCCTCGGCGCAGCGGGAGAGCGTGCGGGGCGCGTCGAAGGAACGTTCGGGGCGACCGGTCAGGAGTGCGGTGAGTCCGGGGTAGGACCGTAGCTCCAGGTGATTGTCCGGATCTTTTTCGTAGGCGAGGACCCAGTCGCCGCCGCTTCCCCCGGCGGCGGCGAGGGACGGCTGGCTGGTGCCGGGGCCGAAGTCGTGTCTGCGGTGCCAGGTGCGCAGGTCGGTGGAGGTGGCGACCGCCGCGTGGAAGCGGCCGTCGTCGAGCGCGGTGTGGTAGACGGCGAGGTAGGGGCCGGAGCCGGACGGCGGCTGCACGATCTGGGCCGCGTCCATGGTGCGGCCGGTGTCGTCCCGCGCGTCGTAGAGGTGGCCGTCGGCCTGCCGGACGTCGCCGGCGAGCTGTGTGAAACGGGCGGCGGCGGAGGGCGAGGCCACCACCGGGCTCGCGGCGGGGAGCAGGGCGACCAGGACGGCCAGTGCCGCGTACAGCACGGGGCGGGGCGTGTGGAGCACGACGCCTCCCGGGTGTCGGCGGGCAGGGACGTGGGCGTACGCAGAGGGGGCGGGTACCCCGAATGGCCCCGTCCCGCGCGTCGTCCCACCGCCCGGTTCGCCACCGGCCACCGCCGGGGAAAGCGGGAGAGGGACGGACCCGGGTCCGGTCCGCCCCTCTCCCGCATCGACGGCACGCCGCCGTACTACTCCGTCTTCGAGCCGCCGACCGGCGCCCACTTGTCGAGCTGGCCGGGGTTCTTCTTCAGCCAGGCGCGGACGGCGTCCTGCTCATGGCCCTTGTCGACCTTCTGGAACTCCGCCTCCAGGCTGGTGAGCTGGTCCTCGGTCATCGAGAAGTTCTTCAGCCAGTTGCCGACCTCGGGATTGTCGGAGGTGAAGCCCTTGCGGGCGAGGGTGTGGACGCCGTCGCCCTTGCCCCAGGCGCCCTTCGGGTCCTTGAGCTTCTTCAGCTCGAAGTTGTTGTACGCCCAGTGCGGCGACCACAGCGGGACGAGGATCGGTTCCTTCTTGGCATAGGCCCGCTTGAGCTCGGCGAGCATCGCGGGCGTGGAGCCGTCCACGACCTTGTACGTGCTCTCCAGGCCGTACGCCTTGAGGATCTTGCTCTTGAGCAGGCCCATCTCGCCCGCGCTGGGCTCGATGCCGGTGATCCGGCCATCGAACAGGTCGGCGTGGTCCTTGAGGTCGGCGAGCGAGTCGACGTCCTCGACGTACTTGGGAACGGTCAGCTCCAGGCTGGTGGGCCCGTACCAGGAGCCGAGGTCGTCGAGCTGCTTGCCGTACTTCTTCCAGTACTCGGCGTGCGTGGTCGGCAACCAGGAGTCGGTCTCGAAGTCGATCTGGCCGGCGGCCAGGCCGGTGTAGAGCGGTCCCGCGGTGTACTGCGTGGTGGTGACCTCGAAGCCGCGCTTCTGGAGGATCTCCTTCCAGAGGAAGGTGGTCGCGATGCCCTCGTCCCAGGGGATGTAACCGATGCTGATCTTCTTGCCCTGGCCGACGTTGCCGTCGGAGGCCTGCACGGTGCTGGAGGAGGACGAGCCGAAGATGCCCATGCCCCCGGCGACCAGGGCGAGGACGACCACGCCGACGACGGCGACCGCCGGGCGCGGACGGTACGTCCAGACCTTGGCCCCGCCCGTCGTGCGGGCCCGGGCGGCGGCGCGGCGGCCCAGCGGGGAGAGCTGGGTGCCCAGGGCGCCGGTCACCCGGTCGAGGTAGATGGCGAGGATGACGATGCCGAGGCCGGACTCGAAGCCGAGGCCGATGTCGAGCTGGCCGATGGACTCGTTGACCGCGCCGCCCAGGCCGCCGGTGCCGACCATGCCGGCGATGACGACCATGGACAGACCGAGCATGATCACCTGGTTGACGCCGGCCATGATGGTCGGCAGGGCGAGCGGCAGCTGGACGCGCAGCAGGGTGTTGCGCGGAGTGGTGCCGAACGCCTCGGCCGCCTCGACCAGCTCGGCGTCGACCTGGCGGATGCCGAGTTCGGTCATGCGCACGCCGGGGGCGATCGCGAAGATCAGGGTGGCGACGACACCGGCGGGCACGCCCAGGCCGAAGAACAGGATCGCCGGGATCAGCAGCACCATCGACGGCATCGTCTGGAGCAGGTCCAGGACGGGCCGCACGACGGAGGAGACGGTCTTGGAGCGGGCCGCCCAGATGCCCACGGGCACGCCGATGACCAGGGCGATCACGGTGGCGACGAGGACCAGGGACAGGGTCGACATCGACCGGTCCCACAGGGCGAGCGAGTCGATGAGCGCGAAGCCCGCGAAGGCGAGGACACCGGCGGTGAGGCCGCGCAGCCACCAGGCGAGGACGGCGAGGATGCCCGCCATCAGCAGCGGCGAAGGGCCGCCGAGGACGGCGTCGACGCCGTCGTACATGCCTTCGACGACCGTCTTGACGGCGTCGAAGAGCCAGGACATGTGGTCGACGAGCCAGCTCACGCCGTCGTCGACCCAGTCACCGAGGTGGATCCTAGGCACGGCTGATCACCTTCTTCCCGTGCGTGTCGCCCGGCCGGTCGCAGGGCACGGGGTCACCTGCCTCGGTGCCGCTCCCGCTGAGAAAGCCAACGAGGCGCTGGCGGGGGACGACGCCGACGAGCCGTCGTTCGCCGTCGAGCACGGCCACGGGGTGGCTGAGGCGGGCGCTGAGCGCGCACAGCTCGGTGAAGGGGGTGGCCGGTGCGGCGGTCTCGCAGCCGCAGTCGGCCTCGTCGCCCCGCACCTCGGTGTCCATGACGGCCTCGGCGGTCAGCACGCGGGAGCGGTCGACGTCCTTGGTGAAGGAGGCGACGTAGTCGTCGGCGGGGCGCAGCAGGATGTCCTCGGCGGTGCCGGTCTGCACGATGCGGCCGTCGCGCATGACGGCGATGCGGTCGCCCAGGCGCATGGCCTCGTTCAGGTCGTGGGTGATGAACACGATCGTCTTCTTCAGGGTCTTCTGCAGTTCGAGCAGCTGGTCCTGCATGTCGCGGCGGATCAGCGGGTCGAGGGCGCTGAAGGACTCGTCCATCAGCAGCAGGTCGGCGTCGGTGGCGAGCGCGCGGGCCAGGCCGACGCGCTGCTGCATGCCGCCGGACAGCTCGTCGGGCCAGGACGACTCCCAGCCGGCCAGGCCGCACAGGGCGAGCGCCTCGTCGGCGCGGCGTTCGCGCTCGGCGCGGGGCACGCCCTGCACTTCCAGGCCGTAGGCGGCGTTCTCGCGGACGCTGCGGTGCGGGAAGAGCGCGAAGTGCTGGAAGACCATGCTGATCTTCTTCGCGCGGACCTCGCGCAGTTCGCGGTCGTCGAGTGCGGTGAGGTCACGGCCGTCGAAGGAGACGTGTCCCGAGGTGGGCTCGAGGAGTCCGTTGAGCATCCGCAGCAGGGTGGACTTGCCCGATCCGGACAGGCCCATGACGACGAAGATCTCGCCGGGCGCGACGGAGAAGGAGGCGTCGATCACGGCGGCGGTGATGCCGTCGTTGCGCAGTTCCTCGCGGTCGGCGCCCTTGTGGATGCGCTCCACGGCGTCGTCGGGTCGTCTGCCGAACACCTTGTACAGGTGTTCGGCCTGCAGTCTTGATGACACGTGTACCTCTCGTCTGCCGGCGGCATGGCGCGTCCCCGTAGACGGTTGAAGGGTCAACCGCCCACCGGAACGAGGCGGCGCCTGCCCGGATCGTCCGTACCCAAACGCGGACGTGACCTCCTTCACAGGGCGCCCGGCAGCTCGGGGGCGCATCCCGGGCAGGCCGCGCCCCGTAATCTGCGGGGCGTGACACGACGTCTCATGCTTCTCGACACCGCCTCCCTCTACTTCCGCGCCTACTTCGGCGTCCCGGAGTCCCTGAAGGCACCGGACGGCACGCCCGTCAACGCCGTCCGCGGCCTCCTCGACTTCGTCGACCGCCTCGTCAAGGACCACCGCCCCGACGACCTCGTCGCCTGCATGGACGCGGACTGGCGCCCCGCCTGGCGCGTCGAGCTGATCCCCTCCTACAAGGCGCACCGCGTCGCCGAGGCGCGCCCGGCGGGCCCGGACACCGAGGAGGTGCCGGACACGCTGTCCCCCCAGGTGCCGATCATCGAGGCCGTCCTCGATGCCCTCGGCATCGCCCGCGTCGGCGTGGCCGGTTACGAGGCGGACGACGTGATCGGCACGTTCACCGCCCGCGCCACCGGCCCCGTCGACATCGTCACCGGCGACCGCGACCTGTACCAGCTGGTCGACGACGCCCGCGGCGTGCGCGTGCTGTACCCGGTCAAGGGCGTCGGCACCCTGCAACTGACCGACGAGGCCGTGCTGCGCGAGAAGTATGGCGTGGACGGCCGCGGCTACGCCGACCTCGCCACGCTGCGCGGCGACCCCAGCGACGGCCTGCCCGGCGTGCCCGGCGTCGGCGAGAAGACGGCTGCGAAGCTGCTCGCCGAGTTCGGCGACCTGGCCGGGATCCTCGCCGCCGCCGAGGACCCGAAGGCGAAGCTGACGCCGGCCCAGCGCCGCCGGATCACCGAGGCCCTGCCGTATCTGGAGGTGGCCCCCACGGTGGTGAAGGTCGCCGACGACGTCCCGCTGCCCGAGGTGACGCCCGCGCTGCCGCGCGCGCCGCACGACCCCGAACTGCTGGACGCGCTCGCCGCCCGCTGGAACCTCGGCGGCTCCCTGCAGCGCCTGCTGACGACGCTGGGAGCCTGATCGCACGTACGGGGCAAGCAATGCCTGCGCCCGTGGCCGGTCCCGCGACCCCGGCCACGGGCGCCGTCCGGTGCATGATGAGTCGCGTACCCGGTACCCGGAAGTCCGTTTCCCTGCCCTTCGCGGCCGTTCGCGGCCCTCCCGGCACGGACGAGTGCTAACTTAGGTAAGCCTTAGCGAAGAGACACGGAGGCCGTCATGGCAGAGCGCCCCGCCCGCAAGCCCCGCAAGCTCCACACCGGCCAGGTGATCCGCACCGAGCGCCTGACCCCGCACATGCAGCGGGTGGTGCTGGGCGGCGACGGTCTCGCCGAGTTCGGCACCGGCGGATACACCGACCACTACGTGAAACTGCTGTTTCCCCTCGAGGGCGTCACCTACCCCGAGCCGTTCGACCTCCAGCGCGTCCGCGAGGAGTACCCGCGCGAGCAGTGGCCGGTGACCCGTACCTACACCGTGCGCGCCTGGGACGCGGAGACCCGGGAGCTGACGCTGGACTTCGTGGTCCACGGCGACGAGGGGCTGGCCGGCCCGTGGGCCGCCCGCGCCAAGCCCGGCGACGTACTGCGGTTCAACGGCCCCGGCGGCGCCTACGCCCCCGACACGAGCGCCGACTGGCATCTGCTCGCCGGTGACGAGAGCGCCCTGCCCGCCATCGCCGCCGCCCTGGAGTCGCTGCCCGACGGCACCCCCGCGCATGCCTTCCTCGAGGTGTCGGGCCCCGAGGAGGAGCAGAAGTTCGACTCCGACGCGCAGGTCACCTGGCTGCACCGCGGCGACCGCCCGGTCGGCGAGGCCCTGGTCGAGGCCGTACGGTCGCTTCGGTTCCCCGAGGGTCGGCTGCATGCCTTCGTGCACGGCGAGGCCGGCTTCGTCAAGGAGCTGCGCCGGCTGCTGCGGGTGGAGCTGTCGGTGCCGCGCGAGGATTTGTCGATCTCCGGCTACTGGCGGCTCGGCCACAACGAGGACGGCTGGCAGGCCTCCAAGCGAGAGTGGAACGCCCAGGTGGAGGCCGAGCAGGAGCCCGCGACCGCCTGAGCGCCACCCGCCCGTACGCTGGGGCGCGTGAGACGCCGGACCCGTATCCCGCCCGCCCCGCTGCCGCAGCGCGAGGGCGTCGACCCGGTGCGGGTGCGGCTGCCGCGGGACGGCGCCTGGGCGACCGTCCGCGACCACCTGGTGGCCCGGCTCACGGCTGGTGACGGTGTCGTCGACGCGATGCTCGCCGCGGGCGCGATCGTCGGCGCCGACGGGCGCCCCGTCGCCCCGGACGCCCCCTACGTGCCCGGCATGTACGTGTGGTTCCACCGCGCGCTGCCCGCCGAGGAGCGGGTGCCCTTCGAGATCGAGGTGGTGTACCGCGACGCGCACGTCGTCGTCGCGGACAAGCCGCACTTCCTGGCCACCACCCCGCGCGGCAGCCATGTCGCCGAGACCGCGCTCGCCCGGCTCCGCCGCGAGCTCGACATCCCCACGCTCACCGCCGCGCACCGCCTGGACCGGCTCACCGCCGGACTGGTGCTGTTCACCGTCCGCCCCGAGGAACGCGGCGCCTACCAGACGCTGTTCCGCGACCGGCGGGTGCGCAAGGAGTACGAGGCCCTCGCCCCGTACGACCCCGCCGTCGTCCTCCCCCGCACCGTGCGCAGCCGCCTGGTCAAGGAGCGCGGGCAGCTGACGGCCCACGAGGTGCCGGGCGAGCCCAACGCGGAGAGCCGGGTCGAACTGGTGGGCCACGAGGGCGGCGTCGGGCGGTACCGGCTGCTTCCCCGCACCGGGCAGACCCACCAGCTGCGCGTGCACATGTGCGCGCTGGGCCTGCCGATCCTCGACGACCCCCTCTACCCGGAGGTGCGGCCGCCGGGCACGGCGGAGGACCACACCCGGCCGCTGCGGCTGCTCGCCCGCGCACTGGAGTTCACGGACCCGGTGACGGGACGGCACCACGCGCTGCACAGCACCCGGGAGTTGACGCTCCCGGGTGTCACGCCGGCCTCCTAGGCCTCGCCCCGCCACCAGCGCAGGAACCGCTGCCAGGCGCCGGGCCGCGGGGCGGCCGTCGGCGGCGCCGGTGCCGGTTCGGCCGTCTCCTGGGGGACGGCGGCCCTCACCCGCGCGGCGGGCGCCGGCAGCTGCCGGAACGCGGGCCGCCGGGCGACGTCCTGCGGCGGCCGGGGCCCGAACAGCACCGGCAGCTCCGCCAGGTGCCGGGAGGCGATGGACTCCGTCCAGCGCAGCTGGTCCTCGGGGCAGGCGAGCCGCACGTCCGGCAGCCGCATCAGCAGCGCGTCGATCCCGGCGTCGGCGATGGCCCGCCCGATCTCCTGCCCGGGGCACTCGTGCGGTCCGCCGCCGAAGGCGAGGTGGGAGCGGTTGCCCTGCATGTTGGCGGCGAGGTCGGGGCGCACCCGGGGGTCGACGTTGCCGGGCGCGATGCCGAACAGCAGCCCGTCGCCCTTGCGGATGCGCTTGCCGCCCAGCTCCGTGTCCTGCTTGGCGAAGTAGCCGAGCACCGTGCTGAACGGCGGCTCGTCCCACAGCGACTGCTCCACCGCCTCGGGCACGGTCATCTGCCCGCCGCTGAGCTGGGCGCGGAACCGCGGGTCGGTGAGGATCACCCGGAGCACGTTGGAGAGGAGGTTGACGGTGGCCTCGTAGGCGGCGATGAGGACGAGCCGCAGGTGCTCGCGGATCTCGTCGTCGCTGAGTCCGGCCGGGTGGGCGATGAGGTGACTGGCGATGTCGTCCTCGGGGTGGACCCGGCGGCGCCGGGTGAGCCGGTCCAGGGCGTCGACGAGGTACTGGTTGCTGGCGATGGCGGTGTCGCTGCCCTTGAGCATGTCGCGGGCCGCGTGCACCATGCGGTCGTCGTACTCGTCGGGCATGCCGAGGACCTGGCACATCACGGCCATCGGGAGGTGCTCGGCGAACTCGCCCACGAGGTCGGCCCGGCCCTCCTCGCAGAAGCGGTTGACCAGGCGCTGGGTGGCGCGGTTGATGTGGCGGCGCAGCGACCGGTGGTCGATGGTGCCCAGCGCGCCGGTGACGGCACCGCGCAGCCGCAGGTGTTCGTCGCCCTCGGCGTGGGAGCAGATGGGCTGCCAGGCGATGTGCGGCATCAGCGGGTTCGCGGGGTGGACCTCGCCGTCGAGGAGGGGCTTCCAGATGCGGCTGTCCCGGGTGAACTGCGAGGGCGAGCGCACCATGTGCAGGTTCTCGCCGTGGCCGAGGACCACCCACACGGGGACGTCGTCGTGCAGCAGGGCGGGGGCCACGGCACCGTGCTCCTCGCGGAGTTCCTCGTACAGGTCCGAGAGGTTCTCCGCGCCGGGGCCGTAGAGCCGGCGCAGCCCGTCCGGGCCGAGGGCGTGGGCGGGGCAGCCGGGCGGCGGTCCCGCCAGGCCGGTCGGGGAAGGGGATTCAGGCGTCACGGTGATCGCTCCGAAGCTGAAAAAGAGGGGATTCTGGGGCGGGCGGTCAGACGGGGGCCCGCCGGGTGGCCAGGGTGTGCAGGAAGTGCATGAGGGTCATCAGCACGTCCCGGCTGGAGGCCCGGCGCCGTACGTCGCACTCGATGATGGGCACCCATTCGGCCAGGTCGAGTGCCGCACGGAGTTCGGGTACGGGGTAACGGGGCGCGTCGGGGAAGGAGTTGACGGCGACCACGAAGGGCACGCCGCGTTCCTCCAGCCGCCCCATCACGTCGAAGCTGACCTCCAGGCGGCGGGTGTCGATGAGGACGACGGCGCCGAGCGCGCCCTCGAACAGGCCGTTCCACAGGAACCAGAACCGTTCCTGGCCGGGGGTGCCGAACAGGTAGAGCACGAGTTGCTCGGTGATGCCGATGCGGCCGAAGTCCATGGCGACGGTGGTGGCCGTCTTGCTGTCGGAGCCGAAGTTGTCGTCGACGCCGATGCCCGCCTGGGTCATGGTCTCCTCGGTGGTCAGCGGTTTGATCTCGCTGACGGACCCGACCATGGTGGTCTTGCCGACCCCGAAGCCGCCGACGATCACGATCTTCACGGCGGCCTGGGTGGTGTGCGGCAGGTGGTCCTCGACCCGTGGGCCGGGGACGGTGTCAGAGCTTTTGAAGTCCATGCATCACCGCTTCGAGGAGGGATCGGTCGGGCACGATCTGCCGGACGATCGGCGCGCGTGCCTGGACCAGGTCCGCCGTCATCAGCTCGGTGAGCAGGACGGTCACCACGCTGAACGGCAGACTCAGATAGGCCGAGATCTCGGCCACGGACAGGGGGGCCGTGCACAGCCGGAGCAGGGAGGCCTGCTCCGGTGTGAGGGTCGGGGGCGGGTCCTCGGCGGCCACGATGAGGGTGACGAGGTCGATCGAGGCCCGCTCGCCCCCGGCGGCCGCGCCCGTGAGGGAGTACAGCCGCTCGGGGTTGGGAGCCCCCGGCTCCCCCTCGGCGCCCTCCGCCTCGGCGGGCGGGGCGGCCGGGGCGGGCTCGGGGGGCGGCTCCAGGGGTGTGCGCCTTCGGCGTTGCGGAGGAGTCATACGGTCTGCCCGTCGCGCCGGGGCGGACTGGTCAGATGGGAGCCGATGCGCAGCACGAGGTCGCGCATGCGGGTGCTCATCATGCCGGGCTCGGTCCGCATGTCGGAGAGGACGGCGAGATAGGCGTTGGCGCCGGCCGCCATGAGGTAGAAGTAGCCGCCGTCGACCTCGATGATGACCATGCGCATCCGGCCGTCGCTGACGTGGATCTCCCCGGCCACGGCGCCGGCCAGGCTCTGGAGTCCGGCGCAGGCGGCGGCGACGCGGTCGGCGGTGTCGGGGTCGCCGCCGTGGCGGGCGATGCGCAGACCGTCGGCGGAGAGGACCACGATCTGCTGGACGCCGGGCACGCCGTCGGCGAGGTCCTTCAGCATCCAGTCGAAGTTGGCGCGCTGCGAGATCACTTGAGGTCCCCCTCGTTGCCGGCCTCGGCGTCGGCCGGTTCGTCTTTCCGGGTGAATGCGTTCGGGTCCGGGTCTGCCTTGAGGCCCTCCATGAAGGCCTCGACCCACATGCCGGGCGGCGGCTCCTCCTTCTCCGGGGCGGCCGCGGCGGCCCGGGCGGCCGCGGCCCGCGCCTCCTTCTCGGCGCGTTCCTTCTCGGCCCGTTCGGCCGCCGCGTAGGTGTTGAGGATGTGCTCGTCCAGCGGAATGCTGATCCGGCTGCGGCGCTGCGGCAGGCCGTTGGCCGTCCACTCGGTGACGACGGGCATGTCCTCGTCGAAGTCGTCCTCGCCGGGGATGCGGGGGCCGGTGGTGGGCTTGCGGTTCTTCTCGAGGCGCGAGCCGACCCTGACGCCGCCGTTGTCCAGCGTGGAGCGGGACTGCGCGCCGACCCCGTGGGCGACGCCGTAGGCGGGCTCGTCGGTGACCATGACGTGCGGCAGGACGAGGACGGCGCGGACGCCGCCGTAGGCGGACTGCCGCAGCGAGACCTGCATGTGGAACGCCGTGCAGAGCCGGCCGATGACGGCGAGACCGAGCTGGGGGCTGTCGGCGAGGCCCTGGAGGTCCTCGGCGCGCTTGGCCTCCTCGATGATCCGCTCGATCCGCGCGCGCCCCTCGCCGTTGAGGCCGGTGCCGGAGTCCTCGATCTCGACGGCGATCCCGGACTGCACCTCGTGCGCGGTGACGTGCACCTTGGTGTGCGGGGGCGAGTAGCGGGTGGCGTTGTCGAGGAGTTCGGCGACGGCGTGCAGGATCGGCTCGACGGAGATGCCGCGGATGTTGACCTTGGCGACGGAGTGCAGCTCGATGCGGCGGTACTCCAGGATGCGGGAGAGCCCGCCGCGCAGCACGCTGTAGAGCGGTACCGGCAGGGGCCACTGGCGACCGGGGCGGCTGCCGCCGAGGACGGCGATGGAGTCGGCGAGCCGGCTGATCAGCGCGTTGCCGTGGTCGATGCGGAGCAGGTCGTCGAAGACCTCGGGGTTGCGGCCGTGGTCCTCCTCCATCTCCCGCACTTCCTTGGCCTGTTGGTGGATGATCGCCTGGACGCGGCGGGCGATGTTGACGAAGGAGCGCTGCAGGGAGTCGCGCAGCGTGTCCTCGCGGTCGATCACCTTGAGCACCTGGCGGACCAGCATGCGCTGGGAGTCGGGGAGTCCACGCCATTCGGGATGGGTGTCGACGACCTCGCGGATCACCTCATCGGGTGAGAACCCGGCCCGCATGCGGTCGAGGGTCTCGGGCACGATCTCGTGGCCCAGGCGGTGGAACTGGGCGTCCTGGGAGGCGACGCACTCGTCCAGGCGGGCGCTCTGCCGGGCCAGTTCGGCGCGCAGTGCCCCGGACGCGCGGCCGCGGCGCACGGCCTCGGCCGCGACGGCGGTGACCAGGAGCGTGGCGACGCCGCCGCACCAGCCGACGGCGGCCCGGGCCGGCTCCGTCACCACGGCGACGGCGGCCCCGGTCACCGCGGCCATCACTATGGCCGGCAGCAGGAGCACGCGTGCGTAGGGAAGTTCACGGCCACCGTGGGGCGATTGAACACTCACCATGTAAGCCCTTTGAGACGAATTCGACGGGGAGTCGGGGGGGTGTGGTGCTGACGTAAGTGGGTAGCCCTCTGGAACAAAGCCCCTTCTGGGCATATTTCGGGAACAAACGCACGAATACCTCAACTCGGTGCGTCGCGGGCGAGCTTAGTCCGACCGGATCATCGCTGTGTCATATTCAGCGACCACCTGAAATCACCCCTTTCACAGGAGTACGCTCGGCTGATTTACACGCTGCGCGTACGTTCGAACACCTTGAGTAGCGGTGAACGGGCATGCGAATGCGCGGGCGGGGACATGCAGAACCGCCGCGCCCCCGGTGGTTCACCAGGGTGCGCGGCGGCTCGGGGTCTCCGTGCGGTCAGCCCACCGACGAGTACGCCACCACGCCCCGCAGCAGCCCCTCGACCGCCTTGCGGGCGTTCTTCGGGACCGTGGAGCCCTCGGGCACCGCGGCGGCCTGGATCTGGCCCAGGACGTCGATGACCTGCTTGCACCAGCGGACGAAGTCGCCGGCCGGCATCTCGACCTCGCGCAGCACCTCGTCGAGCCCCTTGCCGGAGGCCCACATGTGGGCGGCCCAGGCGAAGCCGAGGTCGGGCTCGCGCTGGCCGACGCCCTCGGTCTGGCTGATCCGGAACTCCTCCTCCAGCGCGTCGAGCCGGCCCCAGATGCGCACCATCTCGCCGAGCGCCGCCTTGGCCTTCCCCGACGGCAGCTTCGGCGCCATCGCGTCGTCCCCGGCGCGGGACTCGTACACCAGCGCCGAGACGCAGGCGGCGAGTTCGGCGGGGCCGAGGCCCTCCCAGACGCCGGCGCGCAGACACTCGCTGGCGAGCAGGTCCAGCTCGCCGTAGAGCCGGGCCAGCCGCCGGCCGTGCTCGGTGACCTCGTTGCCGCGCAGGTAGTCCAGCTCGGTCAGCAGCGCCACGATCCGGTCGAAGGTGCGCGCGATGGTGTTGGTGCGGCCCTCGATACGGCGCTCCAGCTGCGAGGTGTCGCGCAGCAGCCGGTAGTAGCGCTCGGCCCAGCGGGCGTGGTCCTCACGGTCGTTGCAGCCGTGGCAGGGGTGGGCGCGCAGGGCGGTGCGCAGCCGGGCGATCTCCCGGTCGTCGGCCGCCTGGGAGCGCTGCTTGCGGTGCCGTTCGGCGGGGATGTGCCCGGCCTTGGTGCGCAGCGCGGAGGCGAGGTCGCGGCGGGACTGCGGGGAGCGCGCGTTGAACGACTTGGGGATGCGCATCCGCTCCAGCGGCTCCACCGGGACCGGGAAGTCGATCGAGGCGAGCCGCTTGACCTGGCGTTCGGCGGTGAGGACCAGCGGGCGGGGACCGTCGTGGTACTCCATGCCGCGGTGGCCCCCCGCGCGCCCGGCCGGCAGCCCGGGGTCGAGCACGAGGGCGAGGCCCGCGTACTTGCCGGTGGGCACGTGGATCACGTCGCCGGGGCGGAGCTTCTCCAGGGCGACGGCGGCCTCGGCGCGCCGCTGGGCCGCGCCCTGCCGGGCCAGCTCCGTCTCACGGTCCTTGAGTTCGCGGCGCAGCCGCGCGTACTCCTCGAAGTCGCCGAGGTGGCAGGTCATCGACTCCTTGTAGCCGTCGAGCCCCTCCTCGTTGCGCTGCACCTGGCGGGAGATGCCGACGACCGACTTGTCCGCCTGGAACTGCGCGAACGAGGTCTCCAGCAGTTCGCGCGAGCGGTGCCGGCCGAACTGTTCGACCAGGTTGACCGCCATGTTGTACGACGGCCGGAAGCTGGAGCGCAGCGGATAGGTGCGGGTCCCGGCGAGGCCGGCGAGGTGGTCGGGGCTCATGCCGCGCTGCCAGAGCACGACCGCGTGGCCCTCGACGTCGATGCCGCGGCGGCCGGCCCGGCCGGTGAGCTGGGTGTACTCGCCGGGGGTGATGTCGGCGTGCTGCTCACCGTTCCACTTGACGAGCTTCTCCAGGACCACCGAGCGGGCGGGCATGTTGATGCCGAGCGCGAGGGTCTCGGTGGCGAAGACGGCCTTGACCAGTCCCCGTACGAACAGTTCCTCGACGACCTCCTTGAAGGTCGGCAGCATGCCCGCGTGGTGGGCGGCGATACCGCGCTCCAGGCCCTCCAGCCACTCGTAGTAGCCGAGGACGTGCAGGTCCTCGCGCGGGATGGAGGCGGTGCGCTCCTCCACCAGGGCGCGCACCTCCTCGCGCGCGTCGTCGTCGTTGAGCCGGAGCCCGGCGTACAGGCACTGCTGGACGGCGGACTCGCAGCCGGCGCGGCTGAAGATGAAGGTGATGGCGGGCAGCAGACCCTCGGCGTCGAGCCGTTCGATCACCTCGGGGCGGCCCGGGGTCCACACCCGGGAGCGGCTGCGGCGGTCCCGCTCGCGGTCGGCCTCGCGCATCGCGCGGCCGCGTCTGCGGTCGCGGTAGAGCGGGCGGGCGGCCTCCGTGCGGGCGAGCCTCGTCAGGTCCGGGTTGACGGCCTTCTTGTGGCCCTCGCCCTCCTCGAAGAGGTCGTACATCCGGCGCCCGGCCAGCACATGCTGGAAGAGCGGCACGGGCCGGTGCTCGGAGACGATGACCTCGGTGTCGCCGCGCACGGTGTCCAGCCAGTCGCCGAACTCCTCGGCGTTGGAGACCGTCGCCGACAGGGAGACCAGCGTCACCGACTCGGGCAGGTGGATGATCACCTCTTCCCAGACGGCGCCGCGGAAGCGGTCGGAGAGGTAGTGCACCTCGTCCATGACCACGTATCCGAGCCCCGTGAGCGTCTGGGAGCCCGCGTACAGCATGTTCCGCAGCACCTCGGTGGTCATCACGACCACCGGGGCGTCGGAGTTGACGCTGTTGTCGCCCGTGAGCAGACCGACCTTGCCGCTGCCGTAGCGGCGGCAGAGGTCGGCGTACTTCTGGTTCGACAGCGCCTTGATGGGCGTCGTGTAGAAGCACTTGCGGCCCTGCTCCAGGGCGAGGTGGACGGCGAACTCGCCGACGATCGTCTTGCCCGATCCGGTGGGCGCGGCCACGAGCACGCCCTTGCCCGCCTCGAGCGCCCGGCAGGCCTCGATCTGGAAGGGGTCGAGGCCGAAGTCGTACATCTCGCGGAAGGACGCGAGTGCGGTGGCCTGCTCGGCAGCACGCTTACGGGCTGCCGCGTACCGCTCGGCCGGAGAGAGATCCTCTGTCATCGTACTTTCGAGCGTACCGGGCCCCACCGACAACGGGACGATCTTTCTCGCCATACCCGCTCCGACCTGCGCGAACGACGGCGGGCCCCACCGTTGTCCCGGTGGGGCCCACTCTGGTTGGCGGCAGCGTTCGGCCGGCGCTCACGTCACGTCGTCGTAGCCGTTGACCCGCTCCGTGCTCGCCTGCTCGGGCAGCGCACGGCCGGCCGTGACCGGCTCGACCTCGTCGATGGACTCCGGTGTCAGATCCAGCTCGGAGGCCTCGTCGTCGGCGGGGCCGGACAGCTCGCGGCGGCGCTTGCGCCGGTCGTTGAGCAGCGAGAAGGCCACGGCGCCGAAGTACAGGACCCAGATCGGTCCGGCCAGGGCGAGCATGCTCAGCGGGTCGGTGCTGGGGGTGGCGACGGCCGCGAAGACCGTGATGCCCATGATCATGGCCCGCCACCAGCCGAGCATCCGCTTGCCGGTGATGACCCCGGTGAGGTTGAGCATGACCAGCAGCAGCGGCAGCTCGAAGGAGAGGCCGAAGACGACCACCATGCGCGTGACGAGCTGCAGCAGGTCGTCCAGCGGCAGGAAGTTGTTGACGTCCCCGCTCGGCGTGAACTGGAGCAGCACCTTCGCCGTGGTGGGCAGCACCTTGTACGCGAAGAAGGCGCCGCCGAAGAAGAGGGGGGCGCCGGTGAAGACGAAGGCGTAGGCGTACTTGCGCTCGTGCCGGTGCAGTCCCGGCGCGACGAAGGCCCACAGCTGGTAGAGCCAGACCGGCGACGCCGCGACGATGCCGGCGGTCAGGGAGACCTGGAGCGCGAGGGTGAACGGGGCGAGGAGGCCGTTCATCGTGATCCGGGCGCACTTGACGGAGTCCTCGGACTTGGCCAGCTCCTCGAAGGTCTGCCTGCAGCCGACCGAGTCGAGGATCGGGTCGGTCAGGAAGTTGATGATGTCGTTGTAGAAGAAGGCGGCGACGACCGTCACGACGACGATGGCCAGCAGTGCCTTCGCGAGCCGGTTGCGGAGCTCACGCAGGTGATCCGCGAGGGGCATCCGCCCCTCGGGATCCTTCTCCTTCTTGCGGGCAGGCTTGGGCAACCCACGTCCTCATCTCGTGCGGCAGGCCGGGGGCGTCCCGGCCGTGCGTCAGCGCTTGGTCGTGTCCGACGGCTCGGTGACCGGGCGGGAGCTGGTCACGTCACCGGGGGCGGCCTGGATGGTGCGCTGCGCGGCGGCGTCCTCGGGGTTGGGCGGGCCGGCCGGGGCGGCGGTCGACGTCTTGCCGTCGTCCTTCATCGCCTTGGCCTCGCTCTTGAGGATGCGCGCGGACTTGCCGAGGGAGCGCGCCATGTCCGGAAGCTTCTTCGCGCCGAACAGCAGGATGATGACGACGAGGATGAGAATGATCTCGGGAGCGCCGAGCCTTCCGAACATAAGTCTTTACCTTCTCACCGAGGCGGGCTGGGTGCGGTGCTGACGTCCGGCTGTTCGGACAGGTGTCCGACCGTCGTCCGCAGCGATCGTAACGCCCAGGGGTGAACGCGAGGCAATCCCTGTGCGTACTCCCGATTCGGCCCGCGCCTCGTTTCTCGGGCCGCAGGCCAGAGTACCTGCCGATGCCACACACACGACAGGCCAAGCCGAACGCTCAGCATTCTCTTGCCGAACTCACAGCGTGGGGCGTCCTGGAAGGGGCGCGGGACTGTGTCGTCTGCGCGGCCCCGCCGCGGGGGCGCGAGCACTCACCGTGCCCCTGTAAGGGGCGCGGGACTGTGTCGTCTGCGCGGCCCCGCCGCGGTGTGCGCGAGCACTCACCGTGCCCCTGTAAGGGGCGCGGGGAACTGCGCGAGAAGCACCCACCCACCCGCACCCGACAACGCACCCAACGGGGTCCAAGGGGCGGAGCCCCTTGAAAGGACGGGAAGGGTAGGGGCGGCGGGGGCGAAAACCCTCCCGGGCGCCCCCCCCCCCGTCACAGTCGCTCGGCCACCCGCCCGGCCACCCTCTCGAGGTCGTCCGCCGCCCGCCCGATCCGCTCCGCCGCGACAGCCACCTCCCGCCCCAACCGCCCCGCCTCCACAAACACCCGCACGGCGAACACCCCGAGCACCACAAGCCCCGCGAACCCCAGAGCCACCGCAACCATCGCCCAGAACATGCCGAGAACCCTAAAGCGTGGAGTGCAGCCGCAACGTCCGCACCCCACCCCCCGTCAACAGCTCCACAATCCGCTCCCCCGCCGGCTTCCGCACCGCCGCCCCGCACTCCGGACACGTGAAGGAGTAGAACGTCGTCCGGTCACTCGCCCCGATCGCCAGCCGCAACGCCCCCGCCCCCAGCTCGAACCGGGACCGGCAGTCCGGGCACCCGGCCCGGAACACCACGTCGGCCACTCTCCGCATCCCCGCGAACGCCGTCCGCACGGACACCTCCGCCGCTCCGGCGACCGGCACGTGCCCGGCGGCTCCGGACACGCCCCCCGCCTCCGGCTCCCAAGCTGACGTACCAGACCCCGCCGACGTGCTCAAAGCCCCTGCTCCTGCCTGTCGTACAGTCCGTCCCCGGCCCCGTGCGCCGCGGGCACCGCGCCGTGCGCCTCCGCGCCCGGCGCTCCGCCTTCGTGCTCGCCCGCGTCGCCGTACGCCGCGAGCGCCGCCCGCGCCGCCCGGCGCGCACTGTCCGCGAGCTCCTCCGGCGCGACGATCCGCCCGTCCCGCCCCAGCCGCAGCGCGAGCCGCCGCAGGGAGGCCGGGTCGGGCGTGCGCAGAGTGATACGCAGTCCTCCGTCGTCGAGTTCATCGGCGCTGTCGTGCGGGTAGTACTCGGCCACCCAGCGCCCGCCCGGCCCGACCTCGACGACGACCTCGGGGTCCTCGGCGGCGGGCTGCACGAGGCCCTCGGACAGATCCCGCAGCTCCACCTCCGGCGGCGCGGAGGGCTCGTCGAGGATGCGGATCTCGGCGACCCGGTCGAGCCGGAAGGTGCGGCGCGCCTCGGAGCGGCGGCACCAGGCCTCGACGTAGGTGTGGCCGACGCTGACCAGGCGGATCGGGTCGATCTCGCGTTCGGTGACCTCGTCGCGCGCGGGCGAGTAGTAGCGGATCCACAGCCGCCGCCGCTCGGAGATGGCCCGGTCGACGTCGGCGAAGACCCCGCCCTCGGACTCGAACGTCACCGAGAGGCGGGAGCTGGCGCCGGCGGCCTCGCCCGCGGCCGTCTCCACCTTGGCGGTGGCGCGCAGCAGCGCCTGCCGGTCGCTCTCGCGCAGCCCGGGCAGCGTGGCGACGGCCCGGGCGGCCACCAGCAGCGCCGTCGCCTCGTCGGCGGCGAGCCGCAGCGGCTCGGCGGCCTCCGCGCCGAGCGCGGCGGGGTTGTGCCACCAGATGCGGTCGCCGTCGGTGTCGATGTCGAGCAGGTCGCCGCCGCGGAAGCTGGTGCCGCACATGGGCAGCACGTCGAGGTCGGAGACGAGCTCCTCCTCGGTGATCCCGAAGGCGCGGGCGACGTCCTCGATCCGGGCGCCCGGCCGCTCGCGCAGATACGTCACCAGGGACAGCATCCGCCGGGTCTGGTCGATCGCGTTCACCGGCCGGGCCGGCTTGCCTGCCACTGTCCTCAACTCCCCCCTCGGACCCCGGCCACGGCACGCAGCCGGGCCACCACGTCGGCCCGCAGCTCGGCCGGCTCCAGGACCACCACGTCCGGCCCGAACTCGACCAGCCAGGCGTCCAGGCCGTGCCCGTACGGAATCTCCAACTCGTCCCAGCCGTTCCCGAGTTCCCGGACCACGGTGGCCTTCGCCCGAAGGGGGTAACCGGCGCCGGAGCGGAGCCGGATCAGCGCGGAACGGTCGGTGATCTCCCCGGCCCAGCCCGCGACGGTCTCGCGCACGGTCACCACGTCGGGGACGGGCGCGGTGAACCGCCCGGACCTGCTGCGCACCCGCCCGGTGATCCGGGAGAGCCGGAAGACCCGCTCGGCGCTCCGGTCGCGGTCGAAGCCGGCCAGGTACCAGTGGCCGCGCCAGCACTCCAGTGCCCAGGGCTCGACCTGGCGGGGTTCGGGGCGGGCGGCGGAGGCCTTGCGGTAGTCGAACACCACGGGGCGGCGGTCGCGGCAGGCCAGCATCAGCGGTTCGAAGGCGGCCTCGTGCACGGGGATGCGCGGCTCCAGCGCGCCGTGCGCCCCGTAGGGGTCGACGTCCTCGGGGAGGCCGGCCGCGCGCAGCTTCTGCAGGGCGCCGCTGGCCGCGCCGGCGAGACGGGCCTGCTGCCACACCTTGGCGGCCAGACCGAGCGCGGCGGCCTCCTCGGCGTCGAGCGTGATCGGGGGCAGCCGGTTGCTGTCGCGGCGGGCCAGATAGCCGACCTCGCCGTCGAGGTTCTCCACGGTCTCGATGACCAGGCCCAGCTCGCGCAGGTCGTCCTTGTCCCGCTCGAACATGCGGTTGAACGAGTCGTCCGACGTGTGGGGGGCGCCGGAGGCGAGGACCGCGCCGTTGCCCGGCCCGAACGCCTCGACGTAGGCCTCGATGGATTCGCGCAGCTCGCGCTTGCTGAGCGGCCGCCGCGTCCCGAGCAGACACAGCGCGAGGTTCATCAGCCGCTCGGCCTTGGCAATGGCCATCGACGCCCTACGCCCTTCCCCTATGTGCTTCTGCGCGACGACGGTACCGCTCCTTGGTCGCGGGACAAAAGCCGAGGGCCCCTGCCCGGGCGGGCGGGGGCCCTCGGTGCGCGCGGACGGCCGCGAGGGCGGCCCTGCGGTATCCGCGCGGCGTCACGTCACGGCCACGTCGGCGCGACCCCACGGACGCGTCGGCGCGATCTCACGGCCACGTCAGCGCGACTTCACGCCCACCAGGTCGCAGACGAAGATCAGCGTCTCGCCCGGCTGGATCGCCCGGCCGGCGCCGCGGTCGCCGTACGCGAGGTGCGCGGGGATGATCAGCTGGCGGCGGCCGCCCACCTTCATGCCCTGCACGCCCTTGTCCCAGCCCTGGATGACCTGGCCGACGCCGAGCTGGAACTCCAGCGGGGCGCCGCGGTTGTAGGAGGCGTCGAACTCCTCGCCGGTGGAGAACGCCACGCCCACGTAGTGGACCTGGACGAAGTCACCCGCCTTGGCCTCGGGGCCGTCGCCCTCCCGCAGGTCCTTGATGTCGAGGTCGGCCGGGGGCTCGCCGCCCGGGAAGTCGATCTCGGGCTTGTCGATGCTCACTTCTCCAGCTCCTGCATGTCGATACGGCAAAACAACAGAACAACAGACAACGGGGTCAGTCTTTCATCTTCCGCGGGACTACATCGCCGCCAGGATGTCCACGGAGAACACCAGGGTGGAGCCCTTCTTGACGACGTCGCCGGCCGGCGGGGTGTCGCCGTACCCCAGGTCGGGCGGGACCACGAGCAGCACACGGCTGCCGACCTTCTTGCCGGTCAGCCCCTGGGTCACTCCCTTGAGGACCTGTTCCATCTGGGCCAGCGAGAACTGGTTCAGCGACTGGCGCTCGTACGTCGACTCGAACTTCTTGCCGCCCTTCCAGACCAGGCCCACCATCTGGACCAGCACGGTCTGGTCCTTCTTGACGGCCGCCCCGTCGCCCTCCAGGACGTACGCGGAGACGAGTTTCTTCGGCGGGTCGCCCCCGGGGACCTTCACGGAGGGCTCCTTGCCGTCCGTGTTGGTGCCCACCGTGGGCAGGGCCGCGTCGTTCTGCGGGACCTTCTCGCCCTTGACGGAGCTCTTGGCGTTGAACGTCTCCTGGATGTCGACGACGAAGACCAGCGTGTCGGTGCCCTTGATGCCCGCCTGGCTGTTGCCGTCGCTGCCGTAGCCCCAGGTCGGCGGGACGGCCATCTCGACGCGGCTGCCGGTCTTCTTCCCCGCCAGGCCGTACCGCCAGCCGTCGATGACGCCGCCCTGGGCGAGCTGGATGAGCAGGGGCGTGCCGCGGTCGTAGGAGTTGTCGAAGACCTTCGCGGTGTCCCAGATCTGGCCGAGGTAGTGGGCCTGGACGAAGTCGTTCTCCGCGACCGTGCGGCCGCTGCCAGCGATGACCGTGCGGACCGCGAGGTTCTTGGAGGGGTCGCCGCTGCCCTTGGCCACGGTGGGCTTCTCGCCGAACTTCTTGCCCGCGGTGATGGCCGGGAGCGGTCCGTCCACGATCTTCGGCGGCGGCGCGGCGGAGGTGGCCGACGCGGAGGGCGAGGGGCTGTCACCGGTCTTGCTGCCGGACGAGTCGTCGCCGCAGCCGGCGAGCGTGACCAGCCCCGCGGGCAGGGTGGCGAGAAGGAGGGAGCGTCGGCGCACTGTGGGTGCCTCAATCGATCGGTCTTGCGACGGCTTCACCGGCGGTGGGGCCGGGTGCCACGGACGGAAGTGCGCGCAAACTCTACGGCGTGAGAAGGGCGCCGCACGGTTAACGTGCGACGCCCGTGTGGCGTTCCGGGACCGGGGTCCCGGAGTGCCCTTTCTCACCCGGCGGAACTCGACGGGCCCCGCCGGAACTCGCCGGCTCTCACATGCCGGCGATCAGTTTCTCCACCCGGTCGTCCACCGAACGGAACGGGTCCTTGCACAACACCGTGCGCTGTGCCTGGTCGTTGAGCTTGAGGTGCACCCAGTCGACGGTGAAGTCGCGGCGCTGTTCCTGGGCCCGCCGGATGAAGTCGCCGCGCAGTCGGGCCCGAGTGGTCTGCGGGGGAACCGACTTGCCTTCGAAGATCTTCAAGTCGTTGGCGATCCGGGTGGCCTGACCCTTCTTCTCCAGCAGGTAGTACAGGCCACGACGGCGGTGGATGTCGTGGTAGGCGAGGTCTATCTGGGCGACCCGCGGGTGCGACATCGTCATGTTGTGCTTGGCCCGGTACCGCTCGATGAGCTTGTACTTCATGACCCAGTCGATCTCGGTGCCGATGCGGTCCAGGTCCTCGGACTCGATGGCGTCCAGGGTGCGGCCCCACAGTTCCAGCACCTGTTCGACGGTGCCGGTGCGGATGCCGCGGCGCTCGCAGAAGTCGAGCGCCTTCTCGTAGTACTCGCGCTGCACCTCCAGGGCGGAGGCCTCGCGGCCGCTGGCCAGGCGCACCTTGCGGCGGCCGGTGATGTCGTGGCTGACCTCGCGGATCGCCCGGATGGGGTTCTCCAGGGTGAGGTCGCGCATCACCGTGCCCGCCTCGATCATGCGCAGGACGAGGTCGGTGGCGCCGACCTTGAGCAGCATCGTCGTCTCGGACATGTTCGAGTCGCCCACGATGACGTGCAGCCGGCGGTAGCGCTCGGCGTCCGCGTGCGGTTCGTCACGCGTGTTGATGATGGGCCGGGACCGCGTCGTCGCCGAGGAGACGCCCTCCCAGATGTGCTCGGCACGCTGGCTGACGCAGTACACCGCGCCCCTGGGGGTCTGCAGCACCTTGCCGGCGCCGCACAGCAGCTGCCGTGTGACGAGGAACGGAATGAGGATGTCCGCGAGCCGCGAGAACTCCCCGTGCCGGGCCACCAGGTAGTTCTCGTGGCAGCCGTAGGAGTTTCCGGCGGAGTCGGTGTTGTTCTTGAAGAGGTAGACGTCGCCCGCGATTCCCTCCTCGTGCAGGCGGCGTTCGGCGTCGACCAGCAGCCCTTCGAGAATGCGCTCGCCGGCCTTGTCGTGAGTGACCAGTTCGGTCACGTTGTCACATTCGGGTGTCGCGTATTCCGGGTGGGAACCGACGTCCAGATACAGACGGGCTCCGTTCCGCAGAAACACATTGCTGCTGCGGCCCCATGACACGACACGGCGGAAGAGGTACCGCGCCACCTCGTCAGGCGACAGACGGCGCTGTCCCCTGAACGTGCACGTGACGCCGTACTCGTTCTCCAGCCCGAAAATGCGGCGGTCCATGACTGAACATTACGCCCGATCACCCGAACTGAAACGGGGTTCGGCAGCACGGTTTGGATCATTTTCCGGTGAACACGCAACGACCGCTCCCGGCGGGGGAGCTGCGAGGACCCGTGTCGTGGCGAGCAGCACGAGCAGGGAGACGGCTCCCGCCGCTCCCGGCACCGCGAAACCGGCCGCCGCGCCGCCCGACTGGACCACGGGTCCCGCGAGCCCGGTACCCACGGAGGAGCCCACGGTGAACGTCGTCACGAGCCAGGAGAACGCCTCGGTGACCGTCCCGGCCGGCGCGTGCCGGTCGACGAGGACGAACGCGCAGGCGATGCACGGCGCCAGGAACACCCCGGAGACCACGCTGAGCGCGACCATGCCCGGCGCGCCCGGCATCAGCATCAGGGGGAGGTAACAGACCGCCAGCAGGGCCACCAGGATCCGCAGTCGCCGCTCCGGCGCCCCGCTCCACCGCCGCGCCCCGTAGACCGCGCCGCCCATGAGGGCGCCGAGGCCCAGGGCGGCCATCAGCCACCCGTAGACGGCGTCGCCGCCGTGGTCGTCGGCGTAGGACACCGCGGCCACCGTGATGGAGCCGAGGGCGACGCCGACGAACAGGAAGGCGCCGAGCAGGGCGAGCAGCCCGGGTGAGCGCAGGGCGCCGAGCCAGTGCGCCTCCCGGGGCGCCGAGCGCCACGCGCGCGAGGGCGGCGAGGCGACCACCCAGAGGGCGCCCAGCACGCCCACCGCGTTGAGCACGAGCAGCGCGGCCCGCTCCGACCACAGCGACACGCACAGGGTCACCAGGAGCGGTCCGACGGTGAACATGACCTCCTGGGCGACGGCGTCCATGGCGTACGCCGTGGGGACCTGCTCCTCGCGGCGCAGGACGGAGGGCCACAGGGCGCGCAGGCCGCCCTCCAGGGGCGGGGTGAACAGTCCGGCGGCCGCGACGGCGGCGTAGGCGAGCGGCAGCGGTTCGGTGCCGGAGAGCGCCAGGACGGTCATGGCGAGGGCGGAGGCGAGCGCGGCGGGGAGCTGGACGCGCGGCTGGCCGCGCAGGTCGACGAGGCGGCCGAGCAGCGGCTGCCCCACGGCGTTGGCGACGCCGTACACGGCCGCCAGGGCGCCGGCCAGGCCGTAGCCGCCGCCCTGGGCGCGGACGAACAGCACGAGGGCGATGGCGGCGGTCGCGTTGGGCAGCCGTCCGGTCAGGGTGCCGGCCAGCAGCCGGGCCGCGTGCCTCGTACGGAGGATCTCCAGGTACCCCGCGGCCATGCCCGCCACCTCTCTCGACGCCTGCCAGTGTCACGTGGGCCGGTGTTACGTATAACTTTCTCCCGCATACGTACCATGTGCGCTGTTCACTGGTCCAGACGAAGGAGCGGTCCCGCGGTGGCAGCCAACAGCACGCGCCCGACCAGCCGGGACGTGGCCCGGGCCGCCGGGGTGTCGCAGGCGGCGGTCTCCCTGGTGTTCGGCGACAAGTGGCGCGGCCGGGTCTCCGAGCCCACCGCCGAGCGGGTCCGCGCCGCCGCCCGCCGGCTCGGTTACCGGCCCAACCTCGCCGCCCGCAACCTCCGCCTCGGCCGCACCCGCACGGTGCTGCTCGTGGTGCCGGCGCTGACCACCGAGTTCTTCGGCGGTGTCTACACCGGCGCCGCCCGCGTCGCCGCCGACCACGGCTTCGGGCTGGTCCTCTACCCCTCCCCCGAGGGCGTCGGCCCCGCCCGCGACCCGTTCCCGTCCGCCCGGGCGGCCCTGGACGGCGTCATCGCCTCCTCCATGGCCGCCGACGCCCTCACCGCGCTGCGCGGCGACGAGCTGCCGCTGGTCATGCTGGACAGCGACCCGGACACCGGCCCGGGCGCCGCCACGGTCAACCTGGACATCGCCGACGGCATGCGCCGGGTCGCCGACCATCTGCTGGGCCTCGGTCACCGGCGGTTCCTGCACCTGGCGGCGGACGTGCCGTCCTGGACCTTCGAGGTGCGCGCACGGGAACTGGCCGCACGCCTCGGCGAGATCCCGGGCACCGAGCTGCACACCGCGCGCGCCCCCATCTCGATCGAGGACGCGGTGGCCGCCGCCCGGACCGCCCTGTCCGCGCCGGGCGCCCGGCCGACCGCGCTGGTGTGCGACGACGACATGCTCGCCGCGGGCGCCTACAAGGCCGCCCGCCGGCTCGGCCTGCGCGTCCCCGACGACCTCTCCGTCACCGGGGTGGACGACCTCGGGCTCGCCGCGGCGCTCGACCCCGAGCTGACGACCGTGCGCCTGGACGCCGAGCGCTTCGGTGAGCGCGGCATGCACGCCCTCCTGGCCGTTCTGGAGGGCCGCCGGGTGGAGGTGGGCGACATCCCGGTGGAGCTGGTCGTCCGCGGCTCCACGGCGCCTCCCGGCCCGCCCCGGGACGGGGCCGGCGCCGCCCGGCGTGTCGACGCGTCGCTCTGAGACGCGCCGGTGCCCCGGCCGCGTGACCGCGGGCCGGGGCACCGGGAGGCGGGGCGTCGGGCGGTCAGTCCGCCTCGGGGTCGGTCTTCTCGATGCCGCCCGCGGCATCGTCGTCGTCGGCGTCGGCGCTTCCGGCCGGCCCGGCGTCGCCCGCCAGCAGCCGCGCCAGGCGGTTGCCGACGATCCGCTTGAACTTGCGCTGCTGCGGCCGCGTACGGTCCAGGACGGCCACCTCCAGGCGCTCGGCGGGGATCTCCCGCTCGCTGCCGTTGGTGTCCCGCGACAGCGCCTGCACGGCCAGCTTGAGCGCCTCCGCCAGCGTCATGCCGTCGCGGTGCCGCTGGTCCAGGAAGGAGCTGATCTGCTCCGCGTTGCCGCCGACCGCGACCGAGCCGTGCTCGTCCACGATCGAGCCGTCGTGCGGCAGCCGGTAGATCTGGTCGCCCTCGGGGGTCTCCCCCACCTCGGCGACGACCAGCTCCACCTCGTAGGGCTTCTCGGCCGCGCTGGAGAAGATCGTGCCGAGCGTCTGCGCGTAGACGTTCGCCAGGCCGCGGGCGGTCACGTCGGTGCGGTCGTAGGTGTAGCCCCGCAGGTCGGCGTAGCGCACGCCGCCGATCCGCAGGTTCTCGTACTCGTTGTACTTGCCGGCCGCGGCGAAGCCGATCCGGTCGTAGATCTCGCTGAACTTGTGCAGCGCGCGGGACGGGTTCTCACCGACGAAGACGATGCCGTCGGCGTACTGCAGCACCACCAGGCTGCGGCCGCGGGCGATGCCCTTGCGGGCGTACTCCGCGCGGTCCGCCATCGCCTGCTGAGGAGAAACATAGAACGGCGTCGACACCGGTTATCCGTCCCTTTCTGTGGAAGTCACTCGAACACCTCGAACAAGACCGGGCGCCGTCAGAGCAGCGAGGCCCGCGGGCCGTCGGGCTGCTCCAGCCGCCGCTGGAGGATCGAGCGGGCGATCCCGGAGGACTCCTCCTCCGTCAGCCGGCGGAAGCCGTCCTCGGTGATCACGGTGACGATCGGATAGATCCGGCGTGCGACATCGGGACCGCCGGTCGCCGAGTCGTCGTCCGCCGCGTCGTACAGGGCCTGGACCACGAGCGTCGTGGCCTGGTCCTCGGTCAGGTCCTCGCGGTAGAGCTTCTTCATGGCGCCGCGGGCGAAGACCGAGCCGGAGCCCGTGGCCGCGTAGCCGCTCTCCTCGGAGCGGCCGCCCGTGACGTCGTAGGAGAAGATCCGGCCCTTGTCGCGGTCCACGTCGTAGCCCGCGAAGAGCGGGACCACGGCCAGGCCCTGCATCGCCATGCCGAGATTGGACCGGATCATCGTGGACAGGCGGTTGGCCTTGCCCTCCAGGGAAAGCTGGGCGCCCTCCACCTTCTCGAAGTGCTCGAGTTCGAGCTGGAACAGCTTCACCATCTCCACGGCGAGACCCGCCGTGCCGGCGATGCCCACCGCCGAGTACTCGTCCGCGGGGAACACCTTCTCGATGTCCCGCTGCGCGATCACGTTGCCCATGGTGGCCCGCCGGTCACCGGCGAGCACCACGCCGCCGGGGAAGGTGACAGCCACGATCGTCGTGCCGTGCGGGGCCTCGAGGACTCCCTGGGTCGGGGGCAACTGCCGGTTGCCGGGCAGCATCTCCGGCTGGTGTACGGAGAGGAAGTCCATGAAGGACGAGGACCCGGGCGTCAGGAAGGCAGCCGGCAGACGCCCGGTGCTACGAGTGTTGGCTTCCACGCGTTTCCTTCCACGTAAGGCTGCGGCCCCGCCGGGAACAGCCGAGCCGATCATCAAATCCGTGCACGGACCCTACCCGCACCGGGGCCGGTCATCCGTCCCGGTACCGGCCCGCTGCCGGCGTGCCCGCCGGGGGCCGGCACCGGGCGGTGCGCCCGGGCGCCGGCCCCCGGCCTCACGCGGGGCCGGGTGCTACTCGCCGCCCTTTTGCACGAAGGACCGCACGAAGTCCTCGGCGTTGGACTCCAGGACGTCGTCGATCTCGTCCAGGACGTCGTCCACGTCGTCGCTCAGCTTCTCGTGGCGCTCCTTGAGGTCCTCCGAGCCCTGCGCGTCCTGCGCCTGCTCCTCGACCTCCTCCGTGGAGCGCGTCGCCTTCTGCTGGCCGCCGCCGGTGTCCTTGGTCGCCATTACCCTCACCCCGCTCAGTTCGGTTCGCCCGACATGGTCGGCATTCCTGCCGATCGGTGATGATCAGACCCTACTCGCCGGGTCCGACATCGGCCCCGTGATCGGATCATTCCCTCGCACCGCGGTTTCCACCCCGCCCGGCCGGATCGGCCGGGCGGGCCGCTCAGCCGCCCGACAACACCTTGACCAGGTCCTCGGCGGTGCGGCAGCGGTCGAGCAGCTCCTTGACGTGATTACGCGTTCCGCGAAGCGGTTCCAGCGTGGGTACCCGCTGCAGGGAGTCCCGACCCGGAAGATCGAAGATCACCGAGTCCCAGGAGGCCGCGGCCACGTCGTCGGCGTACTGCTCCAGACACCGGCCGCGGAAGTAGGCGCGGGTGTCCTCGGGGGGCTGTGTACGGGCCCGCTCGACCTCCTTCTCGTCCAGCAGCCGCTTGATCCGCCCGCGGGCCGCCAGACGGTTGTACAGGCCCTTCTCGGCGCGCACGTCGGCGTACTGCAGGTCGACGAGGTGCAGCCGGGCGGCGTCCCAGTCCAGGCCGTCACGGCGCCGATAGCCCTCCATGAGCTCCCGCTTGGCGACCCAGTCGAGCTCGCCGGCCAGGCTCATCGGGTCGTTCTCCAGCCGGTTGAGCGTGTCCTCCCAACGGATGAGGACGTCCTTGGTCTGCTCGTCCGCGTCGGCGCCGTAGCGCTCCTCGACGTACTTGCGGGCGAGCTCGAAGTACTCCATCTGGAGCTGCACCGCGGTGAGCGTGCGCCCGCTGCGGAGGGTGACCAGATGCCGCAGCGTGGGGTCGTGGGAGACCTGGTGGAGGGTGCGTACGGGCTGGTCGACGGCGAGGTCGACGGCGATGAAGCCGTCCTCGATCATGGAGAGCACCAGGGCCGTGGTGCCCAGCTTGAGGTACGTCGAGATCTCCGACAGGTTCGCGTCACCGATGATCACGTGCAGCCGGCGGTACTTCTCGGCGTCGGCGTGGGGCTCGTCGCGGGTGTTGATGAGGGGGCGCTTGAGCGTCGTCTCCAGGCCCACCTCCACCTCGAAGTAGTCCGCGCGCTGGCTGAGCTGGAAGCCGTGCTCGTGGCCGTCCTGACCGATGCCGACGCGGCCGGCGCCGGTGACGACCTGGCGGGAGACGAAGAAGGGCGTCAGATGGCGCACGATGTCCGAGAAGGGGGTCTCCCGCTTCATCAGGTAGTTCTCGTGCGTGCCGTAGGAGGCGCCCTTGTTGTCGGTGTTGTTCTTGTAGAGGTGGATCGGCTGGGCGCCGGGGAGCTGGGCGGCCCGCTCGGCGGCCTCGGCCATGATCCGCTCGCCGGCCTTGTCCCACAGCACGGCGTCCCGCGGATTGGTGACCTCGGGGGCGCTGTACTCGGGGTGGGCGTGGTCGACGTAGAGGCGCGCGCCGTTGGTGAGGATCACATTGGCCAGGCCGATGTCCTCGTCGGTGAGCTGGGTGGAGTCGGCGGCCTCACGGGCGAGGTCGAAGCCCCGCGCGTCCCGCAGCGGGTTCTCCTCCTCGAAGTCCCAGCGGGCCCGGCGGGCCCGGTGCATCGCCGCCGCGTAGGCGTTGACGATCTGGGACGAGGTGAGCATGGCATTGGCGTTGGGGTGGCCGGGGACGGAGATCCCGTACTCCGTCTCGATGCCCATTACTCGCCGTACGGTCATGCGGCCCTCCTTGCCCGGCGGCGTCCCCGGTCGGGGCGGCGCTCAGTTACCGCTGGTGCTCCGGTGCGCGTGCGGTGCCCGTCCCCGCACGGCGCGACGCGGCGGTACGAAAGAGCCTAGAACGCCTCTGCGCTGGTGGGGAGATCATTTGCGTCATTGGTGGTCCGGCGGTGGCCGGTAAAGCAGTCGGCTGCGGGTACCCGCCGTGGGCACCCGCAGCCTCCCTTTGTGCTACAGGTACTGCCCGGTGTTGGCCACGGTGTCGATGGAGCGCCCGGTGTCCGAACCCTGTTTTCCGGTGATGAGCGTACGGATGTAGACGATCCGCTCGCCCTTCTTTCCGGAGATGCGGGCCCAGTCGTCCGGATTGGTGGTGTTGGGCAGGTCCTCGTTCTCCTTGAACTCGTCCACGCATGCCTGGAGCAGGTGGGAGACGCGGAGGCCCTTCTGGTTCTTCTCCAGGAAGTCCTTGATCGCCATTTTCTTGGCGCGCCCGACGATGTTCTCGATCATGGCGCCGGAGTTGAAGTCCTTGAAGTACAGGACTTCCTTGTCGCCATTGGCGTAGGTGACTTCCAGGAAGCGGTTTTCCTCGGATTCGGCGTACATGTGCTCGACCGCGGTCTGGATCATTCCCTGGACCGTGGACGCCTTGTCGCCACTGTGTTCGGTGAGGTCGTCGCCGTGCAGCGGGAGGCGCTCGGTGAGGTACTTGCCGAAGATGTCCTTGGCCGCCTCGGCGTCCGGACGTTCGATCTTGATCTTCACGTCGAGCCGGCCGGGGCGCAGGATCGCGGGGTCGATCATGTCCTCACGGTTGGAGGCGCCGATCACCACCACGTTCTGCAGGCCCTCCACACCGTCGATCTCGGCGAGCAGCTGCGGGACGATGGTGTTCTCCACGTCCGAGCTGACGCCGGAGCCGCGGGTACGGAAGAGGGACTCCATCTCGTCGAAGAAGACGATGACGGGGGTGCCCTCGGACGCCTTCTCACGGGCCCGCTGGAAGACCAGGCGGATCTGCCGCTCGGTCTCGCCGACGTACTTGTTCAGGAGCTCGGGGCCCTTGATGTTGAGGAAGAAGCTCTTGCCGGCGGCCTGGCCGGTGACCTCGGCGACCTTCTTGGCCAGCGAGTTGGCGACGGCCTTGGCGATGAGCGTCTTGCCGCATCCGGGGGGCCCGTAGAGCAGCACGCCCTTGGGCGGCCGCAGTTCGTGCTCCTTGAAGAGGTCGGGGTAGAGATACGGCAGTTCGACCGCGTCCCGGATGGCCTCGATCTGGCCGCCGAGACCGCCGATCTGCTCGTAGCCGATGTCGGGGACCTCTTCGAGGACGAGTTCCTCGACCTCGCTCTTGGGGACGACCTCGTAGACGTAGCCGGAACGGGGCTCCATCAGCAGGGCGTCGCCGGGACGGATGGTGATGTCGAGCAGCGGCTCGGCGAGCCGCACCACCCGCTCCTCGTCGGTGTGCCCGATGACCAGGGCGCGTTCGCCGTCCTCGAGGATCTCCTTGAGGGTGACGATGTCGCCGACGCTCTCGAACTCCATGGCGTCGACCACGTTGAGAGCTTCGTTGAGCATCACTTCCTGGCCGCGCCTGAGTTCGTCGAGCTCCACGGAGGGGCTGACGTTGACGCGGAGTTTGCGGCCGCCGGTGAAGATGTCGGCGGTGCCGTCCTCATTGGCCTGCAGGAAGACGCCGAAGCCGGCCGGCGGCTGGGCCAGCCGGTCGACCTCCTCCTTGAGGGCGACGATCTGGTCGCGGGCCTCGCGGAGCGTTCCGGCGAGTCGTTCGTTCTGGGCGGACACGCCGGCCAGGTTGGTCTGCAGCTCGACGATCCGCTCCTCGAGAATCCTCGTGTGTCGCGGAGAGTCGGCGAGCTTGCGTCGCAGGACGGCGATCTCCTGCTCAAGATAGGCGATCTGCCCGGCCGGGTCGTCGGACCCGCGTCCCGGGCGGATGCCGCGGTTCATGTCGTCGTCGTGGGCTGCCACGGTCCTCACCTCCTCCAAGGGGAGCTGGACGCTTCCAGACCCTACCTGGGTGGGTGTCGATTGAAACCCCTAGATCACAAAGACGGTCGGGGTGTGTCCGATCTTCACCCTTGCGCTCTCCCTCACGCCAGGGGAATACCCACCGAACGCGATTGAAAAGCTGCCCCGGGTAGGGTCGAAGTGTTCAACACCCGCCGGAGCTGGCCGGATTCCCGTCCGGCCCGGCAGAGAAAGGGCAGGAGAGATGACCGTGCAGCAGGAGGCGACCGGCGGGGGCGAGGCGCTGGAGGTGTGGATCGACCAGGATCTGTGCACCGGCGACGGGATCTGCGCCCAGTACGCCCCGGAGGTCTTCGAGCTGGACATCGACGGCCTGGCCTACGTCAAGGGCGACGGGGACGAACTGCTGCAGGCCAGGGGTGCGACGACGCCCGTGCCGCTGCCGTTGCTGACGGACGTGGTGGACTCGGCGCGGGAGTGCCCGGGCGAGTGCATCCATGTGCGGCGGGCCTCGGACGGCGTCGAGGTGTACGGCCCGGACGCCGTGGAGACCGCGGACGCCGGGTGACCCGCCGGATGCGGTACGTCACTTCTGTCTGGTTTCTCACATTCGCCCGGCCGTGAGCGGACCTTCGGCCGCGGCCATGCCTCAGACGCGCCGGGCCGGGGCCGGGGTGGAACGCTCGAACACGCCGTTCTTCCACTGCCACTTGGCGTGCTCGGTGACGTCCGGGCAGCAACTGGGCACGTCGGCCGTGGAGTAGCCGAGCAGGGTGGCGGTGACGGCGCCGTCGGCGACCGTGAACTCCGTGACGGTGTCGCGGTCCTTGGGATCGACGAGGGTGGCGACCACGCGCGGCTTCTTGTCGCCGGCGGCCTGGGTGAGGACGTAGACGCCGTCGGGCGGGGTGCCCATGCCCGACTCGCAGTGGACGACGGCGGCCGTCTCGGGGCGGCCGTCGCCGTCGAGATCGCCCTCGGCCTTCTTCTGGACGACGAGCTTGTTGCGGCCGCAGTCGAGCGGGAAGGCGGCCTTGGCGGGATCGGGCGCCGGGGCGGTGACCGGGGCGGCCTTCGCGGCGGTGTGCGAGGGCTGGGCGGCCGTGGCGTGGCCGGGCTGCAGCACGGCGGAGAGGGCGATCACGCCGGCGAGGGCCGTGGCCGTGGCGACCCAGTGGATCGGGCGGGTGGTGGCGTGGGCCAGTTCCGGGACGGCGGCGGATTGCTGCACGAGGACGGCGTCTCCTGTGAGGGCTGAGCCGGCGGGGGTGCTCGGCATGGTGCCACACGTCACAGTCCCGGGGAACGGCGGGGTCCGGATTTCCTCCGCACCGCCGGGCGGGACGCCGTCAACGGCGAAGGGCCGTGGCCGAGTTCCCCGGAGTGTCGGGGAACTCGGCCACGGCCCTTGTGCGTTGTACGCGGCACCGGGCCGCCCGCGCGGGACGGCCCGGCGGGGTCAGCGGCCGGCGGTGCCTCCGTCGGCGTTGGGACCGGCGTAGTCCTCGCCGTAGGCGCCCTTCGCGGGGCGGCGGCGGCGCATGGGCGGCTCGACGCCGTCGGCGAGGCGGCGGGCGGTGAGCAGGAACCCGGTGTGCCCGATCATGCGGTGGTCCGGGCGGACGGCGAGGCCCTCGATGTGCCAGTTGCGGATCATCGTCTCCCAGGCGGTCGGCTCGTTGAAGCAGCCGATCTCCCGGATCGACTCCACGGTCCGCGCGAGCTGGGTGGTGGTGGCGACGTAGGCGCACAGGATGCCGCCGGGGACGAGCGCCTTGGAGACGGCCTCCAGGCACTCCCAGGGGGCGAGCATGTCGAGGATGACGCGGTCGACGTCGGTGTCGGAGAGGTTGTCCTGGAGGTCGCCGACGGTGAGCTGCCAGGCGGGGTGCGGACCCCCGAAATAGCGCTCGACGTTGCCCTGGGCGATCTCGGCGAAGTCCGCGCGACGCTCGTAGCTGTGCAGCATGCCCTGGTCGCCGATGGCACGCAGCAGGAAGCTGCTGAGCGAGCCGGAGCCGACGCCGGCCTCCACGACGCGGGCGCCGGGGAAGATGTCGGCGAAGGCCAGGATCTGCCCCGCGTCCTTGGGGTAGACGACGGCGGCCCCGCGGGGCATGGACAGGACGTAGTCGGGGAGCAGGGGGCGCAGCGCGAGGTAGGCGACGTTCCCGGTGGTACGGACGACGCTCCCCTCGGGGGCGCCGATCAGTTCGTCGTGCGGGAAGGAACCCTTGTGGGTGTGGAAGTTCTTCCCGGCTTCGAGCGTGAACGTGTAGTGGCGACCCTTGGGGTCGGTCAGCTGTACCTGGTCCCCGACCTTGAAGGGCCCGCGACGGCGGGCGGCACCGGTCGGTTCGGACATGTGACCAGCCTACCGGCTCCTTGCCGAGGGCTTGACCGGGATGCGGTGCCGCGGGGTCAGGCCGGCCTGGCCATCGCCCTGACGAAGGCTCTTTCCACGTCGGCCGCCGACAGGACGCCGTAGATCTCGCCGGTCTCCTCCACGACGAGGTATTCCGTGGCGGGGGTGGCGCGCAGGACGTCGAGGAGTTCCTCGCCGGAGAGTTCCGCGGAGACGCGCATGCCCTCGGTGAGGTCCTGGGCGAGCCCGCTGACCGCGACCCAGGGGCGGCGGTGCTCGGGCACGCCGACGATGGCCGCCTCGCGGACCAGGGAGAGCGGCTCCCCCTGGGCGTCGACGACGACCAGGGCACGGGCGCCGACCTCGTTGGCGCGGCGCAGCGCCTCGGAGAGCGGGGTGTCGGTCTCGACGGGGACGGCACGCCGGGTGAGCGCACGGGCGCGCAGCTCGGGCAGGTGTTCGCGCAGCCGGGCCATGCGCAGGCTGTTGCCGGCGCCGGTCCAGATGATCGCGGCGAGGATGGCGGCGAGCAGCGCGTCGGTGACGGTGTCCATGCCGCCGATGTCCTCGGGGTCGCCGCCCAGGGCGCCGGTCTGGGTGAGCAGCGGCAGCCCGATCAGGACGGCGACGGCGAGCGCGCGGCCGACCCAGGCGGCGGCGACGGTGCCGCTCATCGGGGTGCCGGTGATCTTCCAGACGACGGCGCGGAGCATGCGGCCGCCGTCGAGCGGGAGGCCGGGCAGCAGGTTGAAGACGGCGACGATCAGGTTGGAGATCATCAGCCCGGCGAGCAGCACGCCGGGGACCGTGCCGGGTTCGACGGGGCTCATGGCGAGGTAGAAGACGCCGGCCAGGACGAGGGAGAGCAGCGGGCCGACGAAGGCGAGGACGAACTCCCGGCCGGGGGTCTCGGCCTCCTTCTCGATCTCGGAGACGCCGCCGAAGAACTGGAGCTGGATGCGGCGGACCGGGAGCTTGAAGCGGAGGGCGGCCACGGTGTGCGCGAGTTCGTGGACGAGGACGGAGGCGTAGAAGGCGACCGCGAAGAAGAGGGAGACGAGGTAGCGGGCGGCGCCGAGCTCGGGCAGGACGCGATCGAGCTGGCCGCCGAAGACCCAGGTGATCAAGGCGGCGACGAGGAACCAGCTGGGGGCCACGTAGACGGGGACGCCGAAGGGGCGGCCCATGAGCAGTCCGCCCCCGGGGTCCTTGGGCCGCTGCGGCCCACGTGGACCGCCGGTGCCAGGACCGCCCGTGCCCGGGCCGCCTGTGCCTGTGCTGCCGGCACCTGTGCCTGCGCCTGCGCCTGTGTTGCCGGACGATGCCTCGGTCCGGCCCCGGTGTGCGGGGGCCGGGGGGTGCGGGGCGCCGGCGGGTGCGCCACCGGGGGCGTGGTCCGCGGGGGTGCCGGGCGCCGCGTCCCCCGGGGTGTCCGCGTCGGCCGGGGGGCCGGTGTCCGGGCCGGGCGTCCCCTCGTGCGGGGCACGCTCCTCGGCGGTCCGCCCGGGGTCGGTGGTGTCCGGGGTCGGCTCGGGGCGGGACGTGTCGGTGCGGGGCGGCTGCCCCTCGTGGCGATCGGTCGCCCGGTCGTTGCCGGAGCGCGGCTGTCCGCTCCCGCCGCTCTCGTCCACGATGTCCCCTCGATCGAAGCGTCTCCCGGTCCCGGCGCTGACCGGGCGGAAGGGTCCGGTGTCGATGGTATGCGGCCGTGGCGCCGGGTTCCGCCCCGGCACCCCCTCAGCCTGTCAGTGGTGGGCCGTATGGTCTGTGGGCATGGAGACCAGCACGGAGGGCGGCGCGGCGGCGCCGGCCGACACGGAACCCCAGGCCGCCCCGGCCGGGGTGCCCACAGCCGCCGGCCCGGCCGACGGCACCACGGCCGAGGCGGCACCGGCACCCGCGGAGACGGAGACGGCATCCGCGGACACGGCGGTCCCGGCGGCGACGGCGACGGCCACGGAGGCCACCGCCGCGGCCGAGGCCGAGGTCGCACCGGCGACCCCCGCCATACCGGCCCAGGCCCCTGCCCCCGACCCCACCCCCGCCACCCGGCGGCGGGCGCCCGCGCGCCCCAAGTCGCTGTCGCCGTCCCGTGCCGGTGACTTCATGCAGTGCCCGCTCCTCTACCGCTTCCGGGTGATCGACCGGCTGCCGGAGAAGCCGAGCCCCGCGGCGACCCGCGGCACCCTGGTGCACGCGGTGCTCGAGCGGCTGTTCGACGCACCGGCCGCCGAGCGCACCGCCCCGCGCGCCCGGTCCCTGGTCCCCGGCCAGTGGGACCGGCTGCGCAAGAACCGCCCGGAGCTCGCCGAACTCTTCGCCGACGACACGGACGGCACCCGACTGGCGCGCTGGCTGGCGGAGGCCGAGCAACTGGTCGAGCGCTGGTTCGCCCTGGAGGACCCCACACGCCTGGAACCCGTCGAACGGGAGCTCTTCGTCGAGACGCGGCTGGAGTCGGGGCTCACCCTGCGCGGCATCATCGACCGGGTGGACGTGGCCCCGACCGGCGAGGTCCGCATCGTCGACTACAAGACGGGCAAGGCCCCGCGCCCGGAGTACGCCGAGGGCGCCCTGTTCCAGATGAAGTTCTACGCCCTGGTGGTGTGGCGGCTGAAGAAGGTCGTGCCGCGCCGGCTCCAGCTGGTCTACCTGGGCAGCGGCGACGTGGTGACGTACGACCCGGTCGTCGAGGACCTGCGGCGGGTCGAGCGGAAGCTGCTGGCGCTGTGGGAGGCGATCCGGTCGGCCACGGAGACGGGCGACTGGCGGCCCCGGCCGACCAAGCTCTGCGGCTGGTGCGACCACCAGCAGTTCTGCCCCGAGTTCGGCGGCACTCCCCCTCCCTACCCGCTGCCCCTCGCGCTGCCCTTCGGGGCGCCCGGTTCCGACGACGGCGAGCAGGGCAGAATGGGCCCTCCATAGGACCTACCGAGGGAGTTGCACGTGGCCGTCCGCGTCCTACTGGTCGACGACCAGCCGCTGTTGCGCACCGGGTTCCGGATGATCCTGGAGGCCGAGCAGGACATCGCGGTCGTCGGCGAGGCCGGGGACGGCCTCCAGGCGCTGGACCAGGTGCGGGCGCTCCAGCCCGACGTGGTGCTGATGGACATCCGCATGCCGCGGATGGACGGGGTGGAGGCGACCCGGCAGATCACCGGGCCGGGGCGGGACGGACCGGCCAAGGTGCTGGTGCTGACCACGTTCGACCTCGACGAGTACGTGGTGGAGGCGCTGCGCGCCGGTGCCAGCGGCTTCCTGCTCAAGGACGCCCCGGCCAACGAACTGGTGCAGGCGATCCGGGTGGTGGCGGCCGGGGAGGCGATGCTGGCGCCCAGCATCACCCGCCGGCTCCTCGACAAGTACGCCACGCACCTGCCGTCGGGGGACGAACCGGTGCCGGACACCCTGCACACGCTGACGGACCGTGAGGTCGAGGTGCTGAAGCTCGTGGCGCGCGGGCTGTCGAACGCGGAGATCGCCGCGGATCTCTTCGTCAGCGAGACGACGGTGAAGACGCACGTCGGGCATGTGCTGACCAAGCTGGGGCTGCGCGACCGCGTGCAGGCCGCGGTGTACGCGTACGAGAGCGGTCTGGTCCGGCCGGGCGCGCAGTAACCGCGCCCCGCCCTCTCCCCCGCGCGGACGCCGGCGACCGCGTACGAAAGGGCGCCCCTCCGGTTCAGGAGGGGCGCCCTTTCGTGTGTCCGGCCCGGCGGGGGCCGTCGGGTCAGCCCTTCACGCCTCGGCCCAGCTCCCAGAGCTGGAGGGTCGAGGAGGAGTTGATGGCCCATTCGGAGCCCGTGATGTCGTCGCGGGCGGCGATGTACTGCTTGCCCTGCCACAGCGGCAGCAGCGGAACGTCCTCGGCGACGATGTCCTGGATCTCCGTGAGGTCCTTGGCCGCGCTGAGCCGGTCGGCCTCACGCCGCGACTGCGGCAGCAGCTGGTTGCGGATCTTGTTGCTCACGTAGGGCGTGTTGAGGGTGTTGTCCTTGTCCAGGAACGGTGAGATGTAGTTGTCGGCGTCCGGGAAGTCGGGGAACCAGCCCATGCCGTAGACGTCGAACTGGCCCTTCTGCTCCTTCGTCTTGTAGTCGTCCTCCTGCCAGCGGTAGCCCTTGATGGACACGTCGAACAGGCCACTGGCGTTGAGCTGCTTCTGCAGGACCTCGAATTCCTTCTTGGTCGCCGCGCCGTAGTGGTCGGTCGTGTAGTGCATCGTCAGCTTCACCGGGGTGGTGATGCCGGCCTCGGTCAGCCGCGTCTTGGCCTTGCTGACGCTGGGGTCGCCGTACTTGTTGAGGAACGCGTTGGAGTGGCCGGTGACGGTGGCCGCGACCATCGAGTACAGCGGCTCGGCCTGGGTGCCGTAGACCTCGGAGACCAGCTGACCGCGGTTGATGACCTGGGCCATCGCCTGGCGCACGGCCTTGTTCTTGACCGAGTCGGCCTCGGTGTTGAAGCCGAGGTAACGGATCTCGAGACCGGGCATCTCGACGAGGTTGATGTCGCCGTTGGTCTTGGCGGACAGCTTGTCGATCTGGTCCGGCGTCATGGCGCGGGCCATGACGTCGATGTCGCCCTTGGACAGCGCCTCACCCATGGCGTCCGCGGAGGGGAAGGACTCCAGTTCGACCTTGTCGTTCTTCACGTCGAGCAGCCCCTTGTAGTTGGGGTTCTTGGTGAAGACGGCCTTGACCATCGACTTGTCCTTGACCTCGGCCTTCAGCGTGTACGGGCCGGAGGCGTCGATCGAGAAGCCCTCGCGCAGCTTGTCCTTCTCGTAGTCCTTGGGGTTGAGGATGCCCGCGACCGGAGTGGACAGCTTGAACGGGAAGGTGGCGTCGGCCGTCTTGAGGTGGAAGATCACCTGACGGTCGCCCTTGGTCTCGATGGTGTCGATCGTGGACAACAGCGCGAAGACGCCCTCGGGGTCCTTGATCGTCAGCGCCCGCTCCATGGAGAACTTGACGTCGTCGGCAGTGACCGGGGTGCCGTCGGAGAACTTGAGGTCCTTGCGCAGCGTGCAGGCGTAGCGCTCGTTCCCGGAGTCGGTGAAACCGCAGCTCTGGGCGGCGTCGGGCTGCGGGGCGCCGTCACCCTTGGGGTAGGCCATCAGCGTCTGGACGGTCTGCCGCAGGACGTTCCACGTGCCCACGTCGTACGCGTAGGCCGGGTCCAGCGGAGCGGGCCGGGTCTTCAGCTGGGTGAACGTGTCCGTGGTGCCGACGACGATCGCGTCGCCGCCGCTGCTCCCACTGTCGGAACCACCGCAGGCGGCGAGCACAGGAGCGAGCAGGCCGACGACGGCCGGCAGCACCAAAGTCTTGCGGTTCATGCTCGAGATTCTCCAGAGCGGTCGAGTCCGTGTACCCGGCATGCAGGGGTGTCGCGGCGGATCACGGGGGTAGTGACGGTGTTTACCGCGATGAGATTAGTAGGCGCCGACCAAGGCGCCCGCTGCCCCCGGAGTTGAGGCCCCATCACGGAGCGAAACCGGGTGTGGACACACCGAAAACCCGACAGGGGGAGGATTCGCGCAGCGTCCCACCAAACGGGACACATGGGCGCGTCCTCGCGCGCCGATATGGGGTGAACAGCACACGCACGGCCCGCTGTCGACCCCCTTGCGCGTGGCGAACCTCACATCCCGAGTGGTGTGGGCGGGGACCGGAATCCGGTCATGCGGACGTCATCAGGCCGCGCAGGAACGGCAGATCGACCTCTTCCAGGGAGGCGATGACCGTGCGCCCGGGGGCGGCCGTGATGGGTGCCACGGAGGGAACCGCGAGGACCCGGCAGCCGGCGGCCTCGGCGGCCGCCACGCCGGTCGCGGTGTCCTCGACGACGGCGCAGCGCTCCGGCCGCGCGCCGAGCCCGGAGGCGGCCAGCAGATAGGGGTCGGGGAACGGCTTGGTCCGCTCGACCTCGTCGCCGGCGACGGTCAGGGCGAAGTACTGCGGTCCGACGGCGGCCAGCACCCGGTCGATGATGCGCCGGTGGGAGGCGGAGACCAGGGCGGTGGGGATGTCGTGGGCGGCCAGTTCGGCCAGCAGTCGGGCGGCGCCGGGCATCAGCGGCAGGGCGCGGTCGATGCGGTCCTCGAAGCCGTCGTTGAGCAGGACGGTGAGTTCGGCCAGCGTGATGTCGGCGCCGGTGGCCTCGATGAGGAAGCCCGCGCTGCGGGTCATGGGGCCGCCGACCACGACCTCGCGCCAGGAGTCCTGAAGGCGGTGGCCCAGGGCGGCGAAGACGTCCCTCTCGACGTCCCACCAGAAACCTTCGGTGTCCACCAGGGTGCCGTCCATGTCGAGGAGCACGGCCTGCAGGGCCGAGCCCTCCGCCGAGCGGGTTCCGAGCGCGGGGACGGTTGTCGTCATCCGACGCACCTCCTTGAGGGACGAGCAGGCCGGTTCCCGAAGAGGAACCGGCCTGCGGTGGACCGACCAGTGTACGTCGTGGCCGTCCGGAGTGCGCGTCGGGCGGATCGCGGCGGTGCGGGGCGGGTCACCCTGCGTGAGCGCCGCGGCGGTGACGGGCCGTCACCGGGCGTTGAAGTACTTGGCCTCCGGGTGGTGGATGACGATGGCGTCGGTGGACTGCTCGGGGTGGAGCTGGAACTCCTCGGAGAGGTGTACGCCGATCCGCTCCGGCCGCAGCAGTTCCGCGATCTTGGCGCGGTCCTCCAGGTCCGGGCAGGCGCCGTAGCCGAGCGAGAAGCGGGCGCCGCGGTACTTGAGGGCGAACATGTCCTCCATGGCGGCGGGGTCCTCGCCGGCGTAGCCGAGTTCGGAGCGGACGCGGGCGTGCCAGTACTCGGCGAGCGCCTCGGCGAGCTGGACGGACAGTCCGTGCAGTTCGAGGTAGTCGCGGTAGGCGTTGGCCTCGAACAGCTTCGCGGTCTCGGTGCCGATCCGGGAGCCGATGGTGACGACCTGGAAGCCGACGACGTCGGTCTCCCCCGACTCCTCGGGCCGGAAGAAGTCGGCGAGGCAGAGCCGGCGGCCGCGGCGCTGGCGCGGGAAGGTGAAGCGGGTGCGCTCGTTGCCGTCGTCGTCCAGGACGATGAGGTCGTCGTCCTTGGAGACGCAGGGGAAGTAGCCGTAGACGACGGCGGCTTCGAGCAGGTTGTCGGTCTGGAGCCGGTCGAGCAGCCCGCGCAGCCGGGGCCGGCCCTCGCGCTCCACCAGCTCCTCGTACGTCGGCCCGTCGCCGCTGCGGGCCTGCTTGAGGCCCCACTGGCCCTTGAAGAGGGCGCCCTCGTCGAGCCAGCCCGCGTACTCCTTGAGCTGGATGCCCTTGATGACGCGGGTGCCCCGGAAGGGCGGCTCGGGCACGGGGTTGTCGGTGGCGACGTCGGAACGGACGGCGCCCTCCTCGGGGCGGTCCTCGATCTCGACGGTGGCCGCGCGCACCCGGCGCTGCCTCAGTTCGGGCAGCTGTGCCCCGGGGACACCGCGCTTGATGCCGATGAGGGCGTCCATCAGGCGCAGTCCCTCGAAGGCGTCGCGGGCGTAGCGGACCTCGCCCTGGTAGATCTCGTGCAGGTCCTGTTCGACATAGGCCCGGGTCAGCGCGGCGCCGCCGAGGATGACCGGGTAGTCGGTGGCCAGGCCGCGCTGGTTGAGCTCCTCCAGGTTCTCCTTCATGATCACCGTGGACTTGACGAGCAGTCCGGACATGCCGATGACGTCGGCCTTGTGCTCGTCGGCGGCTTCCAGGATCGCGGAGACGGGCTGCTTGATGCCGAGGTTGACGACGTTGTAGCCGTTGTTGGACAGGATGATGTCGACGAGATTCTTGCCGATGTCGTGGACGTCGCCGCGGACGGTGGCGAGCACGATGGTGCCCTTGCCGGCCTCGTCGGTCTTCTCCATGTGCGGTTCGAGGTGGGCGACGGCGGTCTTCATCACCTCGGCGGACTGCAGCACGAACGGCAGCTGCATCTGGCCGGAACCGAACAGTTCGCCGACGACCTTCATGCCGTCGAGCAGGGTCTCGTTGACGATGTCGAGGGCGGGGCGCTCCCGGAGGGCGTCGTCCAGATCCTGTTCGAGGCCGTTCTTCTCGCCGTCGATGATGCGCCGCTTGAGGCGCTCGTCCAGCGGGAGGGCGGCCAGTTCCTCGGCCTTGCCGGCCTTGAGGGACTTGGCGGTGGCGCCCTCGAACAGCTGCATGAGCTTCTGCAGCGGGTCGTAGCCCTCGCGGCGGCGGTCGTGGATGAGGTCGAGGGCGGTGGTGACCTGCTCCTCGTCGAACCGGGCGATGGGCAGGATCTTGGAGGCGTGGACGATCGCGGAGTCCAGGCCGGCCTTGACGCACTCGTCGAGGAAGACGGAGTTCAGCAGGATGCGGGCGGCCGGATTGAGGCCGAAGGAGATGTTGGACAGGCCGAGGGTGGTCTGCACCTTCGGGTGGCGTTCCTTCAGCAGCCGGATGCCCTCGATGGTGGCGAGGCCGTCCTTGCGGGACTCCTCCTGGCCGGTGCAGATGGTGAAGGTCAGACAGTCGACGAGGATGTCCTCCTCGTGGATGCCCCAGTTCCGCGTCAGGTCCTCGATCAGGCGTTCGGCGATCTCGACCTTCTTCTCGGCGGTGCGGGCCTGGCCCACCTCGTCGATGGTCAGGGCGATCAGCGCGGCACCGTGCTCCTTGGCCAGGGCGGTGACCTTGGCGAAGCGGGAGTCGGGTCCGGTGCCGTCCTCGTAGTTGACGGAGTTGATGACCGCGCGGCCGCCGAGCTTCTCCAGGCCGGCCCGGATGACGTCGACCTCGGTGGAGTCCAGGACGATCGGCAGCGTGGAGGCGGTGGCGAACCGGCCGGCCAGTTCCTCCATGTCGGCGACGCCGTCGCGGCCCACGTAGTCGACGCAGAGGTCGAGCATGTGGGCGCCCTCGCGGATCTGGTCGCGGGCCATCTCCACGCAGTCGTCCCAGCGGCCCGCCAGCATGGCCTCACGGAACTTCTTGGAGCCGTTGGCGTTGGTGCGCTCGCCGATGGCGAGGTAGGCGGTGTCCTGGCGGAACGGCACGGTCTGGTAGAGGGAGGCGGCACCGGGCTCCGGCTGGGGGCTGCGCTCGGCGGGGGCGGTCTCCCGGACCCGCTCGACGACCTGGCGCAGGTGCTCGGGGGTGGTGCCGCAGCAGCCGCCCACCAGGGAGAGGCCGTAGTCCTGGACGAAGGTCTCCTGCGCGTCGGCGAGGCCCTCGGCGTCCAGCGGGAAGTGCGCGCCGTCCTTGGTGAGCACCGGCAGACCCGCGTTCGGCATGCACAGCAGCGGGATGCGGGAGTGCCGGGTGAGGTAGCGCAGGTGTTCGCTCATCTCGGCGGGGCCGGTGGAGCAGTTCAGGCCGATCATGTCGATGCCGAGCGGCTCGAGCGCGGTGAGCGCGGCGCCGATCTCGGAGCCGAGCAGCATGGTGCCGGTGGTCTCGAACGCCATGGAGACCAGCAGCGGGACCTCGGTACCGGTGGCCGCCATGGCCCGGCGGGCGCCGAGGACGGAGGCCTTGGTCTGCAGCAGGTCCTGGGTGGTCTCGACGATCAGGGCGTCGGCGCCGCCGGCCAGCAGCCCCTCGGCGTTGGCCTGGTAGCCGTCGCGGATGGTGGTGTAGCCGACGTGGCCGAGGGTGGGCAGCTTGGTGCCGGGGCCCATGGAGCCGAGCACCCAGCGCTGGCGGCCGTCGCGGGCGCCGTGCTCGTCGGCGACCTCGCGGGCGAGGCGGGCGCCGGCCTCGGAGAGCTCGTGCACCCGGCCGGCGATCTCGTACTCGGAGGCAGCGGTGTGGTTGGCGCCGAAGGTGTTGGTCTCGACGCAGTCGACGCCGACGGAGAAGTAGGCGTCGTGGACGGAGCGGACGATGTCCGGGCGGGTGACGTTGAGGACCTCGTTGCAGCCCTCCAGCCCCTGGAAGTCCTCCAGTGTCGGGTCCTGGGCCTGCAGCATCGTGCCCATCGCGCCGTCGGCCACCACGACCCGGGTGGCGAGCGCCTCACGGAGGGCGTCGGTGCGGGCCCGGGTTCCGGTGGCGGCGGACGCGCCCTCGGCGGCGGGGGCGGGGGATGCGGACGGGTTCGGCGACGAGGCCATGGAAGATGCTCCCTGGAGTGCGACGGCTGTCGGCTTTGCGTCTTCCCGCGGAAGGCGCACCCGGTCAGGGTAGCCCCCGGTACGCCGTACGGTCAGAGGCGTCCACGGGGCGGACGGGTGTGCACCCGTGGTGCCGTACGTGGCATTCGGGCGGTTTCCGGCCGGAACTCGCCGTGACCGCCCATTGGCGGGAGGTCGACAACGACCGGTAGTGTTCGACATTGCCGAACGCGGTACTCGAGCCTCGGCCGGCGGTCCAGTGGTCGAAGGGGACGGAGGGCAGGACGGCGATGGCACGGAACATCCAGTCGCTCGAGCGGGCGGCCGCGATGCTGCGGTTGCTCGCGGGCGGCGAGCGACGGCTCGGCCTGTCGGACATCGCCTCCTCCCTCGGCCTGGCCAAGGGCACGGCCCACGGCATACTCCGCACCCTCCAGCAGGAGGGCTTCGTCGAACAGGACGACGCCTCGGGGCGCTATCAGCTGGGCGCCGAACTGCTGCGCCTGGGCACCACCTATCTCGACGTGCACGAACTGCGGGCGCGGGCCCTGGTGTGGACGGACGACCTGGCGCGCTCCAGCGGGGAGAGCGTGTACCTGGGGGTGCTGCACCAGCAGGGCGTGCTGATCGTGCACCACGTGTTCCGGCCCGACGACAGCCGGCAGGTGCTGGAGATCGGGGCGATGCAGCCGCTGCATTCCACGGCGCTGGGGAAGGTGCTCTCCGCCTACGACCCGGTGGCACACAGCGAGGCGCTGGAGGCGGACCGCAAGGCCTTCACGGACCGGACGATCAGCGAGCTCCCGCGGTTCGAGGAGGTCCTGGACCTGACGCGGGCGCGGGGGTACGCGGCGGACGTGGAGGAGACGTGGGAGGGGGTCGCGTCGATCGCGGCGCCCATTCATGACCGGCGGAGGATGCCGGTGGGGGCGGTGGGGATCACGGGGGCGGTGGAGCGGCTCTGCCGTGAGGGTCGTGAGGGGGAGGTGCGGGCGGAGTTGATCGCGGCCGTGCGGGACTGCGCGCGGGCGGTCTCGCGCGACCTCGGCGCCAGCCGGTTCTGAGGCTGAGGGCTCCTTTTTCGCCCCTGCCGCCCCTTCCCTTCCCGTCCCCGGGGGGGCCTCCGCCCCCGGACCCACAAAAGATGCGCCCACGCGGCGGAGCCGCACATCGACACAGCCCCGCGCCCCTTCCCCGCGTCCCTTCCTCGGCCGCTCCCTGCCGCGATCCATAACCCACCCCGATCAATAACGATCGCGTTTTCGATAACCGAACCCTTGACTGCCGCGCACCGCGCGGCGAGACTCGCGTCCATCGGTCGGCATTGTCGAACACCTACCGGCAATACGCGTTAGAGTGTGACAACACCATCGGCCGGTTAACGCCCTCACCCCTGAGGGCGCGGACCACCGGAGGGACCCGGGGTTCGCCTTCCCCTGGACGAAGGACAAAGGAGTCGCGGGTGTCCAGCTCCGACATCTTCATCGGCGAGACCATCGGTACCGCCATACTCATCCTGCTCGGCGCCGGCGTCTGTGCCGCCGTCACCCTCAAGGCCTCCAAGGCGCGCAACGCCGGCTGGCTCGCCATCAGCTTCGGCTGGGGCTTCGCGGTCCTCACCGCGGTCTACATCTCCGGGCCGCTCTCCGGAGCCCACCTCAACCCGGCCGTCACCCTCGCCATCGCGATCAAGGACCACGACTTCAGCGACCTCCCGGTCTACTGGGGCGGGCAGCTCCTCGGCGCCATGATCGGCGCCGCGCTGACCTGGATCGCGTACTACGGACAGTTCCACGCGCACCTCACCGACCGTGAGGTCGTCGGCGGTCCGGGCGCGCAGGACACCAGGGTCAAGGCCGTCGAGGCCCAGGAGACGAAGGCCGGACCGGTGCTCGGCGTCTTCTCCACCGGTCCCGAGATCCGCAACGCGGTGCTGAACATCGCCACGGAGGTCATCGGCACCTTCGTCCTCTGCCTCGCCGTCCTCACCCAGGGCCTGAACGACAGCGGCAAGGGCCTGGGCGTCGTGGGCGGACTGATCACCGCCCTGGTGGTCGTCTCCATCGGTCTCTCGCTCGGCGGCCCCACCGGGTACGCGATCAACCCGGCCCGTGACCTCGGTCCCCGCATCGTGCACGCCCTGCTCCCCCTGCCCAACAAGGGCGGTTCCGACTGGAGCTACGCCTGGATCCCGGTGGCCGGTCCGCTGATCGGCGGCGCGATCGCTGCAGGCCTCTACAACGTCGCCTTTGCTTAGAGGAACCATTCCTTCACAAGCACAGCGCCGTACGGACAGCCCCCCGACCACGGATCTCACGGAATCCCCCGCTACTCCCAGGAGCACACAGTGACCGACGCACACACCGCCGGGCCGTTCATCGCCGCCATCGACCAGGGCACGACCTCCTCGCGCTGCATCGTCTTCGACCGGGACGGCCGCATCGTCTCCGTCGACCAGAAGGAACACGAGCAGATCTTCCCCAAGCCGGGCTGGGTCGAACACAACGCCACCGAGATCTGGACCAACGTCCAGGAGGTCGTCGCCGGCGCCATCGAGAAGGCCGGCATCACCCGGGACGACATCAAGGCCATCGGCATCACCAACCAGCGCGAGACCACCGTGCTGTGGGACAAGAACACCGGCGAGCCGGTCCACAACGCGATCGTCTGGCAGGACACCCGTACCGACGGGCTGTGCCGGGAGCTCGGCCGCAATGTCGGCCAGGACCGCTTCCGCCGCGAGACGGGTCTCCCCCTCGCCTCCTACTTCGCCGGCCCCAAGGCCCGCTGGCTGCTCGACCACGTCGACGGCCTCAAGGAGCGCGCCGAGCGCGGCGACATCCTCTTCGGCACGATGGACACCTGGGTCATCTGGAACCTGACCGGCGGCGCCGACGGCGGCCGGCACGTCACGGACGTCACCAACGCCTCCCGCACCCTGCTGATGAACCTGCACACCATGGCGTGGGACGAGAAGATCGCCGAGTCCATCGGCGTGCCCACGGCGATGCTGCCGGAGATCCGCTCCTCCGCCGAGGTCTACGGCGAGATCAAGGGCGGCCGGCTCGGCGAGCTGCTCGGCGGCATTCCCGTCGCCTCCGCACTCGGCGACCAGCAGGCGGCCCTGTTCGGGCAGACCTGTTTCGCCGAGGGCGAGACGAAGTCGACGTACGGCACCGGCACCTTCATGGTGATGAACACCGGCGACAAGCTGATCAACTCCTACAGCGGGCTGCTGACCACCGTCGGCTACCAGATCGGCGACAACAAGCCGGTCTACGCCCTGGAGGGCTCGATCGCCGTCACCGGCTCCCTGGTGCAGTGGATGCGCGACCAGATGGGCCTCATCTCCACCGCCGCCGAGATCGAGACGCTCGCCCTGTCCGTCGAGGACAACGGCGGCGCCTACTTCGTACCGGCCTTCTCCGGCCTGTTCGCCCCGTACTGGCGCTCCGACGCCCGCGGTGTGATCGCCGGCCTGACCCGGTACGTCACCAAGGCGCACCTCGCGCGCGCCGTCCTGGAGGCCACCGCCTGGCAGACGCGGGAGATCGCCGACGCCATGACGAAGGACTCCGGCGTGGAGCTGACCGCCCTCAAGGTCGACGGCGGCATGACCTCCAACAACCTGCTGATGCAGACCCTCGCCGACGTGCTGGACGCACCCGTGGTGCGCCCGATGGTCGCCGAGACCACCTGCCTCGGCGCCGCCTACGCCGCCGGCCTGGCCGTCGGCTTCTGGAACAGCACCGACGACCTGCGCGCCAACTGGCGGCGGGCCGCCGAGTGGACCCCGAACATGGCCGCGGAGACCCGCGACCGTGAGTACAAGAACTGGCTCAAGGCCGTCGAGCGGACCATGGGCTGGCTCGAGGACGAGGAGTAAGTAGTAGCGATGACCAGTCAGTCCACCCTGCAGTCCGTGCCTGCCCTCGGTACGCACCCGGCCACCGGCACGGGTCCGAGCCGGGCTGAGACCCGGGAGCAGCTCTCCAAGGCGACGTACGACCTCCTCGTGATCGGCGGCGGCATCCTGGGCATCTCCACCGCCTGGCACGCCGCGCAGTCCGGGCTCAGGGTGGCACTGGTCGACGCCGGCGACTTCGCCGGCGCCACCTCCTCCGCCTCCTCCAAGCTCCTCCACGGCGGTCTGCGCTATCTGCAGACCGGCGCGGTGAAGCTGGTGGCGGAGAACCACTTCGAGCGCCGTGCCGTCTCCCGCCAGGTGGCCCCCCACCTGGCCAACCCGCTCACGTTCTACCTCCCCGTGTACAAGGGCGGGCCGCACGGCGCGGCGAAGCTCGGGGCGGGCGTCTTCGCCTACTCCGCGCTCTCCGCGTTCGGCGACGGCGTGGGCCATCTGCTCAGCCCGGCCAAGGCCGCGCAGGACGTGCCCGAGCTGCGCACGGAGAACCTCAAGGCCGTCGCCGTCTACGGGGACGACCAGATGAACGACGCGCGGATGGCGCTGATGACGGTCCGCGCGGCCGTCGACTCCGGCGCCGTCGTCCTGAACCACGCCGAGGTGACGGGTCTGCGCTTCACCCGGGGCCGGGTCACCGGTGCCGAGCTGAAGGACCGGATCTCGGGCGAGGAGTTCGGCGTCGACGCGCGCCTGGTGCTCAACGCGACCGGCCCCTGGGTCGACCACCTGCGCCGGATGGAGGACGCCGGGGCCGCGCCGTCGATCCGGCTGTCCAAGGGCGCGCACCTGGTGCTCAAGCGCACCGCCCCCTGGAAGGCCGCGCTCGCGACCCCCATCGACAAGTACCGGATCACGTTCGCCCTCCCCTGGGAGGACATGCTGCTGCTCGGCACCACCGACGAGGAGTACGAGGGCGATCCGGGCGAGGTCGCCGTCAACGACAAGGACATCGCGCAGATCCTGGACGAGGCCGCGTTCTCCGTCCGCGACCAGCAGCTCGACCGGGATCTCATCACCTACGCCTTCGCCGGGCTGCGGGTGCTGCCGGGCGGCCCCGGCAGCACTGCCAAGGCCAAGCGGGAGACGGTGGTCACCGAGGGCCGGGGCGGCATGCTGTCCGTGGCGGGCGGCAAGTGGACGACGTTCCGGCACATCGGCCGTACGGTGATGAAGAAGCTGGAGGCCCTGCCCGGGCGTCCGCTGGGCGAGGACTTCGAGCCCATCGCCTCGCTGCCGAGGAAGCTGCCGCTGCCCGGCATAGCCAACCCGCGTGCGGTCGCCCACCGGCTGCTCGTGGACCGGCCGGAGCCCGCGTCGCGGATGGCCCCCGAGACGGCCCGGCACCTGGCCACCCACTACGGCTCGCTGGCCTTCGACATCGCGCGGCTGGCCAACGAGGACCCGGCGCTGGCCGAGCGGGTCCACCCGGACGCGCCCGAGATCTGGGCGCAGGTCGTGTGGGCCCGGGACCACGAGTGGGCCGAGACCGAGGACGACGTGCTGCGCCGCCGGACCACCCTGACGATCCGGGGGCTGGCCACGGACGAGGTCCGGTCCCGGGTGCGGGAGCTGCTCGACGGGAAGTGAGCGGAGTCCCGGCCCGCCGCCGGACGTCGCGGGGGCGGCTCCCCAGTGGGGGCCGCCCCCGCGGCATGGCGGCCCGGGCCGGGGGTAGAGGTCGACGATCAAGGTGTTCGAGCCGGTCGAACGGGGCAGTCATCCGTTCACCCAGCGGTGCACGGGGCTGCGGCGACGGCCTGCCGGGGCCGTAAGGTTGGGGCGTACGTCAGGCACGTCGGAAGGAGGCGCTGGGTGATCGAGCTCGAGGGGGTTCCCGAGCTGATCGACCCGGTCATGGTGGCCGCGTTCGAGGGCTGGAACGATGCCGGCGACGCCGCCTCCACCGCGGTCGCGCATCTGGACAGGGAATGGAAGGGCGAGGTGTTCGCGGCGCTCGACGCCGAGGACTACTACGACTTCCAGGTCAACCGCCCCACGGTGTTCATGGAGGCCGGGGTCCGTAAGGTCACCTGGCCCACGACCCGGCTCTCGGTGGTCCGTGTCGGCGGCGACAGACCGCGTGACCTGGTGCTGGTGCGCGGGATCGAGCCGTCGATGCGGTGGCGCTCATTCTGCAACGAGCTGCTCGCCTTCGCGCACGAGCTGGGTGTGGAGCTGGTCGTCATCCTGGGCGCGCTGCTCGGCGACACCCCGCACACACGTCCGGTTCCGGTCAGCGGGGTGACGTCCGACGCGGATCTCGCGCAGCGGATGGACCTGGAGGAGACGAAGTACGAGGGTCCGACGGGCATCGTCGGCATCCTCCAGGAGGCGTGCACGCACGCCGGGGTGCCGGCGGTGTCGCTGTGGGCGGCGGTACCGCACTACGTGTCGCAGCCGCCGAATCCGAAGGCCGCGCTGGCGCTGCTGAACCGGCTGGAGGACCTGATCGACGTCCGCATCCCGCAGGGCGAGCTGCCGGAGGACGCGCGGGCGTGGCAGACGGGGGTGGACCAGCTGGCGGCGGAGGACAGCGAGGTCGCGGAATACGTGCAGACGCTGGAGGAGGCGCGGGACACGGCGGAGTTGCCGGAGGCCTCGGGAGAGGCGATCGCGCGCGAGTTCGAGCGATACCTGCGGCGGCGGGACGGCGGCACGGCGGCCGGCCCCTTCAACGGCCCTCCCGCCGGCGGCCGGGGCCGCGCCCCCAAACCCCCACGCCCGGACGACGAGGACGAGGACCCGTCGGAGGAGTGAGCCGGGGGGTGGGGCAGGATCTTTCTCGCCCCCGCCGCCCCTACCCGTCCCATCCTCAAGGGGCTCCGCCCCTTTGACCCCGTTGCGCAGTTCCCCGCGCCCCTATCAGGGGCGCGGGGAACTGCGCGATCTTTTGGGGGTCCGGGGGCGGAGCCCCCGGGGACGGGAATGGGAAGGGGCGGCGGGGGCGAAAGAGAACGCCCCGCACGCCCTACAGGGCCACGCCCAGCAACGCGTCGACCGCGCGGGAGAGGACACCGGGGGCGGACTCGTCCGGGCCGCCGGTCTCCGCCTGGCGGGCGACCCAGCGGTCGACCGCCGCCAACGCCTCAGGCGCGTTGAGATCATCCGCGAGCGCCGCCCGCACCTCGTCCACGACCCCCTCCGCCGCCGGCCCGTCCGGCCGCGACACGGCCGCCCGCCACCGCTCCACCCGCGCCACCGCGTCCCGCAGCACCTGCTCGGTCCATTCCCAGTCGGCCCGGTAGTGGTGCGCGTGCAGCGCGAGCCGGATCGCCGCGGGATCGACACCGTCCCGCCGCAGCTGCGAGACGAAGACCAGGTTCCCCTTGGACTTCGACATCTTCTCGCCGTCGAGGGCCACCATGCCGGCGTGCACATACGCCTTGGCCATGGGGAACTCCCCGGTCAGCACCTGGGCGTGCGACGCGCCCATCTCGTGGTGCGGGAACGCGAGGTCGGACCCGCCGCCCTGCACGTCGAAGCCCATCCCGAGGTGGTCCAGGGCGATGGCCACGCACTCGATGTGCCAGCCGGGCCGGCCCCGCCCGAGCGAGCCGCCGTCCCAGCTCGGCTCGCCGTCACGCGCGGCCATCCAGAGCATGGGGTCGACGGGGTTCTTCTTGCCGGGCCGCTCGGGGTCACCGCCCCGCTCGGCGGAGAGCAGCCGCATCGCCGCGGCGTCGAGGTTCGAGACCTGGCCGAAGTGGGGGTCGGACTCGACGGAGAAGTACACGTCACCGTCGAGGTCGTAGGCCGCGCCGAGTTCCCGCAGCCGTTCGACGAGCGGGACGATCCCGGGTATCGCCTCCACGGCGCCGATGTAGTGCCGCGGCGGCAGCATCCGCAGGGCGGTCATGTCCTCGCGGAAGAGCGCGGTCTCCTTCTCGGCGAGTGCGGTCCAGTCGACGCCGTCGCGCTCGGCCCGCTCCAGCAGCGGATCGTCGACGTCCGTCACGTTCTGGACATAGTGCACCTGGCGCTTGGTGTCGAGCCACACGCGCTGCACGAGGTCGAACGCGTTGTAGGTCGCCGCGTGCCCCATGTGCGTGGCGTCGTACGGCGTGATGCCGCAGACGTAGAGGCGGGCGACGGGACCGGGCTGGAGGGTGACCGGACCGCCGGTGGCGGTGTCGTGGATCACCAGGTCGCGACCCTGACCAGGCAGGGCGGGGACCTCGGAAGCGGGCCAGGCATGCATGTCATGAGCCTAACCGGATGGATGTTCCCTGCACGAACCGGAGGGGGCGAGATGGCCGGGAAGCCGTTCTTGCGCGCCGCGTCCCGATGTGCAGGGGCCGGCGGCCGCCCGGTTCGCCCCGGTGTGCGAAGCGCGCCTGCCGGCGGGCCGGACCGTCACACGGGCGGCCAGGGGATCGCCGGCCACTCCCCGCTCGGCTCCGGATGCCGTCCCGACGTCAGGAGCGCCGCCACGCGGGCGCGGGTGGCCTCGACCTCGGCCTCCGTGAGCAGCTCGCCCAGGCGGACGGCCAGCGCTCCGCCCTCCCCCAGGCCCGTCCGCAGTCCCCGCAGCACGTCCAGGGCCTCGTCGGTCAGGGTCTCGCCGGCCCAGCCCCACAGGAGGGTGCGCAGCTTGTTCTCGACGTTGAAGGTGACCCCGTGGTCGATGCCGTAGAGGTGCTGTCCGTCGGCGGGCAGCAGATGGCCGCCCTTGCGGTCGGCGTTGTTGATCACGGCGTCGAGGACGGCGAGCCGTCGCAGCCGCGTGTCGTCGGCGTGCACGAGGAGCGCGGTGCGGCCCTCCTCGACCTCGGCGAAGCCGATCGCCTTCCAGCCCGGCTCCGGCTCCTCGGCGTCCACCAGGGCGAGCAGGTCGGCCTCCGGGCGGACCTCTATCCACAGCTGGCACATGCCCTCGCCGTACGGCCCCTCGCGCAGCACCGTGGGCGGCACGAGGGCCCAGCCGGTCGCCTCGGAGACCTCGTAGGCGGCGACCTCGCGCTCGGCCAGGGTGCCGTCGGGGAAGTCCCACAGCGGCCGCTCCCCGGCGACGGGCTTGTAGACGCAGGCGGCCTCCTGTCCGTCGAGCGCGACGGTGCAGTACAGCGCCGCGTTGGAGGCGTCGCGGATCCGGCCGTGTACGGTCAGCTCGCCCTCGGTGAGCAGCCGCACGGCGTCGACGGCCGGGCCGGACGCGCTCCCGGCCGCGGGGCCCTGCGCGGTGGTGTCCGCGGCCGTCGTTCCGAGGCCGGTCTCGTCGCTCGTCGTCACCTTCGTCACGCTCCGCGGCGGTATCCGTTCTGGCGCGGACATACGTGTCCTTCCGGATCGAGCGGGAGGCTGCACAGCGGGCACGGCGGCCGCCCGGCGTTGACGACGTCCAGGGCGCGCTTGGCGAACGCCCTGGCCTGCGCGCCGGTGAGCCGGACGCGGAGCATCGGCGGGCCGTTCTCCTCGTCCTGGAGCAGCCGCTCCTCGGCCTCGGCGAGGTCCTCCTCGGACTCCGCGTCGAGTTCCACCAGCGCCTGCGCCTCGACGATCATGCGCTCCTCGTCGCCGTCCCAGGCAAGCGCCATGGTGCCGACCCGGAACTCCTCCTCCACCGGCGTCTCGAGCGGCTCGGTGTCGGAGATCTCCGAGGGGGTCACGGCGGGCACCGCCGCGTTGCCCCCGCTGCGCCGGACGACCTCGTCGAGGAGTTCGTCCATGCGTTCGGCGAGCGCGGCGACCTGGGTCTTCTCCAGGGCCACGCTGGTCACCCGGGCCCCGGCGATGGCCTGGAGGAAGAAGGTACGGCGCCCGGGCAGCCCGACCGTACCGGCCACGAAGCGGTCCGGTGGGTCGTAGAGGAACACCTGACGGGACACGTCCTGTCTCCATTGCTTGACAACTACTGCGCTGTTTCGACCGCTTCACCCTACTGCGGCCGACGATCACGGTGCGCCAGCACCGCCCCCGACCGTGGCGTCGCTCCCGTCCCCGCCGTCGTCACCGGACGGGGCGCGCTCGGGCGGCACCAGGGACGCGAGGTCACCGGTGTCGCCGAGCCGTACGAGGAACGGCCGGAGCCTGGTGTAACGGATCGCGGTGACGGAACACGGTTCGACACTGATCCGCTGGAAGAGGTCGAGATGAAGCCCGAGCGCGTCGGCGACGAGCGACTTGATGATGTCGCCGTGCGAGCACATCAGGTAGACGGCGTCGGGGCCGTGGTCGCGCTCCACGCGCGCGTTCCACTCGCGCACCGCCTCGGCGGCGCGGGTCTGCATGGCCCGCATGGACTCGCCGCCGGGGAACGCGGCCGCCGAGGGGTGCGCCTGGACGACCTCCATCAGCGGTTCGTCCTTCAGTTCGGCGAGCTTGCGGCCGGACCAGTCGCCGTAGTGGCACTCGCCGATACGGTCGTCGCTGTGCGGTTCGAGGCCGCGGGCGTCGAGGAGTGGCCGCATGGTCTCCTGGCAGCGCTGCAACGGGCTGGTGACGATCTCGGCGATCGGGATGCCGTCCAGCCGCCCCGGCAGGGCGGCCGCCTGGGCGGTGCCGCGCTCGTCGAGGGCCACGCCCGGGGTCCACCCGGCGAGCAGTCCCGAGGTGTTGGCGGTGGAGCGTCCGTGCCGTACGAGGATCAACGTGGGCATGGCGCCCAGCCTAGGACCTGCCGTCAATCCGTCCGGCGGACGGTGCCCACGCGCGCGTAGAGGCCGTTTTCGCGGTCATCCTCCTCATGGGGCCCGTTTTCCGCTTCCGCGGTCGCCGGTCCTGCCGCGGGTTCCGCGTTCCGTGTCCGTTCCGAGAGGGGAGCACACCTTCCGTGATCGTCGACTGTGCCATCTACCGCGACGGGCGCCGCTCCGAGGGGCCGGAGGACCTCTCGGACGCGCTCGCGAACGCGCGCGCCGCGGGCGGCTTCGTGTGGATCGGGCTGCACGAACCGACGGAACGGGAGTTCGGGAAGGTCACCGAGGAGTTCGGGCTGCACCCGCTGGCCGTGGAGGACGCCCTCAAGGCGCACCAGCGGCCCAAGCTGGAGGTGTACGACGACTCGCTGTTCATGGTGCTCAAGCCGGTCGTGTACGAGCCGGAGAGCGACGCCGTCTCCACCGGCGAGGTGATGATCTTCCTCGGCGACGGCTTCGTGGTGACGGTCCGGCACGGCGAGGGCGCACCGCTCGGCGTCGTGCGCAAGCGGCTGGAGCAGCAGCCGGAGATGCTCGGCAAGGGGCCGACGGCGGTCCTGTATGCCCTGGCCGACGCCTCGGTCGACCACTACCTGGACGTGGCGACGGAACTGGGGACCGACCTGGAGGAGCTGGAGGCGGAGGTGTTCTCGCCGGAGGGCGGGGGCTCCAGGAACACCGCTTCGCGGATCTACACCTTCAAGCGGCAGATCCTGGAGTTCCGCCGGGCCACCAACCCGCTGGCGCTGCCGCTGACCCGGCTGGCGAACACCGGTTCGTTCGGGGGCGCGCTGCCGTTCGTGGACGACTCCGCGCGCCCCTTCTTCCGTGATGTCAGCGACCACCTCACGCGCGTGAACGAGTCGGTGGAGGGCCTGGACCGGCTGGTGTCGGACATCCTCTCGGCGCACCTGGCGCAGATGAGCGTCCGGCAGAACGACGACATGCGGAAGATCTCCGCCTGGGCGGCGATGGCCGCGGTCCCCACGATGATCGCGGGGATCTACGGCATGAACTTCGACCACATGCCGGAGCTGCACTGGATCTGGTCGTACCCGGCGGTGATCGCGGTGATGGTGGTCCTGGAGGTGCTGCTGTACCGGCAGTTCAAGCGACGGGGGTGGCTGTAGGTTCGCCCAGCGCGTCGCGGCGCTCGGGCATCCGCAGGACGACCATGCGCCGCCGGCCGAGCAGCAGTTCGTACGCGTACGCGGCGTGGATGCCGGCGGCCAGGACGGCGCCCTTGGCCCGGGACCAGCCGAGGATGCGGCCCATGTGGCGCATGACCGCGAGACTGACGTCACGGTGCACCTGGATCTCCGCGCGGGCGCATTCGTGGAGCGTGCGCCGGATCGCGCGCTCGTGGCCCGCGCGGGCGAGGCGCAGCAGTTCCTCGTGGCAGTAGGCGAGGTGGTTGTCCTCGTCCTGGGAGATCATCCGGACCGCCCGGCCGAGGTCGGGGTGGTCGGCGAAGTGCCGGCGCAGCAGTTCCATCTGCTCACAGGCGCGCTGTTCGGTGACGCGACTGTGGGCGAGGTAGGTGACGATGTCCTGCACGGTCAGCGGCCGGTCGGCTCTCAGTCTTTCGTGGGACAGACCGATGCCGCGCCGTTCGAGGAGCATGGTGTAGTCCGTCTCGGCCGGGACCTCGACGGGTTCCAGATGGCGCTTCTTGAGCAGGGCCTGAAAGATCCGCCCGTGTTTGTCCTCGTCGGTGCCGTGCCGGGCGATCTTGGGGGCGAGGGCCTGTTCGGCCGGCGGGACGAGGGCGGCGATGCGGGCGTTCTCCCAGCCGCCCTGGGCCTCGCCGCCGGCGGCGATGGAGCAGAGGAGACGGAACGATTCGTCGTTGTCGACGATCTCCCGGAAGAGACTTTTTGTGGAAAGCACGTCTGCACACCTCTCTGTTTCCGGCGGGCCGCCGCATCCGAGTCAAAGTGGGCTCGGCGGCGGGGGCAACAGACGTGTCGGGTGGCTCCGCCTAACGGAGGAAGGTGCCGGGGCCATCGCGCGTAACCGGTGGGGGGTCGGGGCGTTGTTCTTCGTGACGGCCGTGGCGGGGATGATCCCCGAGCCCCCACCACGGCCGTGATGATCTTCGGAGGCCGGGAGTTCGTCGCCCCCGCCGCCCTTACCTTCCCGTCCCCTGGGGGCTTCGCCCCCGGACCCCGCCAAAGGATTGCCCCCGCGCGGCGGAGCCGCAGATCGACACAGCCCCGCGCCCCTTACTCCGCCAGCCCGGCGCGTTCCAAGGCCTCCGTGCCTGCGCGGAGCGCGGTCAGGCGTTCTTCCAGGGTGAAGCCGGCGGGGGCCAGGGTGAGGGTGGTGACGCCGGCACCGGCGTACTCCTTCATGCGGTCGGCGATGCGGTCGACGGAGCCGAGGAGCGTCGTGCGGTCGATCAGTTCGTGCGGTACGGCGGCCGCGGCGCCCTGTTTGTCGCCGGACAGGTACGTGTCCTGGATCTCGGCGGCCTGCCGCTCGTAGCCCATGCGGCCGGCGAGCCGGTTGTAGAAGTTCTGCTTGCGGCTGCCCATGCCGCCGACGTACAGCGCGGTGTACGGGCGGAAGGTGTCGGCGAGCGCGGTGACGTCCTTGTCGTCGCCGACGGCCAGCGGCACGGTCGGGCAGATGTCGAAGCCGTCGAGGGTCCGCCCGGCCTTCTCCCGGCCGGCCCGCAAGGGGCGGAGCGCGGTCTCCTCCAGGTGCTCGGCGGCGGCGAAGATGAGCAGCGCGCCGTCGGCGATCTCGCCGGTCTGTTCGAGGTTCTTCGGGCCGATGGCGGCGATGTAGAGCGGGATGTGGGTGCGCTCCGGGTGCACGGTGAGCTTGATCGGCTTGCCGGGGCCGTCGGGCAGCGGCAGCGTCCAGTGCTCGCCCTCGTACGTCAGCCGCTCGCGGCTCATGGCCCTGCGGACGATCTCGACGTACTCGCGGGTGCGGGCGAGCGGCTTGTCGAACTTGACGCCGTACCAGCCCTCGGAGACCTGCGGGCCGGAGACGCCGAGGCCGAGCCGGAAGCGGCCGCCGGAGAGGGAGTCGAGGGTGGCGGCGGTCATCGCCGTCATCGCCGGCTGGCGGGCCGGGATCTGGAAGATGGCCGAGCCGACGTCGATGCGTTCGGTCTGGGCGGCGACCCAGGTGAGCACGGTGGCCGCGTCGGAGCCGTACGCCTCGGCGGCCCAGCAGACCGCGTAGCCGAGCCGGTCGGCCTCCTGGGCGACGGCGAGGTTGTCCGCGTCCATTCCGGCGCCCCAGTAACCGAGGTTGATGCCGAGCCGCATACGATTCCCCTTACTGATCAGTAACGTTCCTTGTGGGAACACTAGCGCGCACCCGCCGTTTTCGGTTGTCCACAGGCCCCCCACGTGCGTGCCTTGGCCAGTAATGTCGGCGTTCATGGAGCAGAGGCATCTCGGTCGCACCGGCCTGCGCGTGTCCCGCATCGGGCTCGGCACCCTGACGTGGGGGCGCGACACCGACGAGCACGACGCCGCGGACCTGTTGAAGGTGTTCTGGGAGGCGGGCGGCACCCTCGTGGACACCGCCGACGTGTACGGCGACGGCGAGGCGGAGTACCTGCTCGGGCGGCTCATGGAGGGGCTGGTGCCCCGGCGTGACCTGGTCGTCTCCACGAAGGCCGGCAGCGTCCCCGACCCCGAACGCCGGTTCGACGGCTCCCGCGGCCATCTGCTCTCCGCCCTGGACGCCTCGCTCGCCCGCCTGGGCACGGACTACGTCGACGTGTGGCATCTGCACGCCTTCGATCCGTGCACGCCGCTGGAGGAGACGCTCGGGGCGCTGGACCTGGCGGTCAGCAGCGGGCGGGCGCGGTACGCGGGCGTGTCCAACTTCTGCGGCTGGCAGCTGGCCAGGGCGGCGACGTGGCAGCTGGCCGCCCCTGGCGGGCGGACCCGGATCGCCAGTACGCAGATGGAGTACTCGCTGCTGCAACGCGGGGTGGAGCGGGAGGTGCTGCCGGCGGCGCTGGACCTCGGGGTGGGGCTGCTGCCGTCCTCGCCGCTGGGCCGGGGCGTGCTGACCGGCAAGTACCGGGACGGCACCCCGCCCGGCTCGCGGGGCGCCTCGGAGCATCTGGCCCCCTTCGTCGCGCCGTACCTGGACGACGCGGCGAGCCGCATCGTCGACGCGGTGCAGACGGCGGCGGACGGCCTGTCGGCGACGCCGCTCCAGGTGGCGCTCGCGTGGGTCCGGGACCGCCCGGGGGTGGTCGCCCCGATCGTCGGCGCCCGCACGGCGCAGCAGCTCACGGCGGCGTTGTCAGTGGAGGCGCTTAGTCTTCCTGACGAGATCTGCCGGGCGCTGGACGACGTGTCGGCCCCGGTGCACCGTTATCCCGATCACGACTGGAGCACGCTGTGAGCACGGACCCCGAGACCACGGAGACGGCCGCGGAGCCGGCGGAGCCGGCCGCGCCCGCCGAGTCCGCCGAGTCCGCCGAGTCCGAGCCGGCCGACGGTTCCGGGGGCGCGTCCGCGCAGCTGTCCGAGGCCGAGGCGGAGCTGGCGGCGCAACGGCTGGAGCGGGAGCGGATCGCGCAGCGGAAGGCCGCCAGGCAGGGCCCGGTCGAGAGCGGGGCCAAGCTCAGCGGCACGGCCGCGGACCTGCTGGCCGCCGTGCGGGCGGTGGAGAGCGGGGCCAAGCCGGTGGCCAGTGCGTTCAGCGAGCCGCCCCCGGCTCCGCGCAGGGCCGCCCCGGAGCCCGTACGGCCGCCCCAGCCGGTGGCGCCGGCGACTCCCCCGGCCGCGGCGCCGGTGCCGGACGAGGAGGCCGTCGCGGCGGTCCGGGCGGTGCTCGCCGAGGGCGGTGCCCCGGCCGCGCTGGCGCCGGGGACCGCCGCCGGGCTCGGGGCGGGCGCCGACGGTGTGCTGCGCGAGGACCCCTGGCAGCTGCTGCGGGTCACGGGCGTGCGCCCGGAGCAGGCCGACGGGTTCGCCCGCGCGCTGCTGGGCGCGGAGGCCGGGCCGGGCGACGAGCGGCGCGGCCGCGCGGTCACCGTGTGGCTGCTGGAGCAGGCCGCGCTCGCCGGGCACACGGCGCTGGAGCTGCCCGCGCTGCTCACCGCGCTCGGACGGTACGCGGTGCCGGACCCGGACGCGGCGGTGCGGGACACGCTCGCGGAGGGCGAGGCGCTGGTCTTCCAGGACGCCCTGGACCAGACCGGCGGGGCCGCGCCGCAGCCCGCGGAGGGCGGGGGCTCCAGGAGCGACGGAAGTGGCGGCGGTGACGGGGAGGACGCGCAGGCCGAGGAGCGTCCGGTACGGGTCCTGGTCGGGCTCGAGCGGTACGCGCTGGCCGAGGAGAGCCTCGCCGACGGGCTCGGCCGGCTCGTCAACTCCGTGCCGAAGCGGGAAGGAGCGGTCGAGGCCGCCGGGGACTGGGAGCGGGCGGCCGAGGCCGCCGGGCGGTCCGCGGCGGAGCTGATCCGGGCCGTCGCCGGGCACGGGCTGGTGCTGCACACCGGCGGGGAGGCCGCCCGGCAGGAGCCGGCGGCCCTGCTGCGGGCGGCGGCGGAGCTGGGGCTGCGGGCGTGGGGGGCGACGCACGGTGCGGGCGGGCGCGAGCGTCTCGCCGCGCAGGTGGCCGGGGGTGGCGTCCCCGCCGGAGGCGGTGGTGTCGTCACCGTGGCGGATCTGCTGTCCGGGGCCGAGGGCGGGCCGGGGCGGGATGCGGAGGGGGCGTTCGCTCTGGACCTGCTCGTCGTGCTGGACGCGCCGCAGCTCGACGTCGAGACGGCGGCGCTGCTCGTGGAGTCGATGCCCGACGGGGCGCGGCTGGTGCTCTCCGGTGACCCCGGGGTGCTGTGGTCGGCGGGTCCCGGGCGGGTCTTCGCGGATCTGCTGGCGGCGCGGATCTGTCCGCAGATCGCCTCGCGGACGCCGGATCCCGGTCCGCTCGGCAAGTTGGTCTCCGGCATCGGCATCGGGGAGCTCAACCAGGTCGCGGCGCCCGGCAAGGAAGTGGTGATCGTGCCGGTGCGGGACGCGGGTGAGGCCGTGCACCGGGCGGTGCAGTTGGTCGCGGACTCCGTACCGCGGGCGATCGGGGTGCCCGCGGAGGAGACGGTGGTCGTCACGCCGGGGCACGGTGGGGCGGCGGGGACGCGGGCGCTGAACGCGGCGCTGAAGGAGCGGCTCAATCCCGGGCCCGGGCGGTTCGGGGGGTTCGACCCCGGGGACCGGGTGGTGTACGTGGCGGGGGCGGCGGGGCGGGCCGTGCCGGGGCGTGTCGTCGGGGCGGACGCGGAGGGGTTGCGGCTGGAGTGTGCGGGGGCGCCTGTGGTGGTGCCGCGGGAGCGGGTGGAGGGGGCGGTGCGGCATGGATGGGCGTTGACCGCGCACCAGGCGGTGGGGGCGCGGTGGGAGGCGGTGGTTGTGGTGTTGCCGGGGGATGCGGTGTCTTCGTTGTCGCGGTCGTGGGTGTATACGGCGTTCGGGCGGGCGGAGCGGCATCTGTCGGTGGTGCAGGGGGTGGAGCAGGCGTTGCCGCGGGTGGTGGCGGGGGGTGCGGTGAAGCCGCGTACGACGCGGTTGGGGGTTTTGCTGGGGGTGGGGGGTGTGCGGTGACGGGGGTGCGGCGAGGGAGTTTTCGCCCCCGCCGCCCCTACCCTTCCCGTCCCTTCAAGGGGCTCCGCCCCTTGGACCCCGAGGGTGGGCGGGAAGGGCGCCGTAGAGCTCGGGGGGGCAGGTTCGTGGGCGGGTGCGGGTGCGCCGTGGCTGATCGCGCAGTTCCCCGCGCCCCTAGGAGACAGGGCGCTGGCCGCGCAGCCGCGGCAAAGCCGCGCAAAAGACACAGCCCCGCGCCCCTAGGAGACAGGGCGCTCGTCGCGCAGCCGCGGCAAAGCCGCGCAAAAGACACAGCCCCGCACCTCTGAAAGACAGGGCGCGGGGCCGGGGCCCGCGGCTCAGGGTGTGGGGGCCGGGGTCGGGTCTTCGTCCCGGTCTTCCTCTGGGTCGTCGTCGAAGACCGCGCTGATGTCGAAGCGGCAGACGACCTGGGTGGGGTCGGGTTGGTCGAAGGGGGAATCGAGCCATTCGCCGGCCTCGGGCGGGTCGTCCGTGGCGGTGACCCAGAGCGTGGAGTCGCCCTCCTCCAGGCCGAACTCCTTGTGGCGGGAGGCGATCTCGTCCGGTTCGTACTCGCCGAAGAGGACGCCGAGCGCGCCGTGGACCGTGCCCGAGACCTCCTCGGCGGGCTCCTCCGCGGCCTCGATCCGCTGGGCCTGCGCGAGCAGCCGCCGCGGTTCGACCACGGCGTAGTCGCGGCGGATCAGCACGCTCAGTGCGCTGGGCTCCTCCGGGCCCGTGTACGGCGGCATGTCCTCGGTGCCGGGGATCTCGAAGGGCGTGACCTCGTCGTAGCGGTCGTAGAGCAGTTCGTCGTACTGCTCGGCCGCGGCGGCCAGTTCGTTGAACGCCTCGTAGACGGCCGGGTCGTCCTCACCCGACCTGCGTTCGACCGCGGCCAGGTGGCGGTCGAGCGCGGTCTTGACCGCCTCGGCGGCGGCGCGTACCTCGGCAGCGGTGGGCTGCACTGCATCAGACATAGTGCAGACGCTATCCGTACCGGGCCCGTGCCCGCACAATAGATGCGATGCCGGAATACGAATTTGTCGACGTGTACGTCCCGCGCGGGGTCTCCCGCAAGGAGGCGACGCGTCTGCTGACGGACCATGCCGAGTACGGACACTGGGAGTTGCACCGTCTGAGCCTCATGCGGGACGGCAGCCGCAGGGTGCGGTTGCGCCGGCGGATCATCCGCCAGGCGCGGGCCACGTGGTGAGCGGGGACGGACGACCTCGGTACGGAGAACGGGCGGGAGACGGAACGGACGGAGCGGGCGCCGCCGGTGCGGGGCCCGCTCCGGTGTCCGTGCCGCGCCGATGTCAGCGCGCGCCCGCGCGGGACCGGCGGTAGAGCAGGGTCCCGCCCAGCAGCGCGGCCGCGCCCGCCGGGACCAGCAGACCGAGCGGGGTCTCGCTGCCGGTGTGGGCGAGCTGCGCGTCGGCCACCGGCTGGGTGAGGGCGGACCGGGCGCCCGGGTGGTTGGCCTGCACCGCGCTGCCGCCGCCGGGCGCGGCCGGGGTGTCGGGCGTGGTGGAGCCGTCGCCGCCGCCGGGGGTCGTGGAGTGACCGGGCGGGGTGTGACGGTCCGGAGGGGCCGGGGTGTCGTCGCCGGGGGTGTTGGCGCAGTCGTTGCCGGTGACCGGGTTGCCGAGGCCGCCGACGGTGATGTTGTTGCCGCAGACGTTCACGGGCACGTCGACGGGCACCTCGACGTGGTTGCCGGAGCCGACGCCGGGCGAGCCGCCGGTGTGCCCGTGGGCGTCCGAGCCACCGCCCGAGCCGTCGCCGCCGGAGCGGTCGTCGTCGCCGTAGCCGCCGTGGTGGCGGCCCTTCCCGTGGCCGCCGGAGCGGTCGTCGTCGCCGTGGCCACCGCGGTGGCGGCCGTGGCCGTCCCCGTAGCCGCCGTGGCGGTCGCCCGTGTGGCTGCCGCCGCCCTTGTTGGCGCAGGCGTTGCCGGCCGCCGGGTTGAGCAGTCCGACGACGTTGACGGTGTTGCCGCAGACGTTCACCGGAACGTGCACCGGCGCCTGCACCGAGTTGCCCGACAGCACGCCGGGAGAGTCCGACGCGGTGCCGTTCGCCGCCGAGTCGGCGTGCGCGTAGCCACCGGTGACGGCGAGTACGCCGGTCGCCGCGGCCACGGTCATCAGGCCCTTGCGGGTGACCTGTCGCATGGTTGATTCCTGCCTTCGAGATACGGAGAGGTGCCGCGGGCGGCACGGGAGAACCGGCCGGCCCCGGAGCGCGGGGCGCGCGCTCCGGGGCCGGTGGACTCAGACCCTCGTGGGACGGGGCCGCGACGTCACTTGTTGATGCAGACGTTCCCGAACGCCGGGTTGAGCAGCCCGATCACGGAGATGGTGTTGCCGCAGACGTTCACCGGAACGTGCACGGGCACCTGGATGACGTTGCCGGAGGCGACACCCGGGGAGTGCACGGCGGCACCCTGCGCCCCGGAGTCGGCGGCGGCCAGGCCGGCACCCGCGAGAACCAGGCCGCTCGTGGCGACGGCAGCGGCGACAACCTTCTTGATCATTAGTTCCTCCTCGTTCACAAACCCGTTGGCAAAAGCGATCCAGACCTCGGATCGCATCACCTGTAACGAGGAGGGACTAATGAGGCTACGAGCCTATGGTCACATTCACCCGTCCCGGTGATCTCCGTACGCACGCTCGAATCAGGACGAAGAGCGGTGCGCGAAAGGGGAGTTCAGGAGGCGTCGAGGAAACGGTCGAGCACGCGTACGCCGAACTGGAGCGCGTCCACCGGCACCCGCTCGTCGACGCCGTGGAACATGCCCGCGAAGTCCAGCTCCGGCGGCAGCTTCAGCGGTGCGAAGCCGAAGCAGCGGATGCCGAGGTCGTCGAAGGACTTGGCGTCGGTGCCGCCGGAGAGCATGTACGGCACGGCGCGGGCGATCGGGTCCTCGGCGACCAGCGCGGTCTGCATCGCCTCGACCAGCGCGCCGTCGAACGTGGTCTCCACGGCCTTGTCGGCGTGCACGTCCTCGCGCCGCACGCGCGGGCCGAGGATGCGGTCGAGGTCGGCGAGGAACTCCTCCTCGTGGCCCGGCAGGAAGCGGCCGTCGACGTACGCGGTGGCCTGGCCGGGGATGACGTTGACCTTGTAACCGGCGCCCAGCTGGGTGGGGTTGGCGGTGTTGCGCAGGGTGGCGCCGATCAGCTTGGCGATGCCGCCGAGCCGGTTGATCGTCGTCTCCATGTCCTCGGGGTCGAGTTCGAGGCCGAGGGCGTCGCCGAGTTCGTCGAGGAAGTGCCGGGTGGTCTTGGTGACGCGCACCGGGAACTCGTGCCGGCCGAGCCGGGCGACCGCCTCGGACAGCTCGGTGATGGCGTTGTCCTTGTGAATCATCGAGCCGTGGCCGGCGGTGCCGTCCACGGTGAGCTTCATCCAGTGCATGCCCTTCTCGGCGGTCTCCACCAGATACAGCCGCAGCTGCTCGTTGACCGAGAAGGAGAAGCCGCCGACCTCGCCGATCGCCTCGGTGACGCCCTCGAAGAGGTCGGGGTGGTTGTCGACGAGGTGCCGGGCACCCCAGGTGCCGCCGGCCTCCTCGTCGGCGAGGAAGGCGAGGACGATGTCGCGCGGCGGCCGGCGCCCGCTGCGCAGCCGGTCGCGGACGACCGCGAGGGTCATGGCGTCCATGTCCTTCATGTCGACCGCGCCCCGGCCCCACACGCATCCGTCGGCGATCTCGCCGGAGAACGGGTCGTGGGTCCAGTCCGCCGCGTTGGCGGGGACGACGTCGGTGTGGCCGTGGATCAGCAGCGCGGGGCGGGAGGGGTCCTCGCCCTGGATGCGGGCCACGGCCGAGGCGCGGCCCTTGTGCGACTCGATGATCCGCGGCTCGAGCCCGACCTCGGCGAGCTTCTCGGCGACGTACTCGGCCGCCTTCCGCTCGCCGGGGCCGGAGTGGTCGCCGTAGTTGCTGGTGTCGATCCGGATCAGGTCGCGGCAGAGGTCGACGACCTCGTCCTCGCCCCTGACGGTTCCGGCCGTGCCCGTGTCGCTCACGCTGCTTCCTCTCGCTGTCCCTGCCACTGCCCCCGCCGCCGGTCGCTGCCGCCGGGTGCCTGGTGGTGGTCCCTGCCATCCTGCCCCCGACCCGGCCCGGGCCCCAAGGCCCCGCCCGGTCCGTCACACGCCGTTCACCGGGAGCGACGGCGGACGGGGGCCCGCGCACAGGGGGCCGCGGGGTACGGGCGGGAGGTGATCGGGGGTCCCGGAAAGCCTGGTAATGTTTCCTCTGTCGCCGCGGGGGGAAACCCGCGCGACAGACACCTTGTCCGGGTGGCGGAATGGCAGACGCGCTAGCTTGAGGTGCTAGTGCCCTTTATCGGGCGTGGGGGTTCAAGTCCCCCCTCGGACACCATGCATCATGTGGACCCCTGGTCGGCCTCCGGCCGCCGGGGGTCCTCTTCGTGTTCCGGAAGGCTCTCGCCCAGGAGGTTGTCGATGACGGACCGGTCCGGGCGCCACTGCCCCTGCGGGAGCGGCGAGGCGTACGAGGCGTGCTGCGGGCGGTACGTCGCCGGGCCGGCCGCGGCGCCGACCGCCGAGGCGCTGATGCGCTCCCGCTACTCCGCCTTCGTGGTGCGCGACGAGGGGTATCTGCTGCGCACCTGGCACCCGCGGACCCGGCCGCCGCGCCTGGAGCTCGACCCGGGGACCCGGTGGACCGGCCTGGAGGTGACGGGGACGACGGGCGGCTCCGCCTTCCACACCACCGGGACGGTGACCTTCCGCGCCTCCTGGCGGGGCGGCTCGCTGCACGAGCGGAGCCGGTTCGAACGGGTCGACGGGGCGTGGGTGTACGTCGACGGGGACTTTCTCGACTGATGGGCACGTGCCGGCCGACGGGGGCTTCCTCGGCCGGGTCCCGCGCCCCTACGGTGCCAGGATGTCCAGTTCCTGGAGGGCGCCGACGGTGATCTCGCGGGTGAGTTCCTCGGCCGCCCGGGCGTCGCGCGCGCGGACCGCCTCGGCGAGGCGGACGTGCAGGGTGACGGCTGCCGGGTCGGGGTCCTCGAACATCACGTCGTGGTGGGTCCGGCCCGAGAGCACCTCCGCGACGACGTCGCCGAGGCGGGCGAACATCTCGTTGCCCGACGCGGTCAGGATGACGCGGTGGAAGGCCACGTCGTGGAAGAGGTAGCCCTCGAGCTGGTGGCCGCGCGAGGTGGCGACCATCCCCAGGGCGCAGTCGGTGAGTTCGGCGCACTGCTCGGAGGTGGCGTTGCGGGCGGCGAGGCCCGCGGCGACCGGTTCGATCGCGGAGCGCAGCACGGTGAGCGAGCGCAGCTGGTGCGGGCGGTCGGCGCCGGCCAGCCGCCAGCGGATGACCTGGGGGTCGTAGACGTTCCACTCGTGCTTGGGGCGGACGGTGACGCCGACCCGGCGGCGGGACTCGACGAGGTGCATCGACTCCAGCACGCGCACGGCCTCGCGCATCACCGAGCGGGACACCTCGAAGCGCTGGGCCAGCTCGTCCGTGCGCAGCACGCTGCCCGGCGGGTACTCGCCCGCGGTGATCGACGGCCCGAGGGTGTCGAGTACGTGTCCGTGCAGCCCTCGGCCCCCAGTGGTCATGGGCACAGGGTACGGGGATGTTCACAGCAGGCAAAAGTCAGACTTATTTGTCACAGGGTCTTGAAAAAGTCGTACCTAATGGGTTTCAGTGTCGTCGACATCAGGTGTCGACGAAGACAGCGAGGCAGCGATGCACACCCCCCACGTCGTCGTGGTGATGGGCGTCGCGGGCACGGGAAAGACCACGATCGGTCCCCTGCTCGCGGCCCGGCTCGGCGTTCCGTACGCCGAAGGCGACGACTTCCATCCCCAGGCCAACATCGCCAAGATGTCGGCGGGTGTCCCCCTGGAGGACGCGGACCGGTGGCCGTGGCTGGACGCCATCGGTTCCTGGGCGCACGACAGGGCGGGGCTGGGCGGTGTGGTGAGCTGTTCGGCGCTGAAGCGGTCGTACCGCGACCGGCTTCGGGCCGCCGCGCCGGGTGTCGTGTTCGTGCACCTGTCGGGCGACCGTGCGCTCATCGAGGACCGGATGTCCCACCGCCAGGGGCACTTCATGCCGACGGCACTGCTGGACTCCCAGTTCGCCACCCTCCAGCCGCTGGGTGCGGACGAGGCGGGGGTCACGGTGAGCGTCGCCGGCACGCCGGAGGAGATCACAGAGCGGGCGTCGGCCGCGCTGGCCGAGGTCGAGGCGCCTTCGCACTGAGGCGCCTTCGCACTGAAGGCGCTTTTTCGAGGGGTCACCCACTCCTCCTTCGTCAGTTCCACTCCCCTTTGGTTCCTTTGGTTCCACTCCCCTTTGGCTCCACCCCCCACCCCTGTTTCCCCACTCCCCAACGCAAGGGATCACCGTGACCAGTCTCAGAGTCGAGATGCTGGCAGCGGACACCGTCGAACCGATCACGTCGGCGGGCCACGCTCAACTCGGCATCGCCGTCCTGGCGGGCATCGCCGTCATTGTTCTGCTGATCACCAAGTTCAAACTGCATGCCTTCCTGTCCCTGACGATCGGTTCGCTCGCGCTCGGCGCGTTCGCCGGTGCCCCGCTCGACAAGGTCATCACCAGCTTCACCAGCGGTCTCGGCTCGACGGTCGCGGGCGTCGGCGTGCTGATCGCGCTGGGCGCGATCCTCGGCAAGCTGCTCGCCGACTCCGGCGGCGCGGACCAGGTCGTGGACACGATCCTCGCCAAGGCGAGCGGGCGGGCCATGCCGTGGGCGATGGTGCTGATCGCCTCCGTGATCGGCCTGCCGCTCTTCTTCGAGGTCGGCATCGTGCTGCTGATCCCGGTGGTGCTGATGGTCGCCCGGCGCGGCAACTTCAAGCTGATGCGGATCGGCATCCCGGCGCTGGCCGGTCTGTCCGTGATGCACGGTCTGGTGCCGCCGCACCCCGGGCCGCTGGTCGCGATCGACGCGGTCAAGGCCAACCTCGGTGTCACGCTCGCGCTCGGTGTTCTCGTCGCCATCCCGACGGTGATCATCGCGGGTCCGGTGTTCTCGAAGTTCGCGGCCCGCTGGGCGGACGTGCCGGTGCCGGAGCGGATGCTGCCGCCGCGCGCCTCGGAGGAGCTGGAGAAGCGGCCCGGGTTCGGCGCGACCATGTTCACCGTGCTGCTGCCGGTGGTGCTGATGCTGGCCAAGGCGCTGGTGGACATCGTCATCGACGACGCCGACAACACGGTGCAGCGGGTCTTCGACGTCATCGGGTCGCCGCTGATCGCGCTGCTCGCGGCGGTGATCGTCGGGATCTTCACGCTGGGGCGGCCGGCCGGGTTCACGCGGTCCCGGATATCCGAGACCGTCGAGAAGGGGCTCATGCCCATCGCGGGCATCCTGCTGATCGTCGGTGCGGGCGGTGGCTTCAAGCAGACGCTGATCGACTGCGGTGTCGGGCAGATGATCCTGGAGATCTCCAAGGACTGGTCGATTCCGGCGCTGTTGCTGGCGTGGCTGATCGCGGTGGCGATCCGGTTGGCGACGGGGTCGGCGACGGTGGCGACGGTTTCGGCGGCGGGGCTGGTGGCGCCGCTGGCGGCGGACATGTCGACGACGCATGCGGCGTTGCTGGTGCTGGCGATCGGGGCCGGGTCGTTGTTCTTCAGCCATGTCAATGACGCGGGGTTCTGGCTGGTGAAGGAGTACTTCGGGTTGAGCGTGGGGCAGACCATCAAGACCTGGTCCGTGATGGAGACGATTATCTCCGTGGTCGCGGGTGGGTTGGTGTTGTTGCTGTCGCTTGTGATTTAGGGGGCCGTGCGGGGAGGGGTGGGGGTGCGGGTGGGTTTTCTCGCCCCCGCCGCCCCTACCCTTCCCGTCCCTTCAAGGGGCTCCGCCCCTTGGACCCCGTTGCGCAGTTCCCCGCGCCCCTATCAGGGGCGCGGGGAACTGCGCGATCTTTTGGGGGTCCGGGGGCTTGCCCCCGGAGGGACGGGAATGGGTAGGGGCGGCGGGGGCGGAAAACCCCCTCAGTCGCACCCGGGGACTACGGGCGCCACAGGTCGTGCTGTTCCGATGCCCAGTCGCGGTCGACCGTTCCCGTGCGCAGGCCCGTTCTGGATTCCGGGTCGGCCAGGGCCATGCCCACGTGGCCCGCGATCACCACGCCGAGTGTGAGGGCGAGCCAGTCGTGGACGAACGTCGCCGACGTGCGCCACATCAGGGGGGTGAGGTGGGTGAACCACATCAGCAGGCCCGTGCCGAGCATGACCAGCGTCGCGCCGGCCAGCCAGGACGCGTAGAGCTTCTGGCCGGCGTTGAACTTGCCCGCCGGGCCCTTCCGACGGCGCATCGCCTCGCGCAGCCACGTTCTGTCGTGCGGGCCGAAGCGGTTGAGGCGGCCGAGGTCGGCGCGGAGGGCGCGGGAGGCCAGGCCGGCCAGGACCGGCACGGGCAGGAGCAGACCCGCCCATTCGTGGATCCGGACCACCAGCTCGCGCCTGCCGACCAGTTCGGCGAACTCGGGCAGGTAGAGGCAGGCGGCCGTGGCCACGCAGACGCCCATCAGCGCGGCCGTCGCCCGGTGCACCCAGCGTTCGGCGCGGGTGAAGCGTCGTACCCGGGTCGACGGCGGGGCGGGGACCGCCGTGTCAGGTGGTGGGGGCATCGTCACGTCCGTTCGAGCGGCCGACCCAGCCGTCCACGTCGTAGCCCCGTTCCTCCCAGTAACCGGGGCGCACCCGGTCGGTGACCTCGATCCCGGAGAGCCACTTGGCGGACTTGTAGAAGTACATGGGGGCGACGTAGAGGCGGACGGGGCCGCCGTGGTTGTGGCCGATCGGCTCATCGCGCATGCGATGGGCGACGAGGACGTCGGCGCGGCGGGCCTGGTCGAGGGTCAGGCTCTCGGTGTACGCGCCGTCGAAGCACGTGAAGCGGACCGCCCTGGCGGAGGAGCGCACGCCCGCGGCGTCGAGCAGGTCGGAGAGCCGGACGCCCTCGAAGGGGGTGTCCGGCACCCGCCAGCCGGTGACGCACTGCACGTCCCGCACGAGCCGGGTCTGCGGCAGGGCGCGCAGTTCGGGCAGCGTGTACGACGTCGGACGGTCGACCAGGCCGCCGACGGTCAGGCGGTAGTCGCCGGCGTCCTTGTGCGGGACGGAGGAGGTCACCGAGTAGTAGCGGAAGCCGCCCCCGTTGGGGAGGAGACCGGTCAGACCCGTGGGGTCCTTGCCGGAGACGCCCCCGAGGAAGGCTTCCAGTCCGCGTTGGAGCGGGGGCGCGGCGACGACGCCGAGGGCGCCCAGGCCGAGGGTGCCGAGCAGCACGCGCCGCCCGATGGGGGTGCCGCCGCCCTCCTCGGATTCCGGGGTCTCCGGCGGGTCGGAGGGTTCGGGACGTAGAGGACTCACCCCTTGATTCGAGCACCGGTCACCCCTCGGGGGCCAGTGCTTGCCCGGGTCCGTAAGAAATCGGTAGCTACTTCGGTTCCTCGTCGTCCGGCGTGTGCGCCGCCGCCTCCTCCAGGCGGAACGCCTCGTTGCCCAGGCCGATCCGGGCGTGGGCCCCGGGGTTCCGCGCGCGGATGAGCAGGCCCTGGACGACGCCGGCGAGCGCGGCCACGGCGATGATCGCGGGGAGCGCCCAGCTCAGGGCCGAGCCGGGTCCGGAGCCGACGAGGACGTCGAAGTCCTTGACGGTGTAGCCGACGATCACCGCGAGCGCGGCGCCGGAGAGTGCGGAGGTCGCCAGTCGCCAGGCCTGGGCACGGGCGGCGCCGCGGCGGGCGAAGAAGACGATCACCGAGAGGGAGGCGGCGACCATCAGCACCGTGACGCCGAGCGCGCCGACGCTGCCGCCCCAGGTGAACAGGTGCAGCACGGGCGCGGTGGGGTCGCCGTGCGGATGGTCGTCGGCGACCGCGAAGCCCGCCACGACCAGCAGCGACACCGTGGTCTGGAGCAGCGAGCCGGTGCCGGGCGCGCCGCTGGAACCGGTGGTGCGGCCGAACGCGGCGGGCAGCAGCCCCTCGCGGCCCATGGCGAAGGCGTAGCGGGCGACGACGTTGTGGAAGCTGAGCATCGCCGCGAACATGCCGGTGACGAACAGGACGTGCAGGACGTCGGTGAAGGTGGAGCCGAGGACGTCCTCGGTGAGGAAGAACAGCAGTCCCGCGCTCTGTTTCTGTGCGGTGGGCACGATCGCGGAGGGCCCGGCGGCGACCGTGAGCGCCCAGCAGCTGAGCGCGAAGAAGACGGCGACGAAGCCGACGGCCAGGAACATCACGCGCGGCACGAGGAGATGCGGGCGGCTGGTCTCCTCGGCGTAGACGGGCGCCTGTTCGAAGCCGAGGAAGGCGGCGACGCAGAAGCACAGCGCGGTGCCGACGCCCGCGCCGGTGAGCGTGTCGGGGTTGAAGGCGTGCAGCGACAGGCCCTCCTTGGCGGGGTCGCCCACGGCGGCCACGTCGAAGATGACGACGAGCGCGACCTCGATGACCAGCAGGACGCCGAGCACCCGCGCGTTGAGGTCGATCTTCAGCCAGCCGAGCGCGCCGACGAGGAGAACGGCGGCCAGCGAGGGGATCCACCAGACGAGGTCGGTGTCGAGGTAGGTGGCGAACAGGCCGGACACCTCGTAGCCGAAGATGCCGTAGATCCCGACCTGCAGCGCGCTGTACGCGACGAGGGCGACGAGGGCCGCGGCGGCGCCTGCCGTGCCGCCCAGGCCGCGGGAGATGTACGCGTAGAAGGCGCCGGCGTTGTGGACGTGGCGGCTCATCTCGGCGTAGCCGAGGGAGAACAGGGCCAGGACGAGGCCGAGGGCGACGAAGAGGAGGGGCTGGCCCTCGATGCCCATCACGCCGAACGTGGTGGGCATGACGCCGGCGACCACCATGAGGGGGGCGGTGGCGGCGAGGACGGACAGCAGCAGGCCCGTCGTGCCGAGGCGGTCGGCGCGGAGTGCGCGTGCCTCGCCCTTGAAGGTGCTGATGCCGGTGCCGGTGCGGCCGTCGGTGCCGGTGCCTGTCCGGCCGTCGGTGCTGCCCGGCGGGCGGGGTCCGGGGCCCGGTCTGCTTCCGCTCTCGCTGGTGCTCGAACTGCCCGTCGTCATCGCGGGATCCTCTCCTCGGGTCCGAGGTGCGTGGGACGTGCCGTGCGGGTCTGTGCGGGTGCGTGGTCGTGTGTGCGGGATCTTTCAGACCGCGCCGAGTGCGCCGTCGCGGGCGGTGCGGAAGGCCTGGTACGGGTCGCGGTCGGGGTACGACCAGGGGGCGGGCGTGGCGTGTTCGCCGATGCGGTGGAACAGCGCGGCGGCCTCCGCGCCGCGTCCCTCGCAGACCTTGGCGTGGGCGAGGAAGTTGAGGTCGACGAGGCGGCGCGGGTGGTCGTCGCGCTCCCACTCCAGCCACCAGTCGAACGCGGCCTTCATCACCTGGCGGGCCCGGCGGCCGACCCAGTGCCCGGAGGCGACGGGGTCGGCGGGTTCCTGTCCCGCGGCGGCCAGCACGCGGTACCGCTCGGCGTGCGCGACGACCGGGAGGATGGCCAACGGGGAGTCGGCGGGGGCCTGTTCGGCGGCCCAGTTGGCGAAGTCGTACACCTCGTGCAGCGGGTCCTGGCCGGCCTCGGCGCGGCGTTCGGCGAGGCGGGCGACCATCAGGTGGTGGGCGTGGTGGTGGTCGCGGTGGCGCAGCCGGACCTCGTCGAAGAGGCGGACGACGTCCTCCTCGGTGCCGAGGGTGCGCTCCAGGAGGAGCAGTCCGAACCAGGGGGTGGGGTCGTCGGGGACGGCGGCGGCGACGGAGCGGCAGGCCTCGCGGGCGGTCTCGGGGTGTTCCTTGCCGGTGAGGGCGCGGTGGACGAGGGCGAGGGCGAGGAGGAGGGCGGCGGCGGGTGACTCGGGGTCGGCGACCTGCCAGTCGCGGGCCCAGTGGACGGCCGCGCGGGCCTGGGCCAGGACGGTGACGCGGTGGGACCGGCGGTCCCAGTCGTCGCCGGTGGTGGCGAGGAGGGCGCGGGCGGCGGACCAGCGGCCCTGGGTGAGGGCGGTGCGGGTGGCGACGAGGGGGGTGTCGTCGAGGGCGGGGTCGTAGGGGTGGGGGCGTTTTCGGGGGTGGCCGAAGGGGGGTGGGGGTGGAGGTGGGGGCACCGCGGGGGTTCCTCACGGGTGCGGGTGGGTGCGGGCTGTCAGTGGGTGATCACTGACAGCCAAGCGGGCGGGTGTGGTCGGCGTCAAGGGTGGGGGGTGCGTTACTCGCGTCAACGGGGGTGGGGGTGGCTGGAGTTGGGGTTTTTCGCCCCGCCGCCCCTACCCTTCCCGTCCCCTCAAAGGGCTCCGCCCCTTGGACCCCGGGGGGGTGGGTTCGTTGGCGGGTGCGGGTGCGGGTGCGGGTGCGTTGTGGCTTGTCGCGCAGTTCCCCGCGCCCCTTATGCCACCGTGCGGGCTGCCGCGCGGCCGGCTGTGCGGCCGGAGAAGAGGCAGCCGCCGAGGAACGTGCCCTCCAGGGCCCGGTAGCCGTGGACGCCGCCGCCGCCGAACCCGGCGGCCTCGCCCGCGGCGTAGAGGCCGGGCAAGGGCTCACCGCTGTCGGTCAGGACGCGCGAGGAGAGGTCGGTCTCCAGGCCGCCGAGGGTCTTGCGGGTGAGGATGTGCAGCTTGACCGCGATCAGCGGCCCCGCCGCGGGGTCGAGGATGCGGTGCGGCGGCGCCGTGCGGATCAGCCGGTCGCCGAGGAATCGGCGGGCCCCGCGAATCGCGGTGACCTGGAGGTCCTTGGTGTACGGGTTGGCCACCTCGCGGTCGCGCGCGACGATCTCGCGGCGCAGTTCCGCCTCGTCGATCAGCGGCTCCTCGGTGAGCGCGTTCATGCGGCGCACCAGCGCGCCGAGGTCCTTCTCGACGACGAAGTCGGCGCCGTGGTCCATGAAGGCCCGCACCGGCCCCGGCACGTCCGTGCGCGCCCGCCCGAGCACGTCGCGCACAGACTTCCCCGTCAGGTCCGGGTTCTGCTCGGAGCCGGAGAGCGCGAACTCCTTGCCGATGATCTTCCGGTCGAGGACGAACCACGTGTAGTCGTACCCGGTGCGCATGATGTGTTCGAGCGTGCCGAGGGTGTCGAAGCCGGGGAAGAGCGGCACGGGCAGCCGCCGGCCGCGCGCGTCGAGCCAGAGCGAGGAGGGGCCGGGCAGGATGCGGATGCCGTGCTTGTCCCAGATGGGGTCCCAGTTCTGGACGCCCTCGGTGTAGTGCCACATCCGGTCGCGGTTGATCACGTGCGCGCCGACCGTCTCGGCGATGCCGAGCATCCTGCCGTCGACGTGCGCGGGGACGCCGGAGATCATGTGCTCGGGCGGGGTGCCGAGCCGCTTCGGCCAGTGGGCGCGGACCAGGTCGAAGTTGCCGCCGATGCCGCCGGAGGTGACGATCACCGCCTGGGCCCGGTACTCGAAGGCGCCGGTGACGGTACGGCTGGTGGCGCGCCCGCGCTCGACGTCCGAGGGCTCCAGCACCTCGCCGGAGACGGTGTCGAGGGCGCCGCCGGAACGGGACAGCCCGGTGACCCGGTGCCGGAACGCCAGCCGCACGAGCCCGCGCGCGACACCCTCCCGTACCCGGCGCTCGAACGGTGCGACCACCCCGGGCCCGGTCCCCCACGTGATGTGGAAGCGCGGCACGGAGTTGCCGTGCCCGATGGCGCCGTAGCCGCCGCGCTCGGCCCAGTTCACGAGGGGGAAGAACCGCACGCCCTGCCGGTACAGCCAGGAGCGCTTCTCCCCGGCCGCGAAGTCGACGTACGCCTCGGCCCAGCGGCGCGGCCAGTGGTCCTCCGGACGGTCGAACGCGGCCGTGCCCATCCAGTCCTGGAGGGCGAGCGCGTGACTGTCCTTGATCCGCATACGGCGCTGCTCGGGCGAGTCGACGAGGAACAGTCCGCCGAACGACCAGAACGCCTGGCCGCCCATGGACTGCTCGGGCTCCTGGTCGAGGAGGAGCACCTTGCGGCCGGCGTCCACCAGTTCCGCCGTCGCCGCGAGACCTGCGAGGCCCGCCCCGATCACGATCACGTCAGCGTCGTAGGCCATGCGCGCGTCCTCTCGCCCCGTCGTCGTACCGCACCGTCGTGCCGCACCGCCGGCCCTTGTTACCGACTGGTCAGATCCTTGGGCACACGGGTGACCGCGTCAACCGTCCGCCCGGCCCGCCTCCGGCGTCGGGCGCGGGATCCGGGGTACTGACGAGCGCGTCACAGCCCGGGGCACTCACGGGCGGGGCACGGCCCGGGCCGCTACAGTCAGCGGGATACGCCTTCCGTGACCCCGCTGAGTTATCGAGGTACACAGCGTGTCGGTACTGGTTCTGGTTCTCTCGGTGAGCGCCGCCGTCTGTCTGGGCGTCGGGTTCGTGCTCCAGCAGAACGCCGCCCAGCAGGCGCCGCTGAGCGACTTCCTCTCCCCCCGGCTGCTGCTCGACCTGATGCGGGTGCCGCGCTGGCTGGGCGGGATCGGGTGCATGATCGCCGGCATGGTGCTGGGCGCGGTCGCGCTGTCCCAGGGCGAGGTGTCCCTGGTCGAGCCGCTGCTCGCCACGAACCTGCTGTTCGCGCTGGTGCTGTCCCGGCACTGGCCGCGCGGCGCGGGGGCCCGCCGGCCGCTGGGCCGACAGGGCTGGTCGGGGCTGCTGATGCTGGCGGGCGGCGTCACCGCGTTCATCGTGGCGGGCCGGCCGAGCGGCGGGCAGGCGGTCGCCGATCCGGTACGGCACTGGGCGATCATCGGCTCGATGGCGGGGCTCGCGCTGCTGCTGACGACGGCGGCGAAACGTTCCCGGATGAGCGCGGCGCCGGTGCTGCTGGCGCTCGCGGCGGGGCTGCTGTACGGCATGCAGGACGCGCTCACCCGGGTGAGCGGGCAGCGGTTCACCCACGGCGGCTTCACGGAACTGTTCACCGGCTGGGAGCCGTACGGGGTGGTGGTGTGCGGGGCGACGGGGCTGCTGCTGGTGCAGAGCGCGTTCGAGACGGCGTCCCTGCGGATGTCGCTCCCCGCGCTGACGGCGGCGGAGCCGTTGGCGGGCATCACGTGCGGGGTGGGGTTCCTCGGTGACCGGCTGCGCACGGATGTCGGCGCGCTGACCTGGGAGGCGACGGGGCTGGCGGCGATCGTGGTCGGCATCGTGCTGCTGGGTGCGCATCCGGCGATGCCGTGCGGAGGCGACGCGACGAGCCGCGCGGCGAAGCGGGACCGTGATCTGCAAGCGTATTGAGGGCGCCTTGGGGCTCGGGGGTACGGGTTGTTCCGGCGAGTGCTGGCAGATCGTGGCTGGTCGCGCAGTTCCCCGCGCCCCTTGAAAGCAGGGGGCGCCCCCCGTCTTTCAGGGGCGCGGGGAACTGCGCGAGAAGCCCCACCGGCCGTCAGCCGACAACGCACCCCCCGGGGTCCAAGGGGCGGAGCCCCTTGAAGGGACGGGAAGGGTAGGGGCGGCGGGGGCGAGAACATGTTGGATGGGGACCATGACTGCCTCGCACGAAACCCCCGCCCCCGACCCCGCCGACGAGATCCTCGACGTCGTGGACGTCGACGACCGCGTCGTCGGACAGGCCCCCCGCGGCGAGGTCTACGCCCGCGGCCTCCGCCACCGCTGCGTCTTCATCCAGGCCCGTGACGCCACGGACCGCGTCTTCGTGCACCGCCGCACCCCCACCAAGCTCGTCTTCCCCTCCCTCTACGACATGTTCGTCGGCGGTGTCGTCGGCACCGGCGAGTCGTACGACGACGCGGCGCTGCGCGAGGCGGAGGAGGAACTCGGCGTCTCGGGGCTGCCGCGCCCCGAGCCGTTGTTCCGGTTCCTGTACGAGGACCCGGCGACGGGGCACGGCTGGTGGTCGGCGGTGTACGAGGTGCGGTGCGTGCTGCCGGTGCGGCCGCAGGTGGAGGAGGTCGCGTGGCACGGGTTCCTCACCGAGGGCGAGGTGGAGGCGCGGCTCGGGGAGTGGGAGTGGGTGCCGGACGGACTGGCGGCGTACGAGCGGCTGCGGGAGTGGCGGATAGGGTCCCGTACGTGAGTGATCTCGTGCGGAACGTCCGGTCGTGGTTCGTGCCGGAGGAGGTGCGGGGGGAAGGGAACACGCCCGACTACCGGTTCTCGTTGGCCAACGAGCGGACCTTTCTCGCCTGGCTGCGGACCGCCCTCGCCCTGATCGGCGGGGGCTTCGCCGTGGACCAGTTCCTGCCGGACCTGGGCCGGGCCTGGCGCATCGGGCTGGCGCTCGCCCTGCTCGCCGCCGGTGTGCTGTGCGCGCTGCGGGCCGTCAACCACTGGGTGCGGTGCGAGCGGGCGATGCGGCGGGGCGAGGACCTGCCGGTCTCGCGCTTCCCCGCGCTGCTCGGCATCGCGATCGGCGTCGTCGCCGTCGCGATGGTCGTCGTCGTGCTGCTCGGCTGGGAAGGATGACCGGCCGCCCGGCACCACGGCCGGACCCCGGCCCCGAGCCGGAACCCCCACGTACCCCCGGCCCCGTCCGCGACCCCGGCCTTCAGCCCGAGCGCACCCGGCTCGCCTGGCGGCGTACGACCCTGTCGTGCACCGTCGCCGCCGTGCTCGCCGTGAAGACCGCGCTGCACGGCGGTTCCGCGGCCGGCTACGCCGTCTGCCTGGCCTGCGGCGCGCTGTGGCTGGCCTTCCTCGCCCTGGCGCACGTCCGCATCCGCACCCTCGCCTCGGCCCCGGCCGCCGGTCCGCCGCGCATGCCCGCCCGGCACGCCGCGCTCGCCGCGCTGGCCACGGTGGCCCTCGCCGTGTGCGCGGCCGTCCTGGTGGTGTGAGGGACGGCGGGGCACCCCCGAGCCGCCGGGGGGGCACCCCCGTGCCACTGCGGAGCGCCCCCGTGCCACCGTGGTTCCCGTCACGTTGGCCGTCACCCCGTGTCGCCCACTGGACGACATACCGACCGGTCGGCATCATGAGCGGGTCACCGTTCAACGGCGTAGGAGCGACGATGAGTCCAGATCACCCGCCAGGTCTCGATCCCGACCGGCTGCGCGAGCTGCTCGACCGCGAGCGGCCCGGTCTTGTGCACGGTCCCCTGACCGGCCGGCTGATCGAGGGCGGACGGTCGAACCTGACGTACGCGGTCTCCGACGGCACCACCAGGTGGGTCGTACGACGGCCCCCGCTCGGCCATGTCCTGGCCACCGCGCACGACATGCGGCGCGAGCACCGGGTGATCAGCGCGCTGCACCCCACCGCCGTGCCCGTGCCACGCCCCGTACTGCTGTGCGAGGACCCGGAGAACGAGGCGGCGCCCGGGGCGCCGTTCTACGTCATGGAGTTCGTCGAGGGCACCCCGTACCGGACGGCCGACCAGCTCGCGCCGCTCGGTCCGGAGCGGACCCGGGCCGCGGTGCTGGGCCTCGTCGACACGCTCGTCGAGCTGCACGCCGTGGACCCGGCGGAGGTCGGGCTCGCGGACTTCGGCCGGCCCGAGGGCTTCCTCGACCGGCAGCTGCGGCGCTGGGGCAAGCAGCTCGACGCCTCCCGCAACCGCGACCTGCCCGGCATCGACGAGCTGCACGCCGCGCTCGGCCGCCGGCTGCCGCGCTCCCCCGCGCCCGCCGTCGTGCACGGCGACTACCGGCTGGACAACGTCCTGCTCGGCGACGACGACCGGATCACCGCCATCCTGGACTGGGAGATGTCCACGCTCGGCGACCCGCTCACCGACCTGGGCCTGCTGACGATGTACAGCGTGCCGCTCGGGCTGCCCGACTCCCCCGTCTCCACCACGGCCACGGCCCCGGGGCACCCGTCCCCGGCGGAGCTGGTCGAGCGGTACGCCGCGCGCTCGGGGCGCGACGTCCTGGCCGTCTCCTGGTACACGGCGTTCGCCTGGTTCAAGCTCGCCGTGATCCTGGAGGGCATCCACTACCGGTACACGCTCGGCCGGACGGTCGGCGCCGGCTTCGACCGGATCGGCGATCTCGTCCCGGTCTTCATCGAGCACGGCCTGACCACCCTGAAGCACGGCTCCGAGGAGGGCTGATCCGTCATGGACTTCGCGTTCGACGCGCGCACCGAGGAGCTGCGCGCACAGCTGCTGGCCTTCATGGACGAGCACGTGTACCCCGCCGAGGCGGTCGCCGAGGAGCAGCGGGCGCGGCTCGCCTCGCCGTGGGAGACCCCGGCGGTGGTGGAGGAGCTCAAGGCCGAGGCCCGCAGGCAGGGCCTGTGGAACCTCTTCCTGCCCGACGACGAGTACGGCGCCGGGCTCACCAACCTCCAGTACGCGCCGCTCGCCGAGATCACCGGCCGTTCCCCGCAGCTCGCGCCGACCGCGCTGAACTGCGCGGCGCCGGACACCGGCAACATGGAGGTGCTGGCCCAGTTCGGCGACGAGCGGCAGCGGAAGCAGTGGCTGGAGCCGCTGCTGTCCGGTGAGATCCGCTCGGCGTTCGCGATGACCGAACCGGAGGTGGCGTCGTCGGACGCCACGAACATCGAGACGCGGATCGAGCGCGACGGCGACCACTACGTCATCACCGGGCGCAAGTGGTACATCTCCGGGGCGATGAACCCCGACTGCAAGATCTTCATCGTGATGGGCAAGACGGACCCGGACGGTGACGACGTGCGCCGGCAGCAGTCCATGGTGCTCGTGCCGCGGGACACGCCCGGGGTGACGGTGAAGCGGGCGATGCGGGTCTTCGGATACGAGGACCACTACCACGGTGGGCACGCGGAGGTCGTCTTCGACCGGGTGCGCGTGCCGGTGTCGAACCTGGTCGGCGAGGAGGGCGGCGGCTTCGCCATCGCACAGGCGCGGCTCGGCCCGGGCCGTATCCACCACTGCATGCGGCTGATCGGCATGGCCGAGCGGGCGATCGAGCTGATGTGCCGGCGGGCGGTGTCGCGGACGGCGTTCGGCAAGGCGCTGGCGCAGCAGGGGGTCGTCCACAACTGGATCGCGGACGCGCGGGTCGCCGTCGAGCAGCTGCGGCTGTTGGTGCTGAAGACGGCCTGGATGATGGACACGGTGGGCAACCGGGGCGCGCACACGGAGATCCAGGCGATCAAGATCGCGACCCCGCGGACGGTGGTCGGCATTCTCGACCGCGCGATTCAGCTGCACGGGGCGGGTGGCGTGAGCCAGGACTTCCCCCTGGCGGAGCTGTACGCGGGCGCCCGCACCCTGATGCTGGCCGACGGCCCCGACGAGGTCCACCAACGCTCGCTGGCACGACGGGAGTTGAAGCGGTACAGGTAGGGACGGCCTGTCGCGCCTCTACGACTTCGTGTCCGCCGCGGCCCCCCATTTCCGCCGGGAACTCGCTGCCGTCGGCTCCGTCACGGTGCGGTTCGGCCGTACGAAGGGCGGAACCCCCGGCGAATGGCGGGCGGGCAGCCGCTCCATCACGTTGGACAACAAGCGGGGGGACACCGCTCATCTCCGCGGAACCGCCGTCTTCGAGATCCTCAACGCGGCGGCGGCGCCTCGTGTGGCGGCCCTGGAGAACGAGGTGCGCAGCGGCGGGCTGGACGTCCAGGCGCAGCGGTCGGGGTGGCAGCCCGCGGCGTTCTTCGCGATGGAGGTGGAGCGCATCGAATGGGAGAACGGGCTGAGGCACCGGGCGGTCGTGGCCGCCGCGGGCGGAGCGGGTACGGGTGCCGATCTGTTCTCCGCCGAGGGCGACTTCAACACCTTCTACGGGCGCCAGGTGCGGGCCGGCCACACGCACAGCTACGAATGGCGCTACAGCTATCTGCGCGAGGAGGCGGCCTCCGAGGAACGCCGCCGGCGCGCGGCGGAAGGGACCGCCCCGTCCCGGACGGACCAGGGACACGGCCACCCCGCACAGGAGTCCTACCGCCGCTAGGGCCTGTCCCGCGCCCCCTGATCAGGGCCGCAGCGCGCGGAGCAGCAGGTCGGCCAGGTGGTCGGCGACCTGCTGGGGGCCCAGTGGGCCGCCCGGGCGGTACCACGTGGAGAGGTGGTGGACGGAGCCGAAGTGGTAGTCGACCACCAGGTCGGCCGGGGTGGCGGTGGAGAAGACGCCCTCGCGCTGGCCCTCCTCGATCAGCGCGCGGAAGCGTTCGTGGTAGCGGCGGCGTTCGGCGCGTACCTGCTTGTTCTTCTCGGGGCTGAGGTGGTGCATCGAGCGGAAGAAGATCGACGCGTCGTCGAGGTTCTCGATCGTCGTGACGACGACGTCCGCCGCCGCCCCGCGCAGGCGCTTCTCCACCGGCTCGTCGGCGTCCGCGAACGCGTCCAGGCGTTCCTGCTGGACGCGGAGCACGCGCGCGTACACCTCGTGCAGCAGGTCGTCCTTGGAGCCGAAGTAGTGGTAGAGCGCGCCCTTGGTGACGCCCGCCGCCTCGACGATCTCCTGCACCGACGTGCGGTCGTAGCCCTGTTCGGCGAAGAGCCGGGTGGCGGCGGCGAGGAGCCGCTGCGGTACGGGCGTGCCGTCTCCGTCCGTGGTTCTGGGCACTGCCGCCACCTGCCTTTCCTGGATGCTGCCTACGATCACGCCTGCGAAGGTCCAACGGTTCCCCCGCCGGTACGGGAACGCAGTTCCCGACGGAGGATCTTCCCACTCGCCGTCTTGGGCAGCTCGGGCAGGATCTCCACCTGGCGCGGGTACTTGTAGGCGGCCAGTCTCTCCCGGCAGTACGCGGCCAGGGCCTCCGGAGCCGCTTCCGTGCCCGGGCGGAGGCTGATGTATGCCCGTACGGTCTCCCCGCGGTACCCGTCCGGCACCCCGACGACGGCGGCCTCGCGCACCGCCGGGTGGGTGTAGAGGACGTCCTCGACCTCGCGCGGCCAGACCTTGAAGCCGGAGGCGTTGATCATGTCCTTCTTGCGGTCGACGACGTAGAGCCAGCCGGCCTCGTCCATGAAGCCGATGTCGCCGGTGCGCAGTTCGCCGCCGGGGAAGGTCTCGGCGGTGGCGTCGGGGCGGCGCCAGTAGCCGGGGACGACCTGCGGGCCCCGTACGACGATCTCGCCCTGTTCGCCGAAGGGAACCTCCTCGCCCGCGTCGTCGAGGATGCGGACGACGGTGTCGGGGCCGGGCACGCCCACCGCGAGCGTTCCGGAGACGGGGTCGACGGGGGCCTCGCGGTGCGGGGGCACGGAGGCGCAGGGGGCGGTGCACTCGGTGAGGCCGTAGCCGTTGTGGATGTACGGCCCGAAGCCGGCCCGGAACTTCTCCACCAGGGCGGGCGGCAGCGGGGCGCCGCCGGAGGAGATCGTGCGGAAGGAGGAGAAGTGGTCCCGGGTGACGGCGGGGTGGGCGGCGAGCGCCATGAACGCGGTGGAGGGGCCGACGGTGTAGACGGGCCGGTGCTCGGCGAACGCGTCGAGCACGACCCCGGCCTCGAAGCGGTAGGCGAGCACGAGCGTGCCGGCGCTGTCCAGGCAGGCGACGAGCTGGCAGACCATGCCGGTGATGTGGAACAGCGGCGCCATCGCGAAGTAGACGGGGGCGTCGGGCAGTTCGAGTCCGGTGCGCTGCCGCTCGGCGTTGAACATGATGTTGCCGTGCGTGTTGGTGGCGCCCTTGGGGGTGCCGCTGGTGCCGGAGGTGTAGCTGATCAGGGCGATGTCGGCGGGGGTGAGGGCGCGGCCCTCGGGGGCCTTGCTGCCCTGCCGGGCGACGGCGGTGAGGTCGTCGGCGTCGGACGCCTGCGGGAGCCGTTCGAAGGTGAGTACGCGGGGGTCGTTCCGGGTCTGGAAGTCCAGCTCGCAGGCGGTGAGCACGATCCGTACGGAGGAGCCGGCCGCCGTCTCGCGCAGATACGTCTCCCAGGCGCGGTCGGCGCAGATCAGCGCGGTGACCTCGGCGTCGTGCAGGACGTGGGTGACCTCGCCCGACTTGTACATCGGGTTGACGGGGACGACGGTCGCGCCCGCCTTCCAGGCGCCCAGCAGGGCGAGCACGAAGTGCGGGGAGTTCTGCAGCAGGATCGCCACGCGGTCGCCGCGTTCCAGGCCGCGGGCGGCGAGGTGCCCGGCGACGGAGTCGCTCAGTTCGTCCAGTTCGCGGTAGGTGAGCCGGCCGTCGAAGTAGGCGAGGGCGGCGCGGTCCGGGTGGGCGGCGACGTGTCCCCGCAGGGCGTGGAGCAGGGTGTCCGGCGGGGTGAGCGGGGCGCGCTGGGCCTCGGTGAGCTGGGCGAGCCAGGGCTTGGCGGCGTAGCGGGAGGGTGCGGCGGTCACGAGGTGGCCTCCCACTTCTGCTGGAGGTGGTTCATGTTGGTGAGCCAGCGGTCGGGTTCGGCGGCCCGCGCCTGGTAGTAGGCGGCGACCTCGGGGTGCGGCAGGATCAGGAAGCGGTCCTCGGCGATGCCCTTGAACAGCGCGTCGGCTACGGCCTCCGGTTCGATCGCGGTGGGCGCGAGCACGAGTTCGCCGGCGCTGCCGGCCGCGGTGAGCATGTCGGTGCGTACGCCCTGCGGGCAGATGGCGTGCACCTTGATGCCGCGGTGGCGGTAGGTGAGCGACAGCCATTCGGCGAAGGCGTAGGCGCCGTGCTTGGTGACGCTGTAGGGGGCGGCGCCGATCATGGTCAGCAGCCCGGCCGCCGAGACGGTGGACACGAACCGCCCGCGGCCGCGCTCCAGCCAGCCGGGGACCAGGGCGTGCGCGGCGCGCACGTGCGCCATGACGTTCACGTCCCACGCACTGGCCCACACGTCCTCGGGCGCGGCCTCGGTGCCGCCGGAGCCGAGCCCGGCGTTGGCGCAGTACACGTCGACGGTGCCGCCGAGGGCGTCCCGCGCGTCCGCCACGATCGCGGAGGCGTCGCCGGGAACGGCGATCCCGCCGACCTCGTCGGCGACGGCCCGCGCCCGCCCGGCGTCCAGGTCGTTCACCACGACCCGCGCCCCCTCGGCCGCGAACCGCCGGGCCAACGCGGCCCCGATCCCACCCCCGGCCCCGGTGACCACCACTCCCGCATCCTGCACGGCTTCCACCATCGGTCTCCTTCGACACGACGAGACGACGAGACGTTCCGAATCGGCTCCACCTGGCAGACTAACCGGTCGGTATGTGGAGTGGAAGGGGGCTCAGGAGGCCGTCGTCACCGGCCGTGCCGCCCGCGGGCACTGCGGGCGTTCGCCTCGGCGACAAGGATCTTGAGCAGTTCGTCCTGACCCAGGGACCGGAGGTGCTCCGGGTCCGCGGTCCAGGTGCGGCCGCCGGAGAAGGGGCGCACCTGGAGGTGCGGGCCCTCGTGGGCCGCGACCCGGCCGTAGCGGTCCCGGGCGGTGTCGTGGACGGCCGCGCCGACGCCGGGGACCGCTTCCCGTTCCTCCGTCACGACGTGCTGCCCTTCCGGATCACCTCGGCCAGCAGCAGCGCGACCGGGGCGGAGCAGACGCCGAGGTGGACCAGCGCGTAGTCCGCGTCCCGCTCGCGGTCGTCCGCCCACGGGGTGCGGACGTCCATCGCGGGGAGCTGGATGCCGGCCCCGCCGAGCGCGGCGGCGAGCGCGTCGCGGGCGTCGAGGGCTTCCTGGATCTTCGGCGAACGGGGCATGGGCGTCCTTGTCGGTTGATGACGGTGATTTCACGATACGACCACACCGACCGCGTCGGCTGAATTACGCTGCGTAGTGCGGGCGTTACGAGAATGCGCCCGGTCGTGGTCGGCTCCGCCGTGGGCGGGCGGGTGCTTCCCCGCCGCGCGGAGCCGGTGCCACACCTTCCACGCCGAGCCGCTCGCGGAACAGGAGCCAGCCGTATGCCGCAACGACGCGCCATCACCGGCCGCAGCCAGGAACCACGTCAGCGCTTCGCGGAGGAGCTGCGGAAACTCCGCACCAGCAGCGGGACGAGCCTGCGCCAGCTCGGCGAACGGATGGGCTGGGACTGGTCGTTGTTCGGGAAGATGGAGAAGGGCGAGACGCTGGGCAGCCCCGAGGTGGTCCAGGCGCTGGACCAGCACTACGGAACGCCGGGGCTGCTGCTCGCCCTGTGGGAACTGGCCGCCGGCGACCACACCCAGTTCCGCGAGCGCTACCGGCGGTACATGGCGCTGGAGGCGGAGGCGGTGAGCCTGTGGCACTTCGCGGTGAGTGTGCTCCCGGGACTCCTCCAGACCCCCGGGTACGCGCGGGAGGTTCTGGCGGCGGGGGGTTCGCAGGGCAAGGAACTCGAGCAACAGGTCGAGGCCCGGATGAGCCGACGGGAACTGTTGCAGGGGAAGGACGCGCCGCCGTTCCGGACGATTCTTTCGGAGGCGGCGCTACGGACGCCGCTGCGAGATGCGGCGGAGTGGCGAGGGCAACTGGAGTACCTGACCGAAGCGGCGAAGTGGCCGAACGTCACGACGCAGGTGCTGCCGCTGAGCGCCGGCATGCACGGCCTGGACAGCACCACGCTGATGTTCCTGCGCATCGCCGGCGCGCGTACCGTGGCGTACACGGAGAACGCACACCGCGGCGAACTCATCGAAGCTGACGCGCCAGTTGAACAGCTACAGCGTAAGTACGATGCGATGCGCGACCTGGCGCTGTCCCCAGCCGAGTCGCTGAAGTTCGTCCTGGCTACTTTGGAGGAAGTACCGTGCGAGGCATCGACCTGAGTACCGCTGGCTGGCGCAAGAGTTCCTACAGCAATTCGGACGGCGGCGAGTGCGTCGAGGTGTCCGACGACTTCGGCGCCCTCATCCCCGTGCGGGACAGCAAGGTCCCGCGCGGCCCCGTACTCGTGTTCCCGGCAAACGGCTGGTCCGCCTTCGTCACCGCCATCGGCAACGACGAACTGCGCGCCTGACCGGCGGACCCACAGCGGAGGAGGCGCCATGCAACCGACCTGGCGAAAGAGCTCCTACAGCAATCCGGACGGCGGCGCATGCGTCGAGGTCGCCGACAGCTTCGTAGGACCGACCTGGCGCAAGAGCAGTTACAGCAACCAGGACGGCGGCGAGTGCCTCGAGGTCGCCGACGGTGTTGTGCGGCCCACCTGGCGCAAGAGCACCCATAGCAATCAGGACGGCGGCGCATGCCTCGAAGTCGCCGACAGCTTCGACACCGTCGTCCCCGTGCGGGACAGCAAGGACCCGCACGGACCCCTGCTCGTCTTCCCCGTGGACGACTGGTCCGCCTTCGTCGTCGCCGTGCGCGACGGCGCGCTGCGCGTCTGACACGACAGGGCCCCGCACCGGAAGCGGCCGGTGCGGGGCCGGTCTGTCAGCGGTGGGACGTGTACTCCACCACCTGCTGGTAGGTCGGGCGGTTCTGCCAGCTGATGTTGCCGTGTTTGATGCCGCCCAGCGCGCGCTGGACTATCGAGTCGGCGCACCACTGGTCGCCGGCCGAGCAGAGGTCGTCGCCCGGGTAGACCTGCGACGCCGGCGTGCCCGCCGCCTCCTTCAGCGTGTCGAGCAACACCGTGCGGCAGGCGCTGAGCGTGCCGCCGCCGCAGTAGGTCCGCGCCAGCGGGCCCTGGACCGACTCCCCCAGCACCGCCCGGATGTCCTTGTCGACGTAGGACCACCAGCCGTACTGGAAGGAGCTGCCGGCGTGCGAGCCGGTCGGACCGTGCGCGGCCGACGGGGACTCGTCGATGGGGAGGTTGGCCGTCATGGCCGTGTAGAGGTCGTCGCCGAGGCCCGGGGCGAACTCCGCCTTCACCAGCAGCGGCCACCACGCGTCCAGGATGCGGATCGCGTCCGCGTTCGCGTAGGTCTTCGAACCGGCCGACGTCTCCGTGCGCTTGGCGCCCGCCGAGACCCAGGCCGACAGCTTGTTCACCGCCGCCGCCGTCGTGGAGTCCGTCACCGTCGAGCTGTTGACGACCTCCAGCAGCTTCGGCAGGACGTCCTCGGCGCGCAGGTCGGCCAGGGCCGCGTCCGCCATCGCCTTGACGAGGGAGGAGCGGGTCACCCCGCCGGCGGCGACCAGCTTCTTCACCCGGTCCTCCAGCAGGTCACCGCGGTGCACGGACCCCTCGCCCCAGGGCGCGGCGGCGTAGTCCTCGGCCTGCTTGTTGTTCCAGGAGATGTAGTAGTCCTGGTCGACGGAGTTCGGGTGGGCCGACGCGGGCGTGTACGACGCCGTGTTCGTCGCGGGGTTCCAGCCGCCCCACTCGTACGCCTGCCGCGCCCACACCGGGAACTCGGCGTCGACGCCGCTCGCCCGGACCGGGTTGTCGCCGCTGTTGTAGTACGCGGTGTGCGCGGAGTCGGCGTAGAACCAGTTGAAGGTGAAGTTGATGTGCTGTGCGGCCTTCTGGAAGTCCGCGGGGCCCTTGACGTAGTCGGGGTCGTTGAGCATCTGGAAGCCGATGATCGAGTCGGCCTCGTGGAGGTAGGACGAGCGCAGGGTCGTGTACGCGACCTTCTTGCCGCCGACGGTCGCCCGGTACTCGACGGGCCCGTACTTCGTGCGCCACACCCGCATCGTGTAGGAACCGGCGGCCGTGGAGTCCGCCACCGTCGGCTTCCAGGCGTTGGTCTGCTCGACCTCGTCCATGGCCGTGCAGGTGCCGTGGTAGAGGTAGTGGTGGTCGTCCTGGCACAGCTCGACCGCGTACGTGTCGATGATGTCCTGGCCGGACGTCGTGGCGCTCCACGAGTAGTCCTGGCCGCGCCCGAGTTCGACGTACATGCTCAGCCCCGCGAACGAGGCGCCGCGCGCGCTGATGCCGGGGCCCTGTATCTCCTGGAGCATGAGGAGCTGCGGGGCGAAGTAGCCGGTCTGCGGGCCGAAGACGGCGACGGGGTGGCCGCTCGCGGTGTGGTTCCCGCTGACGACGAGGGCGTTGGACATGCCGCGCCTCGCGGAACTGAGCGCCGTGCCGGACGCGGTACCCGAGGTGCGCTTCGCGCTCGCGGTGGCGGCGCTGCCGGTGCGGTCGTACACGAGGGGTTCCTGTGCGACCGATCCGGCGTCGGGGAGGGCCTCGCCCTGCGGGTCGTCCGGCTTGGCCGCGTACGGGAAGGACTCGCCGTCGTGGACGGTGAGGACCGCCTCGGGGTCGTTCCGCTCCCGGAAGGACTCCCACACCTTCGTGCCCTCGGCCACGCCGTACCGGGACTGCGCGGCGAGGAGGGAGAGCGCGTTGTTGACCTCGCCGCCGCCGCCCGAGCCGAACAGCGCGCCGATCACGGAGGCGAGTGCGACCAGGTCGGTCTGCTTGAAGTGTTCGATGGTGCCGGCGTTGGTGATCGAGTCCTTGTGCCCGGTCAGGACGTACTCGCCGGGGAAGTAACGCCCGCTGTCGGAGGCGTCGATGTAGGCGTTGACGCCCGCGAGATAGGCGTTGACGTCGTCGAGAGCCTGCTTGCCGCGCTCCCCGGCGGAGGCGACGGCGCCGTCGATCTGCGCCTGGAGGTCGGCCTCGGTGTACGGGGCGTTGCGCCAGAACTCCTGCTCCAGACCCTGGTTGGACGGGGCACCGCCCGCGAAGCCGGTCAACTGGCCCCGGCCGACGTGCCGGAAGACGTCCATCAGCCACAGCCGGTCCTGGGCGGCGGCATAGCCGGCGCCGAACTCGGTGCCGTAACGCGTGGTGCCGGTGATGTGCGGCACGCCCGTCTTCTTGTCCCGGACGATGGTCACATCCGTCCGACCGCCCGGTTTCAGGGTGGAGGCGACCTGCCCCGAAGGGACGCCGAACGAGGCGTCGTTGAAGAAGGTGTTGATCTTCGCGTCGGTCAGTCCGGAGTAGCCGGTGGCCAGGTTCGCGTAGGGGCCGAGCTGGTCCTCCGCGTGGTCGGGCTGGGTGCCGAAGACCTGGTTGAGCAGGATCTGGGCGAGCGTGGCGTTGCCGTTCTCGCCCGGCGGGAGGATGTCGGAACACTGGCCGCCGCACAGGTCGCCGACGGTCGCGGCGGCCGTCCGCGCCTGCTCGGGGGTGCCGTCCGCCGCCATGGCCGTGGAAAGCGGGGACAAAAGTCCGGCAATGAGCACGCATACGGACGCGGTCTTCAGGAACCCGTGGATTCCGCGGGGAGTTCTCAGTCTGTCGAGGAAGGTGCGGGGGGTGTGCCGTGACATGGCAGGTCCTCCGGAGCTGAGGTGGGGCCGGATGTTACCGCCGGTACACCCGCGATTGAACATGAACAGGCGTCACTTTTGAAGCCGTTGGGGGCGGGCTCGTGGAGGTCGTCGGAAAAGAACTCGGAAAGAGGTCGGAAAGAGGAGGTCGCCGGAGGGAGCCGAATCGCGTGTCGATACGTCTACTCGACGACGTCCGTACGACGACGCCGAAGTGACCGAAGTACAGGTGCAGGTGTGACGGAGGTGCAGGACGATGGCGGGTTTCCGGAGTCTGGCGAGACAGGTGCGGGATCCGAGGTGCGATCTGGCACTGCGGCGCTACTCGCTGCGCAAGTGCCTTGAACGGTTCGCCCCTTACGGGCACCGGGCGACCTGGGACCACCTGTGCTCCCGGGCCGGCTTCGGCCCCGAGGACCGCTCCCCCGACCCGGCGCGGCTCGTGGCCGCACTGGAGGAGCTGGAGGAGGCCCGTTCCGTGTGGCTCGCCTACGAGGTCGAGTTCGCCGAGCGCCGCAGGAAGGAGAAGCACGACGGGCTGCGCAGGCCGGGCAGCGTGGACGACTGGCACCGGCTGACGTGGGGCGGCTTCGGGGTGGCGTGGTGCGACGACCCCCGGGTGCACCCCCGTGGCCCGATGGCGGAGGTGCTGCGGCGACTGATCGCGGCGCTGGAGCGGGAGCCGGGTTCCTGCTGCCCGGTGTGCGGTGGGGAGCGGCTGGTGTGGCGGTGGGACCTGGCGCACGAGCCGTCGTCCGGGCCGGTGTGCGTGTCGTGCGGCATCGTGGTGCCGGTGCCGGTACTCACCGACGAGTCGGTGAGGCATGCCCGGAGTGAGCGGTTGCTGGTGTCGGCGTAGGCCTTGCGGGGGTGCGCCTTGCCCGCGGGCGCGCCCCGAACAGGACGCCAAGCACACGACCTCGTTGACATCGACCCTTCAGCCGACCATGCTAAGCAGTTGCTTAGGCACGTTGTGGTGTGATGCGGGAGGTCGGGACATGGCAGAGCCCAGAGTGTTCGCCGGTGTGGACGAGTTGAAGGGCGCCGTCGGGGAGCAGTTGGGGTACAGCGACTGGGTGGAGGTCGATCAGAAGCGGATCGACCTGTTCGCCGAGGCGACCGGGGATCATCAGTGGATCCATGTGGATCCGGAGAAGGCCGCCTCCGGGCCCTTCGGGACGACCATCGCGCACGGATATCTGACCCTGTCGCTGCTGCCGCTGTTCGGGCCGCAGCTCCTCGGTGTCGAGGGCGTGAGGATGGGCGTCAACTACGGGACGAACAAGGTGCGTTTCCCCGCGCCCGTCCCCGTCGGCTCCCGGCTGCGCGCCACCGCGCGCATCACCGGCGCCGACGACGTGCCCGGCGGCGTGCAGGTCACCGTCGCGTTCACCGTGGAGCGCGAGGGCGGCGACAAGCCGGTGTGCGTCGCGGAGTCGGTGTCCCGGTACTACCTCTGACCGGCCGGCCGCGCCGGGTCTACTTCGCGGCCACCATCCGCAGTACGAGGTCGGCGTAGAGCGTGCCGATCTCCTCGGGGGTGCGGGGGCCGTCGATGGTGAACCAGCGGGCGACGTCCACGCAGAGCGAGAGGACGGCGAGCGTGGTGCCGCGCACGTCCAGCACGTCGAACTCGCCGGAGGCGACGCCGTCCTCGATGATCCCGCGCACCTCGGCGTCGACCCGGCGGCGCAGCGCGACGATCTCGGCGCGCGCCTCGGGGCCGAGCGCGTCCAGCTCGTACTGCACGACCCGCGCGGTGGTGCGCCGGCCGGCGTGCCACCGTACGAAGGAGCTGACCGCGTCGGCGAGCCGCTCGGTGGCGTTGCCCTCGCCGCGGGCCGCCACCTGAAGGATCTCCAGCACCTTCTCGTGGCCGATCCGGCTGATCCGCTGGAGCAGCTCTTCCTTGGTCTTGTAGTGGATGTAGAGCGCGGCCGGGCTCATGCCGGCGCGGCTCGCGATGTCACGGGTGGTCGTCGCGTGGTAGCCGCGCTCGGCGAAGGCGTCCACGGCCGCCACCAGCAGCCGCCGGGCCGCGTCCGGGGTGACCTCCACCCACGGCTCGCTCTCGCCGCCGACCGTCTCCTGCGCCGTACTCATCGCTCGTGCCCCTCTCCACCGACAGGTGCACCACCATACCGCCGATGCTGAGCGGGCGCTTAGCGTGCCCGCTCAGCGGCCCGGAGGCGGGCGCGGCGGGTTCAGAGCTTTTCGAACGGGTCGTGTTCGGCGAGCAGCTTCTCCAGTCTCGCCTGGTCGACGCGGCTGACGATCTGCCCGGCCTCCTGCCGGTCGCGGATGACCTTGGCGAGGGTGAAGGCGGAGGTCACCAGGTACAGCACGGCGACGGCGAGGAAGGCGCGGACCCAGGCGTCGGCCTGGAGGTGGTAGATGCCGACGGCGGTCGCGACCAGCGCGACGACGAAGGAGGCCGCGGCCTGACCGTAGAAGGCGGCGGTGTTCTGCTGCTTGACCGGTGTGTCACTCATGCGATCAGGATCGGCGGACGTGGCCCGCGCCACATCCGCCGTCGTACTCAGTCGCCGGGGACCCGGGTACTCAGACGCGTGCGCGCCCGGGCGCTCAGAACGCCGAGACGCCGGTCAGCGCGCGGCCGATGAGCAGCTTCTGGATCTGGCTGGTGCCCTCGTAGAGGGTCATCACCCGGGCGTCGCGCAGCAGTTTGCCCGCCGGGTACTCGTCGATGTAGCCGTAACCGCCGAAGACCTGGAGGGCGTTGTTGGCGGCGCGGACGGCGGCCTCGGAGGCGAAGAGCTTGGCCTTGGACGCCTCGGTGGCGAAGGGCCGCCCGCGGTCGATCAGGTCGGCGACCCGCCAGGTGAGCAGCCGGGCGGCGTCCACGTCGACGGCGATATCGCTGATCAGTTCCTGTACGAGCTGGTGCCGGGCGATGGGCCCGCCGAACTGCTCGCGCTCGCCCGCGTAGCGGACGGCCGCGTCCAGGGCGGCCTGCGCGATGCCGACGCAGCCGGCCGCGACCGACATCCGGCCCTTGGCGAGCGCGGACATGGCGACGGAGAAGCCCTTGCCCTCGGGGCCCAGCATCGCGGCGGCGGGGACCCGGACGTCCTCGAAGACCAGTTCGGCGGTGGCCTGGCCGCGCAGGCCGAGCTTACCGTGCAGGGTGCGGCGGGTCAGGCCGGGGCTGTCGGCGGGGACGAGGAAGGCGGTGACGCCCTTGTGGCCGGGGGCGTCGGTGGAGCGGGCGAAGAGCAGGACGACGTCGGCCCAGGTGCCGTTGGTGATGAACATCTTGGTGCCGTTGAGGACGTAGTCCCCGCCGTCCCGGACGGCGCGGGTGGTGAGGTTGCCCGCGTCGGAGCCGGTGCCCGGTTCGGTGAGGCCGAAGGAGCCGACGTACGCGCCGGAGGTGAGCCCCGGCAGCCACCGCCGCTTCTGCTCCTCGCTGCCCCACGCGGCGATCGTCTTGGCGACGAGACCGAGGGAGACGGAGACGATGCCGCGCACGGAGGAGTCGCCGCGGCCGAGCTCCTCGGTGACGAGGCAGTACGCGAGGTGGTCGCCGCCGGAGCCGCCGTACTCCTCGTCGAGGGTCAGGCCGAGGAAGCCGACCTCGCCGAGCTTCTTGACGATCGACCGGTCCACCTCCTCCGCGCGGTCCCAGGCGACGGCGTGCGGTGCGATCTCGCCCTCGACGAAGTCCCTGGCCAGCCGGCGGACGGCGGCCTGTTCCTCACTGAGCTCCAGGTTCACGGCGGGGTCACCTCGGGACTTTAATTAGCACTGCTAGTTTATAGGTACAGCCCTACTATGTGCGCCATGGCCCGACCGCGCAAGCCCCTGCTCAGCACCGACCGCATCGTCGAGACGGCGCGTGCGCTCGTGGACGCGGAGGGGCTCGCGGCCGTCTCCACGCGCCGGCTCGCGGCCGAGCTGGGGGTGAGCGGGCCGTCGCTCTACAACCACTTCCGTACGAAGGACGAGATCCTGGAGGCGGTCGCCGACTCGGTGAGCGCGCAGGTCGATCTGTCGATGTTCGAGGCGGGGTGGGACGTGCGCGAGTGGCGGCGGGCGTTGCACGACTGGGCGGTGTCCTACCGGGCGGCGTTGCGGGCGCATCCGAACGTGGTGCCGGTGCTGGCGCACGGGCCGGGGAGGCGGCCGGCGGCGCTGCGGTTGGCGGACGCGGTGTACGGGGCGATGGTGGACGCGGGGTGGCCTGCCGCGCAGGCGACTTCCGTGGGTGCGTTGATGCGGTACTTCGTGATGGGGTCGGCGTTGGGGTCGTTCGCCGGGGGGTTCGTGAACGACGAGGCGGCCTATGATCCGGCGGACTATCCGCACCTCGGGCAGGCGCATCGGTTGGCCGGGCGCCAGGAGGAGATCGACGAGCGGGCGTTCGAGGTGGGGTTGCGGGCGTTGCTGGACGGGTTGGAGGTGCGGTTCGAGGAGGTGCGCCGGGCGGACGGCCGGGCGTCCTGACCCGGCGCGGAACCGTCACGGCCGCAGGCCGCCCACCGCCGCGCCGTCCTGACCGAGGGCCGCCGGGCGTCTCCGCCACATGGAGCGGCTCCCTTCACGGTCCGGCCGGGTCACCAAGGTTTCCGGCAGGCCGGACGACCGCCCAGGCCGCCTCGATCATCTCGAAGATCTCGTCCACCGCGGCCTGCGGATCGGCCGACTCCCGGGCCAGGCCATGGGCGTCGACCACGAATCTGGCAATCGCCCGGCAGGCCGTGGTGGCCGGCGGCAGGCCCAGGTCTTCGGCGATGGCGGTGGCCAGCGTCTTCGCATGGCGCAGCCGCATCGCCTCCTCGTACTCCCGCAGGGCGGGGGTGGCGTCGATCATGCGCCAGACCGGAGTGGCGCCGTCCCCTGTGCAATGCCGCACCAGGGCATGGACCTCTCGGCGCAGTGCGGGGACGAGCGGTTCGTGCGGCGCCCGGCCGGTGACCGCCTGCCGGAAACGCTGCTCGAAATCCTCGTCCTGTTCGAACACCAGGGCCTCTTTCGAGGCGAAGTGGGCGAACAACGTGGTGACTGCCACATCGGCCTCGGCGGCCACGTCCCGGATGCCCACCGCGTCGTACCCGCGCTCCAGGAAGAGCCGTAGCGCCGCATCGGCGATCTTCTGACGGGTCGCGGCCTTCTTGCGTTCACGGCGTCCGGGCGGCACGGTCATGCCCTGACACTATCAGGTGCGAAACACTAACGGTTTCGATAAGCTAACCGTTAGCGCTAAGGTCGTACGCATGAAGAAAGTGAGCTTCGCCGAGTTCGGCGGTCCTGACGTGTTGCGCCTCATCGACGCCGAGGAACCCCACGCGGGCCCCGGCCACATACGCATCGCCGTACGAGCGGCGGGCGTGAACCCCGTCGACTGGAGAATCCGCGAAGGTCAGATGCGGAAGGTCCGGCCGACCGCCCTGCCCGCAGGAGTCGGGCTGGACGCCGCAGGAGTGGTGGACGAGGTCGGCGAGGGCGTCGACGGCGTCGAGATCGGCGACCGCGTGTTCGGCGAGGGCACGGACACCTGTGCCGAGTTCGCCGTGCTGTCGGCCTGGGCCCGTATGCCCGGGAACCTGACGTTCGAGGAGGCGGCCGGGTACCCCTCCGTGATGGAGACCGCGCTGCGCGTCATCCGCGAGGTCGGCGTGCAGCCCGGCCGGACGCTGCTGGTCAGCGGGGCGTCCGGAGGAGTCGGGTCGGCGGTGCTGCAGGTCGCCCGCGACCGTGGCATCGCCGTGATCGGCACGGCCGGGGCCGCGAACCAGGACTACCTGCGCGGCCTGGGCGCCGCCGCCACCACGTACGACGAGGGCTGGGTCGAGCGGGTGCGCCGGCTGGGACGCGTCGACGCCGCCCTCGATCTGGCCGGCTCGGGCGTGATCCGCGAACTCGTCGAGCTGACCGGGGACCCGCGGAAGGTGGTCTCCATCGCCGATCTCGCCGCACCGGAGTTCGGTGCGCGATTCTCCAACATGGCCGGGAGCGTGACCGAGGCGCTCGCCGAGACCGTCCGTCTCCTCGACCGGGGGGCGCTGCACATCCCGGTCGAGAAGTCGTACCCGCTCACCGAGACGGCCACGGCGCACCGCGACAGCCAGGCAGGTCACACCCGCGGGCGCCGGGTCATCGTCGTCTGACACCGGGGCACGCGCCCACGCGGTTCCCCGTGCTCCCTGCAAGCGGGGGGCGCCCCACTGCCTTGGGGGCCCGGGGAACCGCGCGGTCGGCCACGACGGGCCCGCGCCCGCCCGCTCAGAACGTCACCAGCGCCCTCGCGCCCCTCCCCGCCCGCATGTTCTCGAACGCCCCCTGGACCCCGTCCAGCCCGATCCGTTCCGTCACCAGGAGCCCCAGGTCGAGGCTCCCCTCGCGCACGTGGGCCGCGAGTACCGGGAGGTCACGCGCCGGGTCGCAGTTGCCGTAGACGCAGCCCGACAACGTCCGCCCCCAGTGGAAGAGTTCCAGCGCGTTGAACGTGACTTCCTCCTCCTTGCCGCCGATCCCGACCACCACCGTCCGCCCGCCCCGCCGCGTGGACTCCCACGCCGTACGGATGGTCACCGCCCGTCCCACACACTCCACCGCGACATCGACACCCTGCCGGCCCGTCAGCCCCCGGATCTCCCGGGCCGTCGTGGCGGAGGCCACCACGTAGTCCGTGGCACCGGCCCGCCGCGCCAGCGACTCCTTCTCCGGCGAGACATCGACCGCCACGACCTTCCCGGCCCCCGCGATCCGCGCCTCCTGGAGCGCCGCCAGCCCCACCCCGCCCACACCGAACACCGCGACCGTCTCCCCCGGCCGCACCCCCGCCGCATGGTGCACCGCGCCGTACCCGGTGAGCACCGCGCACCCCAGCAGCGCCGCGTCCGCCAGGGGCACCCCGTCCGGCGCGGGCAGCACGCAGCCCGCGGAGACCACCGTCTCCTCCGCGAACGCGGCGACGTTCAGCCCGGGATGCAGCTCCGTGCCGTCCGCCGTACGGGCGTACACCTCCCCAGCACCGTTCAGCGCGTTGGCGCACAGCCACACCTCGCCCCGTCCACAGGCATGGCAACTGCCGCACGAGGGTGCCCAGTTCAGCACCGCCCCGTCGCCCGGCGCGACATGCGTGACGCCCTCCCCCACGGCGACGACCGTGCCCGCCCCCTCGTGCCCGAGCACCGCCGGCAACGGCACCCGCATCGTTCCGTTGGACAGGGACAGGTCCGAGTGGCAGACCCCGACGGCGGCGAGCCGGACGCGGACCTGGCCGGGTCCGGGATCGGGCAGGTCGATCTCGGCGAGCTCCAGCGGAGCGCCCAGGGCGGGCAGGACGGCGGCACGTACGGCCATGGTCGTTCGGCTCCCTCGAAACGTGACGGTCAGAACCGGCGCAGGACCGGCTCAGGAACGGGTCAGAACTGGAAGGACTTCGTCTGGAGGTACTCCGCCAGGCCGTGCGGGCCCAGTTCCCGGCCCACCCCGGACCGCTTGTAGCCGCCGAAGGGCGCCAGCGGGTTGAACCGGCCGCCGTTGATGTCCACCTGGCCGGTCTCCAGGCCCCGGGCGAAGGCCACCGCCTCCGCCTCGTCGCCCGCCCAGACCGCACCGGCCAGCCCGTACTGCGTGCCGTTGGCGATCCGCAGCGCGTCCTCGGTGTCCTCGTAGCGCAGGACGCACAGCACCGGGCCGAAGATCTCCTCCTGGGCGATCGTCATCTCCGGGCGCACGTCGGCGAAGACGGTGGGGCTGACGTAGTAGCCGCGCTCGCGCGGGGCCTCGGGGCCGCCGGCCACCAGGCGGGCGCCCTCGGCGACGCCCTTCTCGATGTAGCCGCGCACCCGGTCCCGCTGCGCCGCGTTGACCAGCGGGCCGATGCGCTCGCCGTACTTGGCGGCAGCGGCGGCGGCCAGTTCCACCGCCTCGTCGTAGTGGTCGCGGTGGACCAGCATCCGGGTCCACGCGCTGCACGTCTGGCCGGAGTTGGACATCACGTTGGCGACGCCGACGTTGACCGCGCGGGCGAGGTCGGCGCTCGGCAGGATGACGTTGGCGGACTTGCCGCCGAGTTCCAGGGCGACCCGCTTCACCGCCGCGCCCGCGGTCGCGCCGATGCGGCGGCCGACCGCGGTGGAGCCGGTGAAGGAGACCATGTCGACGCCGGGGTGCTCGGCCAGCGCCTGTCCGGCGACCGGGCCGAGCCCCGTGACCAGGTTGAAGACCCCGGCCGGGAGGCCCGCCTCGTCGACCGCCTCGGCGAACAGCTGAGCGGTGAGCGGGGTGTCCTCGGCGGGCTTGAGCACCACCGCGCAGCCGGCCGCGAGCGCCGGGGCGACCTTGGCGACGATCTGGTGCAGTGGGTAGTTCCACGGCGTGATGGCGCCGACGACGCCGACCGGCTCGTGCAGCACGGTCGAGTTGCCGAGCCTCTCCTCGAAGGCGTACGTGGCGGCCAGTTCGGCGTAGGAACCGGCGACGAGGACGGGCAGGCCCGCGTGCACGCTCTGGGCGACCTTGGGCGGGGCGCCCAGTTCGGCGGTGACCGTCTCCGCGATCTCCGCCGCGCGGGCCGCCAGCCGGTCGCGCAGGGCGGCCAGCCGGGCGGCCCGCTCGGCGGGCGCCGTCGCCGCCCAGCCGGGCAGCGCGGCGCGGGCGGCGCGCACGGCGGCGTCGACGTCCTCGGCGGTGCCGGCCGGGACACGGGCGATGACCTGCTCGTCGGCCGGGTTCACCACCTCGATCGTGCCGGGCCCGGCGGCGGGGCGCCAGGCGCCGTCCACGTAGATGCCGTCGTGTGCCTTCATCGTCTTCCTCCCGGGCGGTACGACGTCGGGGTCCGGGCCCCGAGCCGACGGCGTCGCGGAACCGGAACCGCAGGAATCCCAAACTAGCGGCGTTAGTTTTCCGGCGCCAGGGGGGTCCTGCGCCGGGGGTGTCCTGCGCCAGGGGTCCGGGGAGGGCCGACGGCTTCGGGGCGGTGCCCGGGGTGCCTCACGGTCCGCGCGTGGCGGTGAGGTGGGCGAAGACGACGATGTTGCTGGTGTACCCCGTCTTGCTGCGGTAGAGCCCGCCGCAGGTCAGGACGCGCAGCTCGGGGCGGTCGCTGGTGCCGTACACCTCCTTGTCGGGGAAGTGGTCCTTGTCGAAGGTCCGCACCCGGTCGACGGTGTAGACGGCGGTACGGCCGTCGGCGCGGCGGGCCTCGACGTGGTCGCCGGGGTCGAGCTGGCCGAGTGCGGCGAAGACGGCGGGTCCGGTGCGGGTGTCGCGGTGGCCGACGGCGACGGCGGTGCCGGTCTCACCGGGGGTGGGGCCGTCCGCGTACCAGCCGATCAGCTTGGGCTTGTCGACGGGCGGGGTGCCGAGCTGCCGGTGGGCGTCGAGCCGGACCGGGACGATCGGCGCGTCGACCCCCAGGTCGGGGATGCGGACGGCGGTCGCCCTGGAGGGGGGCAGCGGCCGCGTCGGGGGCGTGGGATCGGGGCTCGGCGAAGAACGCGCCCCCGGGCCACCACGCGCGCCGGACCCGGCCGACGGCGCCCCCACGGCGCCGGAGTGCGCCGCGGAGTGCGCCTCGGGGTGCCGCTCGCGGTGCCCCTCCCCGCACCGTACGACCACCGTCACCAGGACGACCGCGAGGACGGCCGTCCTGGCGAGGCGGTAGGCGCGGGTCCGGCGCCACGGCTTGCGTCGGCGGCGCCGCCTAGGCGGCACGCCGGCGGATGAGGCGGACGTAGGCGAACCCGCTGAGCACGACGAGGCCGACGGCCGCGGTCGCGGTGGCGGGCGAGAACGCCTCGGTGGCGCGGGCGAGGCCGCCGCCGCCCGCGTGGACGCCGCCCTTGGGGCCCTCGCCGTTGTCGTGGCCGATGGTCGCCGACTCGTGGCCCTGGTCGCCCGCCTTCTCGTTGCCGTCCTTCTTCTCGTCGTGCTTCTCGTCGTGGCAGTTGACGCGGAAGACCTTCTCCTTGGTGCCGGGCGGCGGGACCGGCGGCACGGCGGGGACGTTCGGCACCCAGGTGATCTTGTACTGGCCGTCGGCCAGCCCCAGCACGTCGGTGTGGCCGGCACCGGCGGCCAGCGTGATGCTGCCGCTGACGACGGCGCTGGTGGGCAGCGGGGGCTGCGGGGTGATGGTGTACGCGACGGTGGTCGCCGAGTCGAAGTTGGTGGCGTCCAGGTAGAACTTGCACACCACCGGGTCCTCCTTGGACACGGTGTACGGCACGCCCTCCCGGTGGACCTTGATGTCACCGCCCTCTCCGACGGCCGCGGCGGGGGCGGCGAGCCAGACCGCGCCGGAGGCGGTGAAGGCCGTGACCGCGGCGGTGGCGCCGACGCGGGAGGCGAGGGTGCGTGGGGGTGTCCTGGTGGGCATGCGCGTTCCTCCGAGTCAGACGATTTTCATACAAATCGCTCGTTCACCTGACTCTCTTTCACAGGGAGGAGCCGCCGCGCGGCATGCCACGCGGGCCGCGGCGCGGAGTTCGCCCGAGCGGCGCATCCGGCGCGTCCCGCGCGGACGCCCGGCGGGGCGCGGTGACGTGGACGGGCCCGCGTTCAGTCCAGCGAACGCGACAGATACGCCCGCAGCAGCTCACGCATCTCGTCGATGATCCGTTCGTCCCCCTCCGGGGAGACCCGGAAGGCGAGGTGGACGAGCGTGTCGGCGGTCTCGACGGCGACCAGGACCGTGCGCCGCAGCTCCTCGTCCGGGCCCCGGCCCAGGTACCCGGAGAGCAGTTCCGCCAGCCGGTCGGCGACCCGGTGGTTGGGCTCGGCGTGCCGGGTGCCGATGGGTATCTGGTTGCCGAAGTCGACGAGGGAGAAGCCGGGGGCGGTGCGCTTCATGTCGAGGTACTCGTCCAGCACCGCGTCCACCGCCGCACGCCAGCCGCCCTCGCCCGCCGTCTCCTCCAGCCGGCGGGTGACCCGCTCGGTGTACCGCTCCAGGTTGCGTTCGCCCAGCGCGTCGGCCATCGCGCGCTTGTTGCCGAAGAAGCGGTAGACCGAGCCGATGGGGACGCCGGCCCGGGCGGCGACCGCGCGGGTGCTCAGTTCGTCGTAGCCCACCTCGTCGAGGAGGTCGGCGCAGGCGTCCAGGATCCGGGTGAGCCGTTCGGCGCTGCGTCGTTGGACCGGTGCGCGGCGCAGCGAGGTCGGGTGGGGCACGGGCATCATCATGCCTTTCCGACGGGGGCCGGTGGACCTCCCCCGTCTGTCCGCACGGCGGAACGCCGTCCACTCACGGGAACGGGTGCGTCCGCACCGCGCGCGGTCACGTCGCGCCCGCCGTCCGCCGCGGTCCTGCCCGTCGCACCGCTCGCCGTGGGCGACGCCGATTCCGTCGAGGGCGGTTCCGTGCCGTCGCCGGAGGCGGTGATGTCCGCCGTGCGTTCCACCGGTTCGCCGTCGACCGCCCAGAGGGTGCCGTCGTCGGCGTAGAGGCGCGCGGTGACGTGGTGCGTGCCGCGCGCGAGCTCGGCGGACAGCCGGTACTCGGTGGTACGCAGCCGGGCCAGCAGACGACCGTCGAGATAGAGCCGGACGAGGCCGCGTCCGGCCACGGCCACCGGGCGGGTACCGGAGGGCGAGAGGCGGAAGTGGCGCAGGGTCAGCCGGACCGTCCAGCTGTCCTCGTCGGAGTCCGGCTGGACCTCGACACCGACTTCGGGTGCGTCCTTTGTGTCCACCTCACGGTAGTGCCTGCCCTTCTCGTCGGTGTGGTCCAGCACCTTGCCCACCGGCGAGGGCGAGTTCTCGTTGCTCCCGTTGTGCTGCCCGCGCGCGTCACCGGCGCCACAGCCGGCCGAGCCGCCGAGCAGGGCGCACACCGCGAGCGCCGCGAGCAGTCCGCGCGTCCACGACATGTCGGCGAGCGTAGAACATTCCTGCGACACACCGGATCGTCCCCACGGCTGGTTCTCGGCCGTCGCCTCCGCCTGGAGACAGACGCGGGGCTCCTCCCTCTTGCGGACCCGGGCCCTCATTCCTACGGTGAGGCATAGGAATCGCGGCGGGCCGGGACCGGGCCCGGAGCGAGTTCGCGGGCCGTGACCCAGGGCCCAGGAACGAGGGAGCGCGCATGACCGGGGACGCGAGGAAGCGTGCCGAAGGACTGACCTATCTGCACGGCTTCGGCAACGAGCACAGTTCCGAGGCGGTGCCGGGCGCCCTGCCCGAGGGGCGCAACGCACCGCAGCGGGCCCCGCTCGGGCTGTACGCGGAGCAGCTGAGCGGTACCGCGTTCACCGAGCCGAGGGCGCACAACCGCCGCTCCTGGCTGTACCGGATCCGCCCCTCGGCCGCGCACCCCGCCTTCCGCCGCACGGACAACGGCGCCCTGCGCACCGCTCCGTTCGCCGAGAGCGTCCCGGACCCCAACCGGCTGCGCTGGGACCCGATGCCCGAGCCGGCCCCGGGCACGGACTTCCTCGCGGGCCTGTGGACGCTGGGCGGCAACGGCGACGCCACCCAGCGCACCGGTATGGCCGTGCACCTCTACCACGCCAACGCGTCCATGGAACGGGTGTTCAGCGACGCGGACGGCGAGCTGCTGATCGTCCCCGAGCGCGGCGGACTGCTGCTGCACACCGAGTTGGGCGCGCTGCACGCGGAGCCCGGCCATGTGGCGCTGATCCCGCGCGGGGTGCGCTTCCGGGTGGAGCTGCTGGACAGCTTGGCCCGGGGGTACGTCTGCGAGAACTACGGCGCCCCCTTCCGGCTGCCCGACCTCGGCCCGATCGGCGCCAACGGCCTCGCGGGCGTGCGGGACTTCCGGGCGCCCGTGGCGGCGTACGAGGACGTCGAGGGGCCGGTGGAGGTGGTGAACAAGTTCTGCGGCAACCTCTGGACGGCCACGTACGACCACTCGCCGCTCGACGTGGTGGCCTGGCACGGCAACCACGTGCCCTACGTCTACGACCTGCGCCGCTTCAACGTGATCGGCAGCATCTCCTACGACCACCCGGACCCGTCGATCTTCACGGTGCTGACCTCCCCGTCCGACACCCCGGGGCTGGCCGGCGTCGACTTCGTGGTGTTCGCGCCGCGCTGGCTGGTGGGCGAGGACACGTTCCGGCCGCCGTACTTCCACCGGAACGTGATGAGCGAGTACATGGGGCTCGTCGAGGGCGCGTACGACGCGAAGTCGGCCGGGAAGGGCGGGTTCGTGCCGGGCGGCGGCTCGCTGCACAACATGATGTCGGCGCACGGCCCCGACCGGGAGACGTTCGAGCGGGCGAGCACGGCCGAGCTGAAGCCGCAGAAGGTCGACGACGGGCTCGCGTTCATGTTCGAGACGCGGTGGCCGGTGACGCTCACCCCGCACGCGGCGGACGCGGACCACCTGCAGCGGCGCTACGACGACGTCTGGCAGGGCCTGCAACGGCACTTCCGACCCTTGCACTGACGTTTTTCCGCCGGTGAGGATGGCCCGTGACCTCCTTCGCTCCGGATTCGATCGTCCTGAACCGCAAGCTGCCGCTGTGGTACCAGGTCTCGCAGTCGCTGCGCGCGTCCATCCTGGGCCGCCCGCGGGACGCGCCGCTGCGGCTGCCCACCGAGGAACAGCTCGCGGTCCACTACGGGGTGAGCGTGCTGACCATGCGGCAGGCGCTGAAGGAGTTGGAGGACGAGGGGCTGATCAGCAGGCACCGGCGGCGCGGCACGTTCATCGAGCCGGACGCCCGGCGGGGTGCGCCGGTGCGGCTGCTGGGGTCGGTCGACGCGATCGTCGCCCAGCAGTCGGGGATGGTGACGGAGTTGCTGGGCCACGGGGCGGTGCCGGTGCCGGCGGAGTTCGCCGAGCACTTCGCGGGGGTGGGCGAGGTGGTGGCCTACCACCGGGTGCGGAGCGACGAGGGGACGGGTGAGCCGACGAATCACGCGCGGAACTTCGTCCGGACGGAGGTGGCGGCGGGGATCGCGCCGGGGGATCTGGAGCGGTGGCCGATGACGAAGGTGCTGCGGGACGTGGTGGGCGTGGAGATCGGCCGGATCACGGACACGGTCCAGGCACGGCTCGCCGACCCCGAGACGGCTCGGCTGCTGCGGGTGCCGCTGCTGAGTCCGATCCTGCACTACACGGGGGTGACGTACGGGGTGGACGGGCGGGTGCTGGATGTCGCGGTCATCCACTATCGCGGTGACCGGTTCTCCTTCTCGGTGACGGTGGAGGCGACGTAGGGGCGCGGGGGCAAGCCCTCGCCCCCTGATAGGGGCGCGGGGAAAACCTGCCGTACGCCCCCGCCCGCACACCCCGTCGTACGATTCCCCCCGTGACGAACGACGACGACGCTCCGCTGCTCGCGGACCTCATGCCGTGGTCCGTCCCGCCTCCCCGCCCCGGCCGGGCATGGCCCCTCTCCCCCGACGCCCCGTCCCTCACCGCCCGCTGGGACACCCTCCTCAAGGCCGAAGCCCCCGACCGCGAGACCCTGTTCGAGCCCACCCGCGCCCGCACCCCCCACTCCGCCGTCCCCCAACTCCCCGGCCACCCCACCGGCACGGACCGCCTCGCCCACACCACCACCCCCTGCCCCACCCCGGTCCGCATCCTGCGCGCCCCGTTCGACGAGCAGTGGCTCATCCCCGACCACCGCCTGCTCGACGCCGCCCGCCCCGAACTGTGGCGCGTGGCGGACGCACACCAGGTGTTCACCGTGGAGTCGGCCCCCGCACCCGTCCCCGCACCACTGCCCCTGCTCGCCACCTCCCTCCTCCCCTTCCCCACCCCCCGCACCGCCCGCATCCGCCCCCTCTACCGCCGCCCCGGCGCCACGGAGCCCAATCTCGCGCCCGGCCTCGCCGCACACCTGGGCACCCGCCTCGGCCACACGCCCGAACCGCTCGAGCTCCTGGCCTGGATCATGGCCGCCGTCCGCCACGGACCCCACGGCCACACCGTCCCCCTGACCGCCGACGCCGAACGGTGGGCGCGGGGCGTGGAGTTGGGGCGACGGACGCTGTGGCTGATGCGACGCGACGGGGAGCGGCCCCGGCTGCCCGGCGGCCGGCGCCCGTACGTCCGCGCACCGCTGCCACCACGCCCGGTGAACCTGGACTACGACCCCGACGAGGAGGCCCTGCACCTCGACGACGGCCGCATCTCCCCGGTACCCGCCGCCGCGTGGGAGTTCGAGGTGGCCGGCGCCCGGGTCGTCGAGTCCTGGTTCGCGGCCCGCACGGCGGAGCCGGAACCCGGCACGCTGGCGGCGATCCGCCCGTCCGGCTGGCCCCAGGGCTGGACGTCGGAACTCCTGGAGCTGATCACCGTACTGACGCTCCTGGCCGAACTGGGCCCGCAGCGGGAGGAGTGGGCAACGGAGCCCGACGAAGCCGCCGTCACCGCGGCCGAGCTGCGGGCGGCGGGCGTCCTGCCGGTACCGCCCGCCCGCCGCCGCCCCGCCTCCGTCCTGGAGGCCCGGAGGGGCAGTTCACCCTGCTGTGACGGGACGGGGAACACGCCGGGCGGGGCCTGGCGGTGGTGACGCATCCGGTGCCGGGACGGGTGCGGTGAGGAGCCGGAGGGTGGCAGAAGAAGGGTGGCCAGGGGCGAACCCCCGGGTGGACGAGCGGGACGACAGGAGCCGTGGCCGGGTGGGGCGCGTACGCCAGGGGCGGCACCGTCAGGTCAGAGCGACGGCGCCCGCACGTTCAGTGCTCCCCCACTCACCGTCCCCCGAACAGCGACCGCCGCAGCCGGCGCAGCGGTGCGAACAGCGAGACCCGGCGGACCCGCGCCCCCCGGTCACTGCGTCCGTGCGTCACGTCACGCGCCGTTATCTCCCGCATCAGGGACGTCGCCTCCGCCGTCTCGCGCTGCGGCAGGGCGGGGCCCCCGAGCACCGAGAGGTGGCGGTCGAGGCGCGTACTGCTCGCGCTGCTCCCGCAGGTGATCGCAGGGACCCTGGCCCTGCTGCGCATCGTTATCTGATCCATGTCACTCCCCACCCGTACGTATCCACCCGGCCCGGGCAGGGTAACCCTATCGCTCCCCCGGGGCACTCGTGTATCACGGTCACAGGATTCACCTTCCCCGTAAGGGCGTTGACGATTACTCTCCGAATCCAACAGAATCCAGGCCGAGTTGGACAACCGGCGCACTCGTCGGACGGACCGACCCCCCGTCGGGTTCCACGGTCACGGCCAGTGACGTCGCCGACCTGACCAGCCCTTCGGCGACCAAGGGCGTGTCGCCGTGGAACAGGCCGAGGGAGCGCGGTTGCGCGCCGGGGCGCATGAGCCACAGTTGGTGCACGCGGGTGTCCGGCAGCGCGCCCGCGCCGCTGAGCGTGACCACCGCGCGCCCCTGAGACGCGGAGGCGATCACGGACAGTCCCCGTCCCCGGGCGTCCCGGTCGGCGGCGGCGCGGGCGTCGGGGGCGGCGAGAACGTGGGCGATCTCACGTGCCTGGGCACGCTCGGCGTCCAGCGTGTCCTGGGTCCGCGTGGCCTGCACCGCGAACAGCGCGGCGACGACCAGCGCCGCGGCGGCGGTCGCGGTGGCCAGCGGCGCGAACAGGGGGCGTGGCCGGGGCGTGCGGGCCCGGGCCGGCGGCGGGGCGGTGCCCCACACGTGCGGCGGCAGATGCGGTTCCCGGGCGCGGGGCGCGTCCCGGCCCGGGGTGGGGTCCTGCGGGGTGGTGCGGACGGCGGCGAGGACCCGGTCGCGCAGCGCGGGCGGGGCCGGGGCGCTGGTGGACCAGGCGAGCCGGACGGCGTCCTCGGAGAGCGCGCGCACCTCGGCGGCACAGCGGCCGCAGCGGCGCAAGTGCCGTTCGAAGCGGCGGCGTTCGTCGGGTTCGAGGGCGTCCAGGGCGTAGGGCGCGGCGAGCGAGTGCAGGTCGGCACGGCCGAACAGCCGGTCGAAGGGGCTCATGCCGCACCTCCCAGGCAGTGGCGCAGCCGGGTCAGACCGTCGCGCATCCGGGTCTTGACGGTGCCGAGCGGCAGCGAGAGCCGCTCGGCCACCTCACGGTAGGTGTAGCCGTCGTAGTAGGCGAGGGTGACGGACTGCCGTTGCAGCGCGGTGAGCCGGTCCAGACAGCGGCGCACCCACTCGCGTTCGAGACCCGCCTCCACCTCCTCCGCGACCTGGTCGAAGGCGGGGTGGTGGGCGCGGCGGGCCTCGCGCTCCTCGCGCTCGCCGGCCGCGCGGGCGCTGCGCACCCGGTCGACGGCGCGGCGGTGGGCGACGGTGAGGATCCAGGACAGGGCGCTGCCGCGGTCCGGGTCGAACCGGGGCGCCGAGCGCCACAGTTCGAGCAGCACCTCCTGGGCCACCTCCTCCGACTGCGCCGGGTCCCGCACGATACGGCGCACCAGGCCGAACACCGGCCCGGACACCATGCCGTACAACTCCTCGAAGGCCTTCTGGTCGCCTCCGGCCACGAGTGCCAGGAGTTCCTCCGCCTCCACTCGTACCCCCCTCTCCGGCCACGGCACGGGGTCGCGCGGCCTCACTGGTCGTTCGGAGCGATCACGTCCTCGGACGGGATTACGGATCGACGGCCCGAAAACGCGGGTCGGACGGCGACGAATACGACGGCGGTGCGGCGGTCGGCGTGACGGCCACCACCACGCCCCCTGATGGCCCGTGACAAGTTTTCCGCTCCGACCAATCCGCCCCGCCGGCCTCTCCGAATGCCCGGTCAACAGCCAGGCGGCCCGGCAGCACAGCCGAACGCACGGACCGCTGCATCGCTGAACCGCTGAACGGATGGACGGACAGATGGACGAACGCACGCACGGACGAACGGTCGGCCCCGTGAACGGGGACCGCACGACCCCCCTCTCCGCCAAGGGCACGGCACGCAGGAGCCTCGCGGCCCTGCTCTGCGGCACACTGGCCGCCGGAGGACTCGCGGCGGCCGGTGTGGCCGTGCTGGAACCGGGGTCGGCCGCCGCCTCCAGCCACCGGGAGGCCCCGCTGATCTCGGGGCAGCCGCAGTACGACAACACCGACGTGTACGCGTTCGTCAGCCCGGACAAGCCGGACACGACCACGCTCGTGGCCAACTGGATCCCGTTCCAGGAACCGGCCGGCGGACCCAACTTCTACACGTTCGCGGAGGACGCGCAGTACGACCTCCACGTCGACAACAACGGTGACGCGCAGAGCGAGCTGATCTTCCGGTACACGTTCCGCACGCACACGAAGAACAAGGACACCTTCCTCTACAACACGGGCCCCGTCGACAGCCTGGACGACCCGGATCTGAACATCACGCAGACGTACGACATCGACCTCATCAAGCTGCACAAGCAGCGCCTGGTGGCGAAGACGAAGCTCGCGGACGACGTGCCGGTGGCCCCGTCCAACGTCGGCAAGGCGTCCATGCCGGACTACGGCAAGCTGCGCGACCAGGCCGTGTACAAGCTGTCCAACGGCTCGACGACCTTCGCCGGCCAGGCCGACGACCCGTTCTTCCTGGACCTGCGCGTCTTCGACCTGCTGTACGGCGGCGACCTCTCCGAGGTGGGCCGGGACACGCTCAAGGGCTACAACGTCAACTCCATAGCCCTCCAGGTACCGACCGACATGATCACCGAGTCGAAGGACCAGCCGGTGGTCGGCATCTGGTCGACGACCCAGCGCAAGGACGCGCGCGGCCACTGGACGCAGGTCTCACGGCTGGGCAACCCGCTCGTCAACGAGGTCGTCAACCCGCAGAAGGACAAGGACAGGTTCAACGCGTCGGCCCCCTGGGACGACGCGCAGTTCCTCAAGAACGTGACCAACCCCGAGCTGCCCAAGCTCATCGAGGCCATCTACAAGATCGACGCGCCGGACGAGCCGCGTGACGACCTCGTCGACGTCTTCCTGAAGGGCGTCAAGGGCCTCAACCAGCCGCCGTCCGTGCGGCCGGCGGAGGAGCTGCGCCTCAACACGTCCGTCGAACCGGCCGCCGACCCCAAGCGGCTGGGCGTGCTCGACGGCGACAACGCGGGCTTCCCCAACGGCCGCCGGCTGACCGACGACGTGGTCGACGAGGCGTTGCAGGTGGTGGAGGGCGAGCTGGTCGGCGCCAAGAACGACCTGGGCGACGCCGTCGACGCCAACGACAAGAAGTTCGGCGCGTCCTTCCCGTACCTGGCCGAACCGACGGCCGGTTCCCGCGGCAGGACCGCGAAGACGGACGGCAACAACGTCCGCAACCAGCTCGGCGACGCGCTCAACGCGAGCGGCATGAACGGCGACTCGGACACGACGCTCATCGTGACATCCGCGGCAGCCGGCGCCGCCGGCTTCCTCCTCATCGCCACGGCCCTGATCTGGTGGCGCCGCCGCACCCGCCGCACGTACTACTGACCCAAGGAGACACACACCATGCCTCCCACCCCACCCGAGCACCCCGAGGAGGCCCGCAGGGCCTCCAGGGGCGCGGGGAACTGCGCGACCAGCCCCAACGAGCCCGCACCCGACAACACCCCCAGGGGGCCCGGGGGCGAAGCCCCCGGAGGTCGGGAAAGGGCAGGGGCGGCGGGGGCGAAATCCCCCACGCGCACCCCCACCACCCGCACGCCCACCACCCCCCGCACCCCCACCCGCCTCCACCTCACCCTCTCCGCCACAGCCCTGGCCATCGCCCTCACCACCGGCGCGATAGCCGCGGGCGCAGCCCAACCCCCCACCGCCTCCCACCACACGACCACGACAACCACCACCCCCACCCAACAGCTCACCGGCGACGACCTCGCCGCCGGCATAGAAACCCTCCAGACACACCTCCGCGCCCAGCCCCAGGACCCCACCGCCTGGTCCACCCTCGCCCTCGCCTACGTGGAACAGGCCCGCACCGAGGGCGACCCCTCCCGCTACCCCCAGGCCGACAAGGCCCTCACCCGCGCCCTGAAGATCGACCCCCACCACGACCCCGCCCTCGCCGCCCACGCCGCCCTCGCCGCCGCCCGGCACGACTTCCACGGCGCCCTGACGTACGCCGACGAGGCCCTCACCGAGAACCCGTACAGCGAACGCGCCCTGTCCTCCCGCATCGACGCCCTCGTCGAACTGGGCCGCTACACCGACGCCTCGAAGGCGGCGGACCTCGCCGACTCCCGCCGCCCCGGCATCCCCGTCTTCACCCGCTACGCCTACGTCCACGAACTGCGCGGCGACGTCACCACCGCCCGCCGCGTCCTCACCCAGGCGCTCGACACCGCCACCACCCGCGGCGACATCGCGTACGTGGCCACCGCGCTCGGCCAACTCGCCTGGAACCAGGGCGAGTACAAAACCGCCCTGCACCACTACGCCCGTGCGCTCGCCGCCGACGACGGGTATCTGCCCGCACTCGACGGCCGCGCCCGCACCCAGGCCGCACTGGGCGACCGTACGGCCGCGATCCGCGGCATGGAACAGGTCGTGGCCCGTTCCCCGCTCCCCCAACCCCTCGTCGAACTGGGCGAGTTGTACGAGGAGCGGGGCGCCGAGGGCGACGCGGCCAGGGCCCGGGACCAGTACGCCCTGGTGCACGCCTGGGTCTCGCTCGCCCGCGCCAACGGCGTGGACGCCGACCTCGACACCGCGCTCGCCGCGGCCGACCACGGCGACCCCGGGGCCGCGCTCAAGGCGGCCCGCGCCGAGTGGCAGCGCCGCCACACCGTGCACACGGCCGACGCGCTCGCCTGGGCGCTGCACGTCAACGGCGAGGACGCCCAGGCACTGCCGTACGCGCGCCGGGCCACCGCCACCGGCTACCGCAACGCCTCCTTCCTCTACCACCGGGGCATGATCGAGCGGGCCGCCGGCCACCCGGACCGGGCCCGCGCCTCCCTGACGGCGGCCCTCGACCTCAACCCGGGCTTCGCGCCGCTCGGCGCCCGCACGGCACGTACCGCGCTGAAGTCCCTGGGGGCCGCCGAGTGAAGCCCCGTCATCGCGCGTTCGCCGCCGGACTCGTCACCGCCGTCGCCGCGCTCGTCCTGCTGCCCGCCGGGCAGGCGGCGGCGCATCCGCTCGGCAACTTCACCGTCAACCGGTACGACGGCCTGGTCGCCGCCCCCGGATCGCTGCGGGTCGACCACGTCGAGGACCTCGCCGAGATCCCGGCGACCCAGGCCGGGCCGGACATCGAACGGTCGGGCGGCCTCACCGGCTGGGCCCGGCAGCGGTGCGCCGAGGCCGCCCGCGGCAGCGAGGTGACCGTCGCGGACCGCGCCGCCCGGCTCACCGTCACCGCGAGCGCGGCGCACCGCCGCCCCGGGCAGGCGGGTCTGGACACCCTGCGGGTGGAGTGCCGGCTGACCGCCCCGCTGCCGGAGAAGGGCACCGTCCGCGTGGAGTTCCGCGGCGCGGGCGGCACCGCCTCCGGTCCCGGCTGGCGGGAGATCACCGCACGCGGCGACCGTACGACGCTCACCGGCTCCGACGTGCCCGGGAAATCCGTATCCCGCGAACTGACCACGTATCCGAAGGAGTTGCTGTCCTCCCCCGCGCACACCGTGCACGCGGCGTTCGACGTGCGCCCGGGCGGCCCCGCGCTGTCCCGGGAACGGCAGGACGACGCCCCGGCCGCCTCGGTGCTGCCGCGCGGCGCCGACCGCTGGACGCGTGCGCTGGACGACCTGGTGGCCCGGCACGACCTCACCCTCGGCTTCGCCGCGCTCGCCGTGCTGCTCGCGGTCGGCCTCGGCGCGCTGCACGCGCTCGCGCCGGGCCACGGCAAGACCCTGATGGCCGCGACCGCCGCGGCACGCGGGGGCCGGGCCCGGCCGCGGGACGTCCTGCCGCTCGCCGCGTCGGTGACGGTCACCCACACCCTCGGCGTCGTCGCCCTGGGCCTGCTGGTCACGGCCGGTTCGGCGGCGGCGCCGTCGGTGATCACCTGGCTGGGCCTGGCGAGCGGCGCGTTCGTCACCGCGGCGGGCGTCACCCTCGTACGCCGGGCCTGGCACAACCGGCATGGGCACGCACACGGACACGAGCACGGGCACGGGCACAGCCACACGCAGGACCACGACCACGACCACAGCCACGCACCCACCCGCCCCCGCGGCCACGCCCACCCCCACGGGCACGAACACACGCACGGAAACGGGCCCCCGCACACCCACCCCACGGCCCCCACCCTCCGCGGCACCCTCCTCCTCGGCTTCGCGGGCGGGCTCGTGCCCTCGCCGTCCGCCGTCGTCGTGCTGGTCGGCGCCGCCGCGCTGGGCCAGGCCTGGTTCGGGCTGCTGCTCGTCGTGGCGTACGGCGTCGGGCTCGCCCTGACGCTGACCGCGGCCGGCTTCGCCGTCGTCCGGCTCGGCGGCGGGGTGGGCCGGCTGCTGGACCGCCGCCCCCGCCGGACCGGCGGCGCGGCGGTGGCACTGGTGCGCCGGGCGGCGCCGCTGGGCTCGGCCTGCGTGGTCCTGGTCCTCGGCGCCGGACTGGTGCTCAGGGGGGCGGCAACCGCCCTCGGCTGAGCTACTTTGAACAGGCGTGGCAGGCGCACTCGACGCGACGGGGGGGGACGCCCGTGTCCGACGGAGAACCGGGCCATGAGCGGGTGGTCGCGGGACGCTACCGGCTGCTGTCGCCGCTCGGCGAGGGCGGCATGGGAACGGTGTGGCGGGCCCGTGACGAGGTGCTGCGGCGCGAGGTCGCCGTCAAGGAGGTGCGTGCCCCCGACGGGCTGCCGGTGCCCGAGCGGGAGCGGATGTACGCCCGGCTGGAGCGGGAGGCGTGGGCGGCGGCGCGGGTCGCGCACCGCAATGTGGTCACGGTGTACGACGTGGCCGTGGCGGACGGCCGGCCGTGGATCGTGATGGAGCTGGTCCGCGGGATCACGCTCGCCGACCTGCTGGACGCCGAGGGCCCGCTGCCGCCGCGCCGGTCGGCGGGGATCGGTGCCGAGGTGCTGTCCGCGCTGCGGGCGGCGCACGCGGCCGGGGTGCTGCACCGGGACGTCAAGCCGGGCAACGTGCTGATGGCGAACGACGGCCGGGTGGTCCTCACGGACTTCGGCATCGCCCGGGTCGAGGGCAGCTCCGCGCTGACCATGACCGGCGAGGTGATCGGCTCGCCCGAGTTCCTGGCCCCCGAGCGGGCGCTGGGCCGGGATCCCGGTCCCGAGTCCGACCTGTGGTCCCTCGGTGTGCTGCTGTACGCGGCGGTGGAGGGCGCCACGCCGTTCCGCCAGGACACCCCGCTGAGCACGCTGCGGGCGGTCGTCGACGACGCGTTGCCGCCGCCGCGCCTGGCGGGTCCGCTGGCGCCGGTGATCGAGGGACTGCTGCGCAAGGATCCGGCGGAGCGGATCACCGCCGGGCGGGCCGAGGACGGCCTGCGGGCGATCGCCGCGGGCGACACCCCGCCGGTGGCCGGAACGCCGTACCCCCCGACGCTCGCCGCCCTCCCGGACCCCGGCCCGCCGCAGCCGACGACGACGGCCGCACCGGTCACGGCCCCGCCCTCTCCCGCGCCTCCGCGCCGCGACCGCCGCACGGTCGTCGTCCTCGTCGCCGGTGTGCTCGCCCTCGCCCTGGCGCTCGCGGGGCTGACGTACGCCCTGCTCGACCGGGGCGACGACGATCCGGACACGAAGGGCGGCGGGGCGACGACGAGCGGGGCGGAGAGCGGAAGCGACGGCGGCGGTCCGCGACGGAGTGCGAGCGGGAGCGAGGACACCTCGAGCCACAGCGGTCGTACGACGTCGGCGGCGCCGCCCGCGCAGTCGGTGAAGGTGACGATCACCGGTGCCAACCCCTACACCGGGGAATGCGCGGCGGGCCGTCATGACCTCGACATCGAACTGGACGTCACGGTGAAGCGTGCGCCCACGACGGTGGAGTACCGCTGGAACACCTGGGACGGCCCGGTCTCGGGCTGGCGCACGAAGCCGTTCGACGCCGGCGGAAGGGGCGTGCGGTGGAAGGACTCCGTCAGCGTCCGCGGCAAGGACTCCGACGGCAGCATCTGGGCCGAGGTCCGCTCTCCCGTACGTGCCACCTCCAACTCCCTTGCCCTCTCCGTGAAGTGCGTCGATCACACTCCGTCCAGCAGTGACTCGTCCTCGTCCGCGTCCTCCTCGTCCTCCTCCTCGGACGGCTGAGGGCCCGCCCGCGTGGATCGCGGACGGGCCCCCGGGTCGGCGGAACCGGTCGGTCAGGCGAGGCTGTTCAGGACGGGCAGGTAGCCGCCGGACTGTCCGGCGGCGGTCGGGTGGTACGACTCGCCGATGTTGAGCAGGCTCAGGCTGTGCAGCCAGGCCGAGCCGGAGCACAGTTCGTGGCCGGTGAAGGTGGTGCGGACGTCGCCGAAGGCGAAGCCGTGGTCGGCGGCGCGCTTGGCGAGGGCGGCGTCCAGGTGGTCGGCCGCGTCGTTGATCGCGGCGCGCTTGGTCCCGGAGAGGCCGAGGCAGGTGGTGCCGAGCTGGTAGAAGCGCGGGTAGCCGAGGACCACCACGCGGGCGGCGGGGGACTTGGCGCGGATCGCGGAGTAGACGGTGTCGAGCCGGCCCGGGAGCGTGGAGTCGACGTAGGACTTGGCGGTGTCGATCCGGGCGAGGCAGTCGGCGTCGGACTGGAGCACACAGGTCGTCATGACGTCGGAGAAGCCCGCGTCGTTGCCGCCGACGCTGATCGAGACGAGGTCCGTGGCCGAGGTGAGGGTGGCGAGCTGGCCGGACATGACGTCACTGGTGGTGGCGCCGGAGCAGGCCGGGAAGCTGAACGAGGAGACCGAGTGGGCGGCCTGCCACAGGTAGGGGTAGGCCTTGGTGCTGCGCTTGCAGTCGCCGCTGGAGCTCAGATAGCTGCCCGAGCCGACGCCCGAGGAGTAGGAGTCGCCGAGGGCCACGTAGTCGGTGCCGGCCGCGACCGAGGACGCCTGCGCCGTGGCCGCCCCGGTGAGGGTGAGGCCGACGGCGAGGAGGAGTGAGGTCACGTATGCCGCGATTCGGGAACGTCTCATGGAACCTCCCTTTAGCAGGATCTCTGCCACCACCGTGGTAGCAGCTACGCGTGTTGACAGGAAGTGCTCATGCCAAAATTGTTGACGACTGTTCAACAGCGGTAAGGCGCCGGTCACCTGCGCGTAGGCGTCCGCGCGGGGACCGCCGGGGCGGTTCACCGGTACAGGTGACCGCGTGTCGTCGCCCGAGTTGACGTCCACTCAGGGGGACGACCGGGCACGGGCCGGGAGAAATCCGGTGCACGGGCCGCGTTCCTGACGGATCATGGCGACATGTCCGCGACCCCGTCCGAGAAGCCGCAGCCGCCCGTCCGGCAGCCGCACGACAACACGTCCGCGACCCCGTACAAGAACCCGTACGAGACCTCGTACGAGAACCCGTACGACGTCCTGCCGGTCCGGCTCAACGTCGACGACTCCGACTCCCCGTCCGACGTCGTCGACGCGCTGTTCCTCGGCCGTTTCGCGACGGGCGAGCAGCCCTGCGCCCACGCGGCCAACATCGACCGGGTGCGGTCGGGCGCGACCCTGCTGCCGCCGGGCGCCCGCGTACTGCGCACGGCACGCGACGACGACCGCAGCGCGACGCTCGCCGAGGGCGACGGCTGGACGCTGCTGATCTCCCGCTGGAACCGCGGTGCCGACGTCACGGTCACCGCGACCACCGCCGAGCTGGCGGAGCAGGTGCTGGCCCAGTCGACGGACGGCGCGGCCGACGAGCCGGAGCCGCAGCCGGAGAACGTCACGATGGGGTTCTGGTACATGTCCCCGCGGCGCGGCCCGCACCGCACCACGCGCCGGATCTCGGCGGGTTCGTGGGAGGAGGTGCGGGGCAACTACACCGCGCCGGTGGCCGAGGCGATGGACGGTCTGATGAAGACGACCCCCGAGGACATCGCGGGCCGGCTGCTCCTGCTGCACGGCCCGCCGGGCACGGGCAAGACCTCCGCGCTGCGCACGCTGGCCCGCTCGTGGCGGGACTGGTGCCAGGTGGACTGCGTGCTGGACCCCGAGCGGCTGTTCGGTGACGTCGGCTATCTGATGGACATCGCGATCGGCGAGGAGGACGCGGGCGGCAAGGGGCGGTGGCGGCTGCTGCTCCTGGAGGACTGCGACGAACTGATCCGCGGCGAGGCGCGGCACATGGCGGGCCAGGCGCTGTCCCGGCTGCTGAACCTGACGGACGGGCTGCTGGGCCAGGGCCGGAACGTGCTGGTGGGCGTGACGACCAACGAGGATCTGGAACGCCTCCACCCGGCCGTCGTCCGCCCCGGCCGCTGCCTGGCCCGCATCGAGGTGGGTCCCCTGACCCGCCCCGAGGCCCTCGCCTGGCTGGGCCCCGACGTCCCCGATCGCGAAACCGCCGTCCCCCGCGACGGCGCCACCCTCGCCGAGCTCTACGCCCTGCACCGAGGCACGAACCCCACGACGGTCCCGGACCAACGGGACGGAGAGTCGGGCCTGTACCTGTAGGGGTGCCCCGCAAGCGGCGCCCCCGCTTTCACGCGGCGCGGGGCGGTGTCGATGCGCGGATTCGCCGCCCGGGCGCGACGAGCCCCGGCGCACCCGCACCCGCGCCCGCCCACGAACCCGCCCACCCGGTGCTTACATACCTGTATGCCCCTCTTCGTCGGCACCTCCGGCTGGCAGTACAAGGACTGGCGGGACGTCCTCTATCCCCCCGCCCTCCCCACCACCCGTTGGCTGGAGGAGTACGCCACCCACTTCACCACCGTGGAGATCAACAACGCCTTCTACCGCCTCCCCACCCGCGACACATTCGCACGCTGGCGCACCCGCACCCCGCCCGACTTCGTCATCGCCGTCAAGGCCAGCCGCTTCCTCACCCACATCAAGCGTCTCCGCGACCCCGAGGAACCGGTACACCGCCTGATGACCCACGCCGCCGGCCTGGGCGACCGCCTGGGCCCGGTGCTGCTCCAGCTGCCCCCCACCCTCCGTGCCGACCCCGCCCTCCTCGACGCCTGCCTGTCCCACTTCCCCACCGGCACCCGCGTCGCCGTCGAACCCCGCCACGAGTCCTGGTGGACCCCGGCGGTCCGCGAGGTCCTCACCGCGCACGCCGCCGCGCTGTGCTGGGCGGACGTCCTCTCCCGCCCGGTCACCCCGCTGTGGCGCACCGCCGACTGGGGGTACGTCCGCTTCCACTCGGGCCGTGCCCGCCGCCGGCCGCACTACGGCCGGCAGTCCCTGTCGAGCTGGGTGCACCGCATCGCGGAGGCCTGGCCGGACGAGTCGGACGTGTACGCCTACTTCAACAACGACCCGCAGGGCGCGGCGGTCCTGGACGCGATGCTGTTCGCCCGGACGGCCCGGGCGGCGGGCCGGACCGTGACCCGCACCCCCCACCACCTGCCCCCGATGCGCCCCCGCCCCTCGCGCTGAAGGCGGCAGCCCCTGGTGGCCTGCCCTACCCCCCGTACGCCGCCCGCAGGGCGTCCCGGACGGCGGCCAGCGCCTCGTCCTCCCCCAGCCCCAGCCGCCGCACCCGCTCCGCGTACTCCCGCGCGGCCGTCGCGGCGGTCCGCTCCGCGGCGGAGCCGGCGGCGGCGACGTACGTCCCGTTGCGCCCCCGGGTCTCGATCACGCCGTCGGCCTCCAGCGCCCGGTAGGCCTTGGCGACGGTGTTCGCGGCGAGGCCCAGCGTCTCGGCGAGCCCGCGGACGGTCGGCAGCCGGTAGCCCACCGGCAACGCCCCCGACCGCGCCTGCTCGGCGATCCGGGCGCGCACCTGCTCGTAGGGCGCGCCGCCCTCCGTACTGTCGATGATGTCGATCTTCAGACTCACGTCCCGATTCTCGCGCAGCGCGGGAAATATTCGAAGGCGCCCGCGCCCCCGCTCCCCGTACCGTTCCGCGGCATGACCCCGACCGTGACCGTGCACGCCCTGCATCCCGACGCCGCCGACTGCGCGGCCTTCGCCCGCATCCGCGACGAGGCGCTGCCCTTCGTCCTGCTGACCGGCGAGGCCATCGCCTACAACCTGCGCCACGCGCATCCGGACTCCCACTACCAGCCGCTCCTTGCGAGGGTGGACGGCGAGGCGGTGGGCTCGGCCCAGGTCAGTGTCGTGCACGACAGCCCGCGGCCCGGCCTGGCGGACCTCAACATCTACGTACGCCCGGACCACGAGGGCCGCGGCGCGGGTACGGCGCTGGTGCGGGCCGCCGAGGAGCGGCTGCGGGGCCTGGGGGTGAGGGAGGTGTACTCCTGGGTGCTGGACTCCCCGTCGAACCGCGCGTTCGCCGAGCGGCGCGGCTACCGGGCGAGCCGCTCGGCGCACTTCCTCCGTCTGGGACTGGCGGACGGCTCCCTGCCGCCGCTGCAGCCCCCGCCGCCCGGCGTGGAGGTGCTGCCCGGCACCGCGTTCGCCGCCGACCCGCGCCCGCTGTTCGCGCTCGACGCGGAGACGCTGTCGGACGAGCCCAGCGACATCGACTACGAGATGACGGACTACGAGGACTGGCTGAAGGGCACCTGGAACCATCCGCTGACCAGCCACGAGCTGACGTCGGTGGTGGTCGTCGACGGCCGCCCGGCGGCGTTCACCATGGCCCGTACGAACGGCGGCACCCGCTACGGCACGGTGATGACGGGCACGGCCCGCGCGTACCGGGGCCGGGGCCTGGCCAAGCTCGCCAAGAACGACTCCCTGCACCGCGCCCGCGCCGCCGGCCTCACCGAGGCCCTGACGGGCAACGACGGCGGCAACGGGCCGATGCTGGCGATCAACAAGTGGTTCGGGTACGAAATCTGCGCGACGGAGGTGCGCCATGTCCGTACCCTCGCCTGACCGTGCCGCGCGCACGGTCGGGGTCGTGCTCCGGAAGGCGGGCCGCACGAAGATCCGCTACCCCGCGGAGCTTCTCGCCGACGACGGCCGCCGGATCACCGTACGGGCCCCCTGGTCGAACCCCGGCGTGCGCGACTTCGGCTTCGTCCGCTTCGCGCCGGGCGACGTCTTCACCGAGTACTACTGGCGCGACCGCTGGTACGCGGTCAAGGAGGTCCGCGACGCCGCCGGCACTCTGAAGGGCTGGTACTGCGACATCACCCGCCCCGCCACCCTGACCGGCACGGAGCTCGTCTCGGAGGACCTGGACCTGGATCTGTGGCGTTCGGCCGACGGCACGACGGTCCTCCGCCTGGACGAGGACGAATTCGAACAGAGCAATCTCTCCCGCACCGACCCCGAGGCGGCCGGGGCCGCGCTCCAGGCCCTGAACACCCTCGAAGCGCTGGCCCTGAGCCCCGCGTTCCCGGACCTCCTCAGCTGACCGCCACCACCGCGTACCGCTCGTCCGTCACCTCCCGCCCCCACAGCGGGGAGTCACCCGACAGCCGCTCCACCGCCACCTCCTCGACGAGGGGCGCGAGCAGCCCGGTGATCCGGTCCGCCGATATGCCGACCGGGCTCACCGTGCCCCACACCCCCTCGACCAGCACCATCCGGCCGCCGGGCCGCAGCAGACCGTGCCAGCGCCGCAGGGCGCCCGCCGGGTCGGGCAGCGTCCACAGCACATGGCGGACGAGCACCGCGTCGAAACGCCGCTCCCCCACGGGCGGCGCCGCCGCGTCCCCGGCCAGGAACTCCGCGTTCCGCCCCGCGAGCTTGGCCCGGGCCCGGTCGAGCATGGCCGGGGAGAGGTCGACGCAGGTGACGCGATGCCCCGCCTCGGCGGCGAGCAGCGACAGGCTGCCCGTGCCGCAGCCGAGGTCGAGCAGTTCACCGGGGTCGCCGGGCAGCCAGCGGCGCATCCGTTCGGCCCAGGCGGCGCGTACCCGCGGATCGCCGAGCCCGTGGTCCGGCTCGTCGTCGAAGGTGGCGGCCAGCGCGTCCCAGTCGTCACCGGTGGCCGGTCCGCTCTCACTGTGGGTGCTCATGGGGCCAGCGTGGCAGGTACCACTGACAGCCCAATCGTGACAAGCGCCACTGACATCGAGGGTGGGATGGGCCAGGCTCCGGGTAGAGGTCCAGCCCGCGGGAACGCGGGACCTGGTGATCTCGCTAGGAGGCAGCCATGCGCCGGACAACCGTGCAGAAGCCGCTGAGGAAGTCGGCCTCCCGCCGCGTACGGGAGGAAACCGAAGAACGCCCCGCCGAGCGCCCCGAGGTCCGCAAGGACATCCACCGCACCTGGTGGCCGGACGGCTGACAGCGCGCCGAAAAGGGGCGCAGGACCGCGACATCTGCGCGGCTCCGCCGCGGTGCGCGCGAGCAGCTACCGTGCCCCTTCAGGGGCGCGGGGAACTGCGCGAGAAGTCCCCACCGGCGGTCAGCCGACAACGCACCCCCGGGGTCCAAGGGGCGGAGCCCCTTGAAGGGATGGGAAGGGTAGGGGCGGCGGGGGCGAGAAAACCGCCTCCCACTCCCTCTCCCTGAGCCCAGCCTGAGCACTCCCTTAACGCGAGCATAAGGATCCCCTCCCCCCGCCCCGAACAGCGGCTTCCCCCGTCCTCCGCGGCTAACTTGCTGACCGCACCCGCCGCCCAGGACCCCGAGGAGCCCCCCATGCCCGCCCCCAGCCGCCGCCCCCGCCGCCGCACCACCGCCCTCGCCCTCCTCACCGGCGCCCCCCTCGCCCTGACCGCCCTCGCCGCCACCCCCGCCGCCGCCCACGGCACCATGGGCGACCCGGTCAGCCGGGTGGCCCAGTGCTACGCCGAGGGCCCGGAGTCCCCGAAGTCCGCCGCGTGCAAGGCGGCCGTCGCCGCCGGCGGCACCCAGGCGCTCTACGACTGGAACGGCATCCGCATCGGCGACGCCGCCGGCCGGCACCAGACCCTCATCCCCGACGGCAAGCTCTGCAGCGCCAACAACGACGAGTTCAAGGGCCTGGACCTGGCCCGCACCGACTGGCCCACCACCTCCGTCAAGAGCGGCGCGTACACCTTCAAGTACCGCGTCACCGCCCCCCACAAGGGCACCTTCAAGGTGTACGTCACCAAGTCCGGCTACGACCCCGCGGGGCCCCTCGCCTGGAAGGACCTGGACCTCGACCACCCGGTCGCGACCTCCACCGACCCGTCCCCGGTCAACGGCTTCTACACCTTCTCCGGCACCCTCCCCCAGCGCTCCGGCAAGCACCTGCTCTACGCGATCTGGCAGCGTTCGGACAGCCCGGAGGCGTTCTACTCCTGCTCCGACGTCGACTTCGGCGGCAGCGGAACCGCAACCAACGGCAGCAGCGACAGCGACAGCGGCGGCTCGGGCGGCGCGGCCCCCGCCCCGGCCGCCTCCGCCCCCACCAACGAGCAGATAGAAGCCGGCGCCGACAAGTCGACGATCGAGCACCACGGCCACGGCGACCAGGACGCCAGCACCTCGGCGGAGCCCCGCCCCGCCGACGCCAAGTCGGACGACACCACCGCCACCGGCACCACGACGGGCGGCGACACCACCGCCGAGGACACCTCGGCCAACCAGCCGAAGGCCGACGGCGCCACCGGCAACCTCGCCGAGACCGGCGCCGACGGACACACCACGTACGTCGCGATCGGCGGCGCCGCCGCCCTCGCGCTCGGGGCGGCGGCCCTGTTCGCCTCGGTCCGCCGCCGCGCGACCCACGCGGGCCGCCACGGCCGCTGACCGAGGCACCGCAGGACGACCCACCTGCCAACGACACACCCACCAGCGGGGTCTGCCCGGCGGCTCAGGCCGGGCAGACCCCGCCCGCGGTTCCGGGCCCAGCGGCCCGCCGACCGGCTCCGCACCCGCCCCCGAACGGCACGGACGTCACCACGTGGGCCGCACCGGCCCCCGCGGCGCCACCGTCAGCAACGCCCCCCGCAGCGCCCGCGCCCCCTGCTCCCCCAACCGCTCGGCCCACGGCCGCACCGCCTCCGCCGCCGCCTCCTCCGCCGCCCGCGCGCAGGCCCAGCCGCGTCCGGTCATCACCACGAGCCGCGCCCGCGCGTCCTCCGGATGCGGCCGGCGTTCGACGTACCCCTTGCGCACCAGCTCGTCGACGAGCTGGCTGGCGGCCTGCTTGGTGACCCCGAGGTGCAGCGCGAGGTCGGTGACCGTCGCCCCGTCCGGAGCGAGCCGGGTGAACGCGAACCCGTGGGCGGGCCGCAGCCCCTCGAAGCCCCGGGCGAGCACGCCCTCGTGGATGCGCTGGGTGAGTTCACCGGCGGCGGCGAGCAGGGCGGCGGACAGGGCCAGGGCCTCGGAGTTCTCCACGCAGGCATTAGAACACCCTTGACGAATTGGTCAAGCTGCTTGACCATGAGGGGGTCCAGATGGTCAAGCAGCTTGACCAAATAACTCCCACCCCTCTCCACCGGAGGTCCCCATGCCCGTCGTCCGTTCGTCCGAGGCCGTGGTCCACGAGGTCCACGGCGCCCGTTTCGTCTCGTACGCCGCCCCCCACACCGGCAGCAAGGAGCTGTGCGCCTGGCGGGTCGAGATTCCCGCCGGGGCCACGGCGCCCGCGCACACCGTCAGCCGGGAGGAGGTCTTCCACCTGCTCGACGGTGAGCTGCTGATCACCCTCGACGGGCGCACCGAGCGGGCCGTCGCGGGCGACGCCGTGGTCGTCAACCCGGGCACGACCCTCGGCATCGAGAACCCCGCCGGCCGCACCGCCGTCTCCTGGGTCACCACCTCCACCGGCCTGGAGGCGGAGCTCGCCGACGGCACCCGGCTCGCTCCACCCTGGGCAAACTAGCTCCGCGACCCGCGACGCGACAGGACTCGGCGGACTCTCGGCCACGGCGCGGAGCCCACCGGAACCGCGCGAGCACCCCCGCACACCCGCACTCGAACCGCTCCCGAACCACCCCTGAGCCACCCCCGACCCCCCTTTCCCGCAGGTGAGGCCCCGTTTGCGGGGTTCGTACGCGCGTTCGAAGGTGGAGGTAGGGTGGGGTAGGGAACGAATGTTCGAGTGGGGTGCGAAAGACGCGCCCGCGGGAGGTGGTGTCGTGCCGGCGTTCACGCATCTGCGCACCGCCTCCGGGTTCTCCCTGCGCTACGGCGCCTCACACCCCGAGCGGCTGGCCGAGCAGGCCGGTGAGCGCGGGATGGACGCGCTCGCGCTGACCGACCGGGACACCCTCGCCGGCGCCGTCCGGTTCACCCGCGCGTGCGCCACGGCCGGGGTCCGCCCGCTGTACGGCGTGGACCTGGCCGTCGCCCCGTACGGCCCCGCACCGAAGGGGCGCCGCCGCACCCCCGTCCGCGGCGGCGCCTTCGTGGACGAGTCCGCCCCGCGCGTCACCTTCCTCGCCCGGGACGGCGCCACCGGCTGGGCCGATCTGTGCAGAATCGTTTCGGCGGCCCACGCGGCCCACGGGGAGCGGCCCGGCGACGGCCCCCCGCTCCTGCCCCGGGACGCCAACCACGGCGACGGTCTCACCGTCCTCCTGGGCCCCGACTCCGACGTCGGCCGCGCCCTCGCCGCCGGCCGCCCCGACCGCGCCGCCCGGCTGCTCGCGCCCTGGCGCGAGACGTACGGCGCCGCCCTGCGTCTGGAGGCCGTCTGGCACGGCCGCACCGGCACCGGACCCGGCTCCCTGCGCCTGGCCGCCCGTACCGTCGGCTTCGCCGCCGAGCAGGGCGTGCGGCCCGTGCTCAGCAACGCCGTACGCTACGCCGACCCCGGCCTCGGCCCGGTCGCCGACGTCCTGGACGCCGCCCGCCGCCTGGTCCCCGTCGACCCCACCAAGGAGCTGGACTCCGGTGAGGCCTGGCTGAAGGACACCGCCGCCATGGCCCACGCCGCCGAGCGGATCGTGGAGGCGGCCGGCTTCCGCCCCGGGACCGCCCGCCATCTGCTGGAGCAGACCCGGGCCACGGCCGCCGAGTGCGTGGTCGACCCCGAGGACGACCTCGGCATCGGCACCGTCCACTTCCCCGAGCCCCACCTCGTCGGCGCCGACCGCCGCACCGCCCAGCGCACCCTCGCCTCCCGGGCGGCGGCCGGCATGGTCCGGCTCGGGCTCACCGGGCGGCGCGCGTACTGGGAGCGGATGCACCAGGAGCTGGACATCATCGCCCACCACGACTTCGCCTCGTACTTCCTCACCGTCGCCCAGGTCGTGGACGACGTGCGCGGCATGGGCATCCGGGTCGCCGCGCGCGGCTCCGGCGCCGGCTCCCTCGTCAACCACCTCCTCGGCATCGCGCACGCCGACCCCGTCGAGCACGGGCTGCTGATGGAGCGCTTCCTGTCCAAGCGGCGCCCGGTGCTGCCCGACATCGACATCGACGTGGAGTCCGCGCGCCGCATCGAGGTCTACCGCGCGATCATCGGCCGGTTCGGCGCCGAGCGGGTCGCCACCGTCGCGATGCCGGAGACGTACCGGGTGCGGCACGCGATCCGGGACGTGGGCGCGGCGCTGTCCATGGACCCCGCCGAGATCGACCGGATCGCCAAGTCCTTCCCGCACATCCGCGCCCGTGACGCCCGCGCGGCCCTCGACGAGCTGCCCGAGCTGCGCGCGCTCGCGGGCGAGCGGGAGCGGTACGGCAGGCTCTGGGAGCTGGTCGAGGCCCTCGACGCGCTGCCGCGCGGGGTCGCCATGCACCCGTGCGGGGTGCTGCTCTCCGACGCCTCCCTGCGCGGCCGTACGCCGGTCGTGCCGACCAGCGGCGAGGGGCTGCCGATGTCCCAGTTCGACAAGGACGACGTGGAGGAGCTCGGGCTGCTCAAGCTGGACGTGCTCGGGGTGCGGATGCAGTCGGCGATGGCGCACGCGGTCGCCGAGGTCGAACGCACCAGCGGCGACCGGATCGACCTGGACGCGGTGCCGCCGGGCGATCCGGCGACGTACCGGCTGATCCGGTCCGCCGAGACGCTCGGCTGCTTCCAGATCGAGTCGCCCGGCCAGCGGGACCTGGTCGGCCGGCTCCAGCCGGCCACCTTCCACGACCTGGTCGTCGACATCTCGCTCTTCCGGCCCGGACCGGTCGCCGCCGACATGGTGCGGCCGTTCATCGAGGCCCGGCACGGCCGGACCCCGGTCCGCTACCCCCACCCCGACCTGGAGGAACCACTGAAGGAGACGTACGGCGTCGTCGTCTTCCACGAGCAGATCATCCACCTCGTGCACACCCTGACCGGCTGCGGACTCGACGAGGCCGACCGGGTGCGGCGCGGGCTGTCCGACCCCGGCTCGCAGGGCCGCATCCGGGTCTGGTTCGCCCAGCAGGCCACCGCGCGCGGATACGACGCGGAGACGATCGCGCGCACCTGGGAGATCGTCGAGGCGTTCGGCAGTTACGGCTTCTGCAAGGCGCACGCGGTGGCCTTCGCCGTCCCCACGTACCAGTCGGCGTGGCTGAAGGCCCACCACCCGGCCGCCTTCTACGCCGGGCTGCTCACCCATGACCCCGGGATGTACCCCAAGCGGCTGCTGCTCGCGGACGCGCGGCGGCGGGGGGTGCCGGTGCTGCCGCTGGACGTGAACCGGTCGGGGGTCGCCCACCGTATCGAACTGGTGTCCGGTGGCGAGGGGCGTGCGGGCGCCTGGGGGCTGCGGCTCGCCCTCTCGGACGTGCACGGCATCAGCGAGGCCGAGGCCGGGCGGATCGCCGCCGGACAGCCGTACGCCTCCCTGCTCGACTTCTGGGAACGCGCCCGGCCCAGCAGACCGGTCGCTGGACGGCTCGCGCAGGTCGGCGCGCTGGACGCGTTCGGCGCCAACCGGCGCGACCTGCAACTGCACCTGACCGAACTGCACCGGGGCGCCCGCGGCGGGGGCGGCGGCCAGCTCCCGCTGGCCGGGGGCCGGCGCACCGCCTCCGCGGGGCTGCCCGACCTGTCGGACGAGGAACGGCTCAGCGCCGAGCTGGGCGTCCTCTCCATGGATGCCTCGCGCCATCTGATGGACGACCACCGTGCCTTCCTCGACGAGCTGCGCGTGTTGTCCGCACGACGGCTGCGCGACGCCCGGCACGGCGAGACGGTGCTGGTCGCGGGCGCCAAGGCGGCCACCCAGACCCCGCCGATCCGCTCCGGCCGCCGGGTCGTCTTCACCACCCTCGACGACGGCACGGGACTGGTCGACCTGGCCTTCTTCGAGGACTCCCACGACACCTGCGCCCACACCGTCTTCCACTCCTGGCTGCTGCTGGTGCGCGGCGTCGTCCAGCGGCGCGGCCCGCGCAGCCTGAGCGTGGTGGGCGCGGCGGCCTGGAACCTCGCGGAGCTGCTGGAGATACGCCGGCGGGAAGGGCTCGAGGGGGTGGCGGCCCGGCTGGCCGAGACGGGAACCGCGGGCGACGGCGACGGCCGTGACGGGGGCACCGGCGGCGGCCGGGTCCGGGCCGGGGCGGTCGCCGGGTCCGACGGGCTGCCACGCCCGGCCGGCTCCGCCGCGCCGGACCCGATGGAACGCCGGCGACGGGAACTGGAGCGGGCCGAGGAGGCCAAGGGGGAGCAGGGCGGGGACGACGACCGGGGCGACGGCCGGGGGCGGCGCATCCGGATGCCCACGGGGTACGAGATGCACCCCTGGGCCGATCTGCGCCCCGCGGGCGAGGGCCCGCCGGGCGGAAGGAAACTGTGGCACCAGAGTCCGGGGAGTGCGGGATGACCATCCTCTGCGTACGTTTCCAGCTGCCGCCGATGTACGAGGCGGCCCTGCCCGGGCTGCTCGGACTGCTGGAGGAGTTCACGCCCGTCGTCGAGGCGCTGCCGCCGGACACGGCGCTCGCCGACCTGCGCGGCGCCGAGCGCTACTTCGGCCGGGACGCCGTCGAACTGGCCCGGCTGTTCCGGGTACGGTCGCTCGCCCACCACGGGATCGACTGCGCGATCGGCGCCGGACCCGGCCCGATGCTGGCCCGCATGGCGCTGCGGGAGGCGGCGCCGGGCGCCGTCGTCGCCGTACCGGACACCGCGGACGGCGTGACCGGGTTCCTGGCCGGACGGCCCGTGCGGGCGCTGCCCGGCGTCGGCGGCGCCACCGCCCGCACGCTGTGCGAGTACGGGCTCGACACCGTGGGCAGGGTCGCCGCCGCGCCCCCGGCCACGCTGCAACGGCTTGTCGGCGCCAAGGCCGGCCGTGAGCTGCACGAGCGGGCGAACGGCGTCGACCGCGGCCGGGTCGTCCCGAACGCGGTCGCGCGCTCCCTCGCCACCGAACGCTCCTTCGACCTGGACGAACTCGATCCCGGCCGGCACCGGCGCGCGCTGCTCTCGGCGGCGGAGGAACTGGGCGTCCGGCTGCGCGCCACCGCACACGTGTGCAGGACGCTGACCCTCACCGTGCGCTACGCCGACCGCTCCGCGACCGTCCGCGGCCGGGCGCTCCCGGAGCCGACCGCGCACTCGGCGGCGCTCACCCGGACCGCCTACCGCCTGTACGAGGCGCTCGGCCTGCAACGCGCCCGGGTCCGCGGCCTCGCGCTGCGCGCCGAGGGGCTGACCCCCGCCGAGCGGGCCGCGCACCAGCTCACCTTCGACCCGGTGGACGAGAAGGTCCGCCGCATCGAGGAGGTCGCGGACCGGGTCCGGGCGAAGTTCGGCCCCGGAGCGATCGGACCGGGCTCACTGGCGGCGTGACGCCCCACGGCAGGTTCCTGGTACGTGGCGTGGTCCGCCGGCCCGCGACGAGTAGGCTGATCGTTCGCCATCGGTACCGGGGAGGTCGGCGTGGACTATGTGGACTATGGCGACAAGCTCTTCTGGCTCTCGGTCGTGATTCAACGCAAGTACGCGCAGATCTGCGCCGGGTTCGACCTGACCCCCTTGCAGGCCACACTGCTCTGCGCGGTCAGGAACGAGCCGCGGCGGATGGCCGACCTCGCCGCGGCGTTGGGTATGACCAAGAACGCGTTGAGCCAGCTGGTCGACCGCACCGCGCGGCGCGAGTTGGTCGGCCGGACAAGCTCGGCGCAGGACCGGCGGGTCGTCATGCTCAGTGCGACACCCACGGGAAAGGTGCTCGCCGAGGCCATTTACGCCGAGATCGCCAAGCGCCTGCCCGAGATCGCGAGGAACCTCGACCCCGACGACCAGCGCGACTTCGCGCGCGTGGCCACCGCCATCGTGGACACCTCGGACCTCTCCGCACCCACCTCGGACCAGCCCGTCACCCCGTGAGGTCCCGCCGCACCCGCACGCACCCTTGACACTGTTCATGCCGTGAACTAATTTCGTTCACGCCATGAACTACTGAAGGGTGGCAGCGATGAGCACACAGACGACCGGCACGATCGCGGTCTTCGGCGCGACGGGGCAACAGGGCGGGGCGGTGGTCGACGCGCTGCTGGACCACAAGGCGCGGGTACGGGCCCTGGTCCGCGACCCGCGGTCCGACCGGGCTCGGGCGCTGGCCGCCCGCGGCGTCGAACTGGCGGCCGTCCGGGCCGACGACCCGGCGTCGACTGCCGCGGCGCTGGCGAGTGTCGAGGGGTTCTCCTTCATGACCCCGGAGGCGAACAGCCTCGAAGAGGTCGAGGCGGAGATCCGCGTCGGTACCGCGCTCGTCGACGCGGCGGTCGAGGCGGACGTCCCGCACGTCGTGTTCAACTCGGTCTTCGGGGCGGACCGGGAGTCGGGTGTGCCGCACCACGACTCGAAGCACTCGATCGAGGAGTACCTGAGGAAGTCCGGCCTCAGGGCCACGATGGTGCGCGCGACCGCCTTCATGGAGAACTTCACGAGCGTGATGGCACCGAGCCTGGAGCACGGGGAGATCGTGCTGAGGCTGCCGCTGCCGGAGGACGCCCCCCTGAAGATGATCTCGGTCAGGGACATCGGCCGGGTCGCCGCCGCGCTCCTGCTCGACCTCGCGGAGGCGCCCGGCGGAGCCGTCGAACTCGTCGGCGACGAGCTGACGGGTCCCGAGATCGCCGCGGCGTTCGGCGCGCGCGCCGGGCTCCCGGCACGGTACGAGGCCCTCCCGTTGAGCGTGCTTCCCACCGACCTCGACAGGGTGATGTTCCGCGAGTTCGCGAAGGCGGCGGAACACCCTTCGGACCCCGCGGTGGTGCGCTCGATCGAGCCGGCCACCCTGGACCTGGCCGCATGGATCCGAGCCACCGGCTGGACCGCGCCCACGAACGTGGCTGTGTCCTGAGCCTCCGGGCGCCGGCCTACGCCTCCGGCCCCCGCACCTCCCGCGCCTCCCGCACAGGCTCCGGCGCCGGCGAAGGAGCCGCAGCAGGGGGCGGCGCCGCCCCTTGCTGCGCCTTCTCCAGGAACCGCAACAGCTCCACCGGGAAAGGCAGCACCAGCGTCGAGTTCTTCTCCGCCGCCACCGCCACCACCGTCTGCAACAACCGCAGCTGCAACGCCGCCGGCTGGTCCGCCATCTGCGCCGCCGCCTCCGCCAGCTTCTTCGACGCCTGCAACTCCCCGTCCGCGTTGATGACCCGCGCCCGCCGGTCCCGGTCCGCCTCCGCCTGCCGCGCCATCGACCGTTTCATCGTCTCCGGCAGGGACACGTCCTTGATCTCCACCCGGTCGATCGTGACCCCCCACTCCACCGCCGGACTGTCGATCATCAGCTCCAGCCCCTGGTTGAGCTTCTCCCGGTTGGAGAGCAGATCGTCGAGTTCGCTCTTGCCGATGATCGACCGCAAGGAGGTCTGCGCCATCTGCGAGACCGCGAACCGGTAGTCCTCGACCCGGATGACGGCCTCGGCCGCCGAGGTCACCCGGAAGTACACCACCGCGTCCACCCGCACCGTGACGTTGTCCCGCGTGATCCCTTCCTGCGCGGGAATCGGCATCGTCACGATCTGCATATTGACCTTGTGGAGCTTGTCCACGAACGGAACGATCATCGTGAACCCGGGCCCGCGCACGTCGGACCGCAGCCGGCCCAGCCGCAGGACCACACCGCGCTCGTACTGTTTGACGACCTTGGCCCCCGCCATCAGGTAGACACCCGCGGCGCAGACGAAGGCCACGCCCGCCGTCACCAGTTCCTCGACCATGTCGGCCCCCTCGGGTCCGCAGCGAGGGTGCGCCGCGGGGGCGTGTCGGGGCCGCCCGCCCGCACCTGGTCCAACCTCACGGTAGCTCCGGGACGGACACCGGGGCGAGCCCCCGTACGCCACGGCGTACGGGGGCCCTCACACGGCCGGCACCACAGGGAACCGGATCAGTACACGTGCACCCCGTACGCGCTCAGGGCCTCGGTCACCGGCTGGAAGAAGGTCGTACCGCCGGAGCTGCAGTCGCCGCTGCCGCCGGAGGTCAGACCGTAGGCGACGCCGCTGTTGGAGTACAGCGAACCGCCGGAGTCGCCGGGCTCGGCGCAGACCGTGGTCTGGATCAGCCCGGAGACGACGTCGCCGCTGCCGTAGTTGACCGTCGCGTTGAGCGCGGTGACCCGGCCGCTGTGGATGCCGGTGGTGGAGCCACGACGGTAGACGGTGGTGCCGACGGACGGCGTGGCCGCGCTGGTGATGTCCACGCTGCCCACCGTGCCCGACTTGCTCACCGAGCTGTTGGTGTAGCGCACGATGCCGTAGTCGTTGCCGGGGAAGCTGGACCCGGCGGTGGTGCCGAGCGTCGTCGAGTGGGAGGAGTTCGACCACCAGGTGCCCGCGCCGTCGGTGCAGTGCCCGGCGGTCAGGAAGTAGTAGTTCCCGCTCGAGTCCTGCACGTTGAAGCCGAGCGAGCAGCGCCAGCTGCTGGCGTAGATGGCGTCGCCGCCGCCGATCAGCTTCTTGAACGTGCCGGGGGTGTGCTTGATGGTGAGTGCGCCGGACTCGCTGCCGGCCGCTTGCTTGATCTTGGCTATCTCGGCCTGGGAGACCGTGCTGTCGACGGTGACGACCACGCGGTGGTTGGCCGTGTCGACCGCCCAGGCGGTGCCCGGGACGTTGGCCTCGAGCACCGAGCCGCCGGCCCGGTTGAGCTGGGCGGTGCTGAAGGTGGCGGCGGTGTCGGACGCGCTCGCGCTGGGGACCGCGATCGCGGCGGCGGCCACGAGCGTCGAACCGATGGCGATCAGCCGGGTCCGTCTCGAGATGCCGCTGCTGGGGGTGGTGCGCTTGATCCTCACTTTTCGTTCCTCCATCGGGGGAAGTCGGGGGCCCGCGTGGGGACGGGGCCCGGTGAGGCGCAGCCGGGGACCGACGCGTCCGGGTTGCGAACACGCCGTGTCCCTGACAAGCGCTGTGGGGGCAGTATTCGGTCACCCGGCCGACGGACGCAAGGGCGCCTTTCGGCCGAGCGACGCGGGCGGCCGGCACATGTGTGGATACGGAAGGGACGGCGTGCGCGAACTGTCGTGAACCGGTGTGCGACGCGTGCGGGATGACGGCGCGTCGGGTCAGCGCAGGGTGCGCTCCCCGGCCGCGACGGCGACGTCCAGCGTATTGCCCGGCGGCGGGAGCGGACAGAGGAAGTGGGAGCAGAAGGCGCACGGCGGGAGGTGCGCGCGGTTGAAGTCCACCGTCGTGCTCCCCTGCGCGTCGGGCGCCGGCGCGCGCAGGAACCGGAAGCGGTAACTCGCGCCGTCCGCGCCGGTGGTGTCGGTGAAGACGGCCCGCAGCGAGCCGTCGTCGCGGACCGAGACCTGGAGGGTGAGGTCCTGCCCGTCGAGCGTGAAGGCGAGCACCCCGCCGAGCCGCAGCCCCCGGTACCGGCCGTCGGCGTTCTCCACGCGTACGGTCCGGGGGGCGCCGTACGGGGTGAAGTGGCCCGGCACCGTCCAGCGCGGGTCGTACGGCGTGGCCTCGATGCCGCGGAATTCCCGGCGGGCGGGGGCGGCCGGGTCATACACGCGTACGCCCCAGTCGTCCTCGCGGACCAGCACGACCAGGCGGCGCTCGCCGTGCGCCACCCGGGCCGCCTCCGCCGGTCCCGGGTCGGCGACCAGGCGGATCCTGCCGGTGAAGGGCTCCCCGTCGACCGACAGCCCGTCCTCCGCGCGCGCGGTGAGCACGACCGCGTCCTCCTCGGCCGACCAGCGGCCGGGGGTGTCCGGAATTCGACCGTCCGGAAAGTCCTCGATCCAGTGGGTGCCGGTCAGCGCGAGGGGCCCGTAGGGGGCCGAGACCGTCTCCAGACGGTGTTCCTGCCACTGCTTCCACACCTCGGGTGCGTCCGTCGTCATGCGGACAACCCTTTCATATGCGTGCGAAGTTGCCCGGCTGCGCCCATACCGGTTTTTGGAGATCTTCAGGGGCGAATCGGTCCCGTCGCGCCCTCAGCCGCAGTCGCAACAGGAGCAGCACTCACAGCACTCGCAACAACTGCACGCCTCACAGCAGTCGCAGTCACAGTCGCAGTTGCTGAGGCACCCCTCCCGCTTCTTGCGCGACCAGGGCCCCTCGTACTCGTCGGCGCAGCACACCTGGCAGGTGCAGCACAGCCCCGTGGCGACCGCGCACCCCGCGAGCCAGCCCCGCTTCTCCGGCGGCCGCGGCGGCTCCGGCGGCCCGAACGGCGGGGGCCCGTACGGGGACCGCGGCGGGCCGTAGGGCGACTGCGGTACCCCGTGCGGGGGCTGCGGCGGGCCGAACGCCCCCCGCGCCTGGCCACCGTGCCCGCCATGCCCGCACGACTCCGTCCCGAACGCCCGGTCCACCGAGCGCGGCAGTTCGTGCACGAGCAGCAGGTGCGCCAGCGCCGGATCGGTGAACTCCACCTCGCGCAGCGCCAGCCGGATCCCGTGCAGCGCGTCGTCGGCGAGCCGCCGGGCCTCGGCGGCCGGGGTGCCGGTCGCGGTGAGCGGGTTCCACGCGCCGGTGGCGGCGTCCTGGACCTGGTCCTCGACCGCGTCCAGCAGATGCGCGAGCCGCCCGAAGAGCCGTCCCGCCTCGGCGAGGGGCTCCGCGTTGGCCGGGCGCCCGGCGAGCAGCGCGGTGTGCGCGAACGCGGCCGCGGTGGCCGTCTCGGTGGGCTCGGTGACCGTCAGCAGGGGCGTGCCGGGCCCGGCGAGTGCCTCGATGCCGGCCTGCCGCTCCACCGCGTCGACGAGCAGCGCGGTGTCGAACCCGACGTCATGTCCGCTGCGGGCGCCCGCGCGCCCCCAGCTCGCGGCGACCCGGCGGGCGGCGACGGCCACCGGCCGGCGGGCCAGCAGCCCGTCCCCGTCGGCGACGTGGTCGCGCACCTTGGCGGAGGCGAGGACCAGTGAGACCGCGGCGGCGAGCCGGGCGCCCTCGCCGCGGGCGACGGACGCGGTCCGCATGCCGCGCAGCGGACAGGGCCCCGCGGTGCGCCGCGCCGTGGCGGCGGGCGCGGACTGAGCCTCCGTCAACACCGATATGAGAAGGCCGTCATAATTTGTCGCGACCCTCGCGAATTGTCCGTGGTCTTGGCGCAGTGCCAGGCACAGCCCGCACAAGTGCGCCATCCACTGATTTCTGAGCCCCTCGCTCAGCCGGTGCCGGCAGGGGCGAACGATTCCGAACACGACACTTCCCCCGGTGGTGTGCACGATGTGGAGCGGAAACCGGAAAAACGGCGTTGAGCTGCGGCATCGTACCGGTTCAAGGTCTCTTCCGGCCCTGCTCCGGACGGGATTCACGCGCTCTTCGGGGGCGCCGTGTCGTTCACTCGTCCGTATCAGCCGTCACCCGGTCGCCGTGAAGAATCATATTTCACTTCCAGTCAGCACCCGTTTGTGTCGCGACCCTTGGGAAACGCGGGCTCTCGACGAACGCGCTCTGCACCAGTACCGTCACGAAACCCCCGCGCGACGTCTATCCCCTTGGCGCTCCCTCCGCATCATGGTCGACCATGGGGATGCGGAAGGCAGGCAGGACCGCTGTGAAAGGAGGCGTCCATGGGATCGGTGCGCAAGGCGAGTGCCTGGCTTGGCCTCGTCGACGACAACGATGACGAGCGTTACTACGACGACGACTACGCCGAGGGTCAGGAGTCCGGCGATGCCTGGGTCACCGACCCCCGGGTGAAGGTGGCCTCCGAGGCGGCCGAGGACAGAAGCCGCCGGATCGCCACGGTCACCCCGGACAGCTTCCGGGACGCCCGGGCCATCGGCGAGCTCTTCCGGGACGGCGTCCCGGTCATCATGAACCTCACGGGCATGGAGCCCGCCGACGCCAAGCGCGTGGTGGATTTCGCGGCCGGGCTCATCTTCGGCCTGCGCGGCTCCATCGACCGCGTCTCGACCCGGGTCTTCCTGCTGACGCCGGCGGACACGGAGATCGTCAGCGGTGAGGCGATGAGAGGGCCGTCCGACGGCTTCTTCAACCAGAGCTGAGGCAGGGCCGCTCACCGGCGCCCGCGCCCTTTCCGGTGTTCAGGTCACCGGAACGCGTCCAGACCGGTGAGCGCCTTGCCCAGCACGAGCTGGTGCATCTCGACGGTGCCCTCGTAGGTGAGCACCGACTCGAGGTTGGTGGCGTGCCGCATCACGGGGTACTCCAGCGAGATCCCGTTGGCGCCCAGGATCGTCCGGGCGGTGCGGCAGATCCCGAGGGCCTCGCGCACGTTGTTGAGCTTGCCGAAGCTGACCTGCTCGGGGCGCAGCCGGCCGGCGTCCAGGCGCCGCCCCAGGTGGTGGGCGAGCAGGATCCCCTTGTGCAGTTCGACCGCCATGTCGGCGAGCTTGGCCTGGGTGAGCTGGAAGCCCCCGATGGGCCGTCCGAACTGCTCGCGCGTTCGCGCGTACTCCACGGCCGTCTCGAAGCAGGAGCGGGCCGCGCCCATCGCGCCCCAGACGATTCCGTAACGGGCGTGCGACAGACAGCTCAGCGGGCCGCGCAGCCCGGTCGCCTCCGGCAGTACGGCGTCGGCGGGCAGCCGTACGCCGTCCAGGACGAGTTCGCTGGTGACGGAGGCGCGCAGCGACCACTTGTGGGTGATCTCGGGGGCCGAGAAGCCGGGGGTGCCGGCCGGGACGAGGAAGCCGCGGATGCCGTCCTCGGTCTGGGCCCAGACGACGGCGACGCCGGCGACCGAGCCGTTGGTGATCCACATCTTGCGGCCGTCGAGGACCCAGTCGGTGCCGTCCTTGCGGGCGTGGGTGCGCATGGCGGCGGGGTCGGAGCCGTGGTCGGGCTCGGTGAGCCCGAAGCAGCCGATGACCTCGCCGGTGGCCATCCGGGGCAGCCAGGTCTGCTTCTGCTCCTCGGAGCCGAAGCGGTGGACGGCGTACATGGCGAGGGAGCCCTGGACGGAGACGAGGGAGCGAATGCCGGAGTCGGCGGCCTCCAGTTCCAGGCAGGCGAGGCCGTACTGGACGGCGCTCGCGCCGGCGCAGCCGTAGCCGGTGAGCGACATGCCGAGCGCGCCGAGGGCGCCGAGTTCGCGGGCGAGCTCCCGGATGCCGGGGAGTTCGCCGTTCTCGTACCACTCGGCGATGTGGGGTGCGATGCGGCGGGCCGTCCAGTTGCGGACGGTGGCCCGGACGGCGAGATCCTCCGCGGAGAGGAGGTCGTCGAGGCCGAGGGGGTCGGTGGGGTCGAAGGCGGGGGGCTTGGCGGACGCGGACACGGGCTCCTCCGGCGACGAAAACTAGCAACGCTAGGAAACAGGTACGGCACGTTAACACCAGGCGGCACCACCCGCGTGGGGGTGAGGCGCGGAAGAGCTCGGGGCGGGTGGGTTGATCGGCGGGTGCGGGTCGAGTGTGGCCGGTCGCGCAGTTCCCCGCGCCCCTTGAAAGCCGGGGGCGCCCCCAGGCTTTTAGGGGGCGCGGGGAACTGCGCGAGCAACCACGACGCAGCCGCAGCCGCCGCACCGCAGAAGCCCCCGAGCTCTCCCGCGCCTCACCCCACCCACCGAGCCTCCGGGGTCCAAGGGGCAGCGCCCCTTGAAGGGACGGGAAGGGTAGGGGCGGCGGGGGCGAAGAACCCTCCCCCGGCCCCTCTACGCCGACACCCTGGACGTCTCCACGCCACGCGGTGCCGGCACCGCACCCTCCGGCACCGCACCCTCCGCCGGCGTCTCCGCGCACTGCATCGCCCGCGGCAACCGCAACGCCATCACCGCCCCGGCCAGCAGCAACCCCGCGCTCACCAGCAACGTCACATGCAACCCATGCACGAACGAGTGACGCGCGGCCTGCCGCAGCAGCTCACCCCGCTCACCCCCGAGCCGCCCGGCCACCGCATACGCCTCCCCCAGCGAATGCCTTGCCGCCGCCGACGCCCCCGCCGGCACCCCCGGCACGGACGCGAGCCCCGGCGCGTACGCCGCGTTCATCACGCTCCCCAGCAGCGCGATCCCGATACCCGCACCGAGCTGGTACGACGTCTCCCCGATCGCCGCCGCACCCCCCGCCTGCTCCACCGGCGCCTCGCTCAGCATCGACTCGTACGCCCCGAACAGCGTCGTCTCCAGACCGAACCCGAGCAGCAGGAACGCGCCGAGCAGCAGCCCGGGCTCGTCGTGCCCGCCCATCACGGTGAGCGTGAGCACCGCGCCCGCGGTGAGGCAGAACCCGGCGGCCACGGTGCGCCGGGGCCCGAAGCGGTGCAGCAGCCGGGAGCCCAGCAGCCCCGCCGCCATCGCCGCGAAGGTCAGCGGCAGCAGCCGCAGCCCCGTCTGCAACGGCGACAGCCCCAGCACGAGCTGCAGATACTGCGCCGCGATCAGCTCCAGGCCCACCAGCGCGAGCATCGCGAGCACGATGCACCCGACGGACGTGCTGAACGCCGTACGGGCGAACATCCCGAGGTCGACCAGCGGATGCGCCCTGCTCCGCTGCCGCCGCACGAACAGCACCAGCAGCACCGCCCCGGCCAGCAGCGGCACCAGGGTGAGCAGGGACAGCGGCGGCTCCCCGCCGCCCAGCCGCTTCACTCCGAACACGGTGCCGAACAGCCCGGCGGCGGCCATGCACGCGCCGCCCACGTCCCAGGGCCCGTCGCCCTCGCCCCGCGACTCCGGCAGCAGCGCCCGCCCCACCGGCAGGCTGACCAGCATGAGCGGGATGTTGACGAGGAAGACCGAGCCCCACCAGAAGTGCTCGAGGAGGAAACCGCCGAGCAGCGGTCCGACGGCCGCGCCGACCGCCGCCACCGCGCTCCACACCCCGATCGCCAGCGCCCGCTCCCGCCGGTCGGGGAAGACCTGGCGGAGCAGGGAGAGCGTGGCCGGCATGATCATGGCGCCGCCGACGCCGAGCAGGGCGCGCGCGCCGATGAGGACGTGCGCGTCACCGGCGAAGGCCGCGATCGCCGAGGCGAGGCCGAACAACGCGTAGCCGAGCAGCAGGACGCGTCTGCGGCCGATCCGGTCGCCCAGCGTGCCGAACAGGATCAGCAGCGAGGCGCAGACCAGCGGATAGACGTCGACGATCCAGAGCAGTTCGATCGCGCCGGGTTCGAGGTCCTCGGTGACGGCCGGTACCGCGACGTGCAGCACGGTGGCGTCGACGGCGACGAGCAGCAGGCTGACGCAGAGGACGACGAGGACGACCCAGCGGTTGGCACCCGCCCCGGGCTCCCGACGGCATCGCACGGCGGCCGTGGTCGTCCCGGACATGTACGTACCTCCCAGATGGTTCCTCGCATCGGCGGATCCACGGGGTGGGGACGTCCCCGCGGGGCTGCGGCCCGAGGGAGTGGTGCTCCGTGGGGCCCACGCAACGATGCGAGTGAGCCGCCAGAGTACGCGAGTTCCGGCCGGTGGCCAGTGGCGGACCCCTCACGTTCACGCGTGATGCGTGTGGTGTACACCACGCTCTCGTGCGGCTGAGGGGGCGAAGGGGCCCGGCCGGTCCCGGCCGGCGTCGATAATCGAGCGCGTGACCGATCTTGCTCTGCGTACGGTGCCGACACGGTTGGAGGGGCGGCTGCCCGCCCTGCTCGGGTACGCCGCCGTGCGCGCGCTGGGCCTGCTGGCGCTCGCGCTGGTGAGCGCCGCGCACGGCGCGGACCCGCGCACACTGCTGTCCGCGCGCTGGGACTCGCTCTGGTACACCCGGGTCGCGGAGCTGGGGTACGGCTACGAGGTGCGGCTGCCCAATGGCGACGTCCACTCCAACCTCGCCTTCTTCCCGCTGCTGCCCTGGCTGGAGCGGCTCGGCGCGGCCCTGACCCCGCTGTCGTACGCCGACGCGGGGCTGCTGGTGAGCGCGCTGGCCTCGCTCGCCGCGGCCGGCGGCATCCAAGCCGTGACGGCGCGGGTGTACGGCGGGCGGGCGGCCCTGTGCGCGGTGCTGCTGTGGGCGGTGCTGCCGGTGGGGATCGTGCAGTCGATGGCGTACAGCGAGTCGCTGTTCACCGCGCTGGCCGCCTGGTCGCTGTACGCGGTGCTGACCGGCCGCTGGGCCGGTGCGGGCGTCCTGGCCCTGCTGGCGGGGCTGACCCGGCCGGTGGGTCTTGCGGTGGTGGCCGCGGTGTGGGCGGCGGCGGCCGGGTCCTGCCTGCGGGAGCGGCGCGAGGGCGGGGCCGGTCCCCGCGTTCCGGCGGCACGGCTGCTCGGGGTGGTGCTGGCGCCGCTGGGGGCGGCGGGTTACGTCCTGTGGGTCGGGCACCGCACGGGCGGCGGGCCGTTCGGTTACCTCGACGTCCAGGCGGGCTGGCGCAACGGCTTCGACGGCGGGTACGCCTTCGCCCGCTTCGTCGGCGACAAGTTCACGTCGTTCCCCGCCGCCCTGGCCGGTCTGGGGCTGCTGGTCGGAGTCGCTCTGGTGGTGTGGCTGTACGTGACGTGCGTACGGCAGCGCCAGCCACTGCCGCTGCTGGTCTACGCGGGGGTGGTGACCGCGCTGGCGCTGTGCGCGTCGAGCTACTTCGGCTCCAAGCCGCGGCTGCTGCTGCCCGCCTTCCCACTGCTGCTGCCGCTCGCCCGGGCCCTGGCCGCCTGGCGTCCGCGCAGGTCGGCGACGGTGCTGGGGGTGGTCGCGGTGGCGTCCGCGGTCTACGGGGCGGTGTGGCTGAACGGTTCCGGGCCGCCGTGACCGTCCCTCGGGCCGCCCCGACCGGCCTCGAACGGCTCAATGAGCGCCCGGGGAATTCCGGCCGATGATTCGGTGAACGAATTGAATACGGGCGCATAACCGGAACGCCCGAAGATCAAAGGAAATGAAGGGGAGACCGGGCTTCCGATCAGGAATTACACAGAAAATAAGCCTCCGCTGAGAGGAATCCCACATCACATCGTCATCACAAACCCGGTGATAGTGCGGGGACGGCAGCTCACTCGCTGTAACGTCGATTGAGTGCGTACCGAAGCAATGCTGACCCGTCTGGACGGGCTGTTCGCGCGGCTCGACCGTGAGCCGGAGCGGCCGGTCCACATCGACGTGCCGAGGATGAGCCGGCACCGCGTGGTCCTCTTCGCCGGGACGCTCGCCTTCTACGGGGCGATCGTGTGGGCCGTGGTGATCACCTCCTGGCTGGTGCGGCTCGACTGGCAGGTCATGTTCTTCCGGCCGTACCAGCAGTGGCCCGAGATCCACGCGTTCCTGGACTACTACGTGGTGCTGGGCCAGCGCGGCCCCACGGCGGTGATGGTGGCGTCCTGGCTGGGCTGGCGCTCCTGGCGGCAGCACACCCTGCGCCCGCTGCTCACGCTGGGCGCGGCGCTGCTGCTGCTGAACGCCACGGTCGGCGCCGCCAAGTACGGCATGGGACGGCTCGGACCGCACTACGCGACCGCCATCGGCTCCAACGAGATGTGGCGCGGCGGCGACATATTTCCCTCCGGGCACACCGCCAACGCCGTGGTGACCTGGGGCATCCTGGCCTATCTCGCCTCCACCCCGCGGGCCCGGCGCTGGCTCTCCGCGCTGTCGGCGGTGACCTCGCTCGGGGTCGGTCTGACCACCGTCTATCTCGGTACGCACTGGCTGAGCGACGTGGTGCTGGGCTGGACGGCAGGGCTGCTGATCCTGCTGGGGCTGCCGTGGTGCGAGCCGCTGATCGCCCGCGCCGAGGCGTTCATCCTGGACCTGCGGGACCGCTGGCGCAGCCGCCTCCTGGGCCCCGCACCGGCGCCGGCGCCCGCCGCGCCCCCTGCTCCGGCTCCGGCCGCCTCCCCCACCCCGGTCGCCCCGGTGGCCACTCCGGCGCCGCAGGCGGCCCGTACGGCCGACGAGATCGATCCCCCGGCCCGGGAGACCGTCGCCACGCGCGCGTCCCGCGCACCGGCGTACCTGGCGCCGGGGCCGCACACCGCGCGCTCCGAGCGCACGCCGGTCACCCCGGCGGGCAGCCGCCGCCCGCCGCACTCGGACCGCTCGCCGCGCGCCGCCGCCGGCTCGGCCCGCCCGCTCGGCGGCAACTGACCGTAACGGGGCGCGGGGCGACCGGCAGGGGCCCGGGTGCTCAGCCCTTCCAGCAGCGCGTCACGGTGCCGTCCGCCACCTCGAAGTTCAGCCGTCCGGCGCGGTACTCCATCGTGATGACCGTGCCCGGCGCCAGGGACCGCACGGTGGTCCAGCCGCGCTCCCGGGCCAGCCGCTCGGCCTGCGCCGCCTCCTGGCCGACGTACGCCTCCGGGGAGTCGTGGGGTTCCGCGGGGGGTGTGGGAATGGGTGCCATACGGCCACGGTAGGCGGCGCCGTCCGTCCGGGGGAAGCGGAGGCCGTGCCCAGGAGAATCCGGCCGGGCCCTCCGATGCCGACGGCCCCTGACGCTCCGTACGTTCCCCGCCGGTCACGCTTCTGTCACAGGACAACGACACGCGTTTCGGCCCAACCGGTTCACTCGAACGAGCGGTTTCACAGCCTTCGGGCCACCCGTCGAACGTAATTCCGCACCGACTTCCGCGATGCCGGGGCCGCCCCCGAAAAGCCATTCGGAATACCCGCACGGAAGTACGGGCACCACCCCCGCCGCACGCTTTTTCCCGCCGATACCGCGCTCCGCCGCGGAACCCGGCACGCCATGGGAAATACACGGTTCCCGCACAGGACCGCCGCACGCCCCCTGTCGCGGCCGGGGGCGGCGCGCCATCATGGCCGTGCTCGTGGACACCCCGCGCGAGCACCACCGGCCGGGGCGGCGGGCACGGCAAGCCCGGAGCGCGACGGCGGAGGGGCAGGCGAATGGGGACGCAGACCATGGCCGCGGTACGGCGGCCGGCGGGGACGGGACGGACGCCGGGGCGGATCGCGGTGGACTGGCTGACCACCACCGACCACAAGAAGATCGGCCACCTCTATCTGATCACGTCGTTCGTGTTCTTCCTGGCCGGCGGGGTGATGGCGCTGCTGATGCGCGCCGAGCTGGCCCGCCCGGGGCTGCAGCTGATGAGCAACGAGCAGTACAACCAGCTGTTCACCATGCACGGCACGATCATGCTGCTGCTCTTCGCGACCCCCACCTTCGCGGGCTTCGCCAACGAGATCATGCCGTTGCAGATCGGCTCCCCCGACGTGGCCTTCCCACGGCTGAACATGCTGTCCTACTGGCTGTTCCTGTTCGGCGGTCTGATCGTGCTCGGCTCCCTGCTCACCCCCGGCGGGGCGGCGGACTTCGGCTGGTTCGCCTACGCCCCGCTCAACAGCATGGACCGCTCGCCCGGGATCGGCGCCGACATGTGGATCATGGGCCTGGCGCTGGCCGGGTTCGGCACGATCCTGGGCGCGGTGAACTTCCTGACGACGATCGTCGGGATGCGGGCGCCGGGCATGACGATGTTCCGGATGCCGATCTTCACGTGGAACATCCTGTTCACGTCGATCCTGGTGCTGATCGCGTTCCCCGTGCTGGCGGCGGCGCTGCTGGTCCTCGAGGCGGACCGGCGGTTCGGGGCGCAGGTGTTCGCCTCCGCCAACGGCGGGGCGCTGCTGTGGCAGCACCTGTTCTGGTTCTTCGGCCATCCCGAGGTCTACATCATCGCGCTGCCGTTCTTCGGGATCATCACGGAGATCATCCCGGTCTTCAGCCGCAAGCCGGTCTTCGGCTATCTCACGCTGGTCGGCGCCACCATGGCGATCACCGGCCTCTCGGTGATCGTGTGGGCGCACCACATGTTCGCCACCGGCGGGGTGCTGCTGCCGTTCTTCTCCTTCATGAGCTTCCTGATCGCGGTGCCGACCGGGGTGAAGTTCTTCAACTGGAGCGGCACCATGCTCAAGGGCTCGCTCTCCTTCGAGACGCCGATGCTGTGGGCGGTGGGCTTCCTGGTGTCGTTCCTCTTCGGCGGGCTGACCGGCGTCATCCTCGCCTCGCCGCCGCTGGACTTCCATGTCACCGACTCGTACTTCGTCGTCGCGCACTTCCATTACGTCGTCTTCGGCACGGTCGTCTTCGCGACGTTCGGGGGGTTCTACTTCTGGTGGCCGAAGCTGACGGGGAGGATGCTCGACGAGCGGATCGGGAAGATTCACTTCTGGACGCTCTTCGTCGGGTTCCACACCACGTTCCTGGTGCAGCACTGGCTGGGGGCGGAGGGGATGCCGCGGCGGTACGCGGACTATCTCGCGGTGGACGGCTTCACGTGGCTGAACACGATCTCGACGATCGGGGCGTTCCTGCTGGGGATCTCGACGGTGCCGTTCCTGTACAACGTGTGGCGGACGGCGCGGTACGGGGTGCGGGTCCAGGTGGACGATCCCTGGGGGTTCGGGCGGTCGCTGGAGTGGGCGACGTCGTGTCCGCCGCCGCGGCACAACTTCCGGGCGCTGCCGAGGATCCGTTCGGAGTCCCCGGCGTTCGACCTCCACCACCCGGACTACGCGGCCCAGGCCCCCCAACCGGAGCCGCGCGCCCACCAGTCGACCACCGGGTGAGTCGCCCGCCCACCACCCGCCTGCGGGCCGCTCACCCGGCCGACGGTTCGCTGCCCCCGCGGCGGAGCCGCGCAGAAGACGCAGCCCCGCGCCCCAACGGCGCACCCCCGGCGCGGTCCCGCTGTTCTACGTGGTCGGCGTCGTGGTGAGGGTCAGGTCGTTGGAGGGGGTGTAGGCGGGGATTATGTGGAGTTTGGGGGTATTGGGGGGGTAGGCCGTGCCGGGGTAGTGGAAGATGTCGTGTTTGTCGGGGACGTCGTCCAGGAGGCGGGACAGACGGACGCGGGGGCCGGTTTCTCCGGCCGGCCGGAGCCAGAGCTTCCAGACGCCCTGCGTGAGCGCCGCGTAGTCCACCACGCACACGAATCCCCCCGGCACCGACCGCTCCGCCGTCACCTCCGCCCGCAGCACCGACTCCCCCGCACCCAGCTCGACGTACGCTCCCTCCCCGAGCCCGGCGCCATAGAGCCGGCCACGAACCATCAGCCGCGTGTCGTCAAGGGTGAGTTCGCCCGCCTCCGCGTGCGGCCCCCGCAGCCAACTGCGCACGCTGAGATTGCCGTGCTTCGTCGCGTACGGAATCCGTACCGCGATCCGCGCCGCGTCCGGACTCGGCGCCCGGTCCACCAGCGCCCGCAGATCGTTGACGCCGGGAGTCAGCCGCCGCGCCCGCGCGTCACCGATCCGCACCTGCGCGTCCCACCGCCCCTCCGCCAGCTCCACACTGCTCGGCAGCACCGCCCGCAGCCGCCCTCGCGCGACCGGCGTCAACGGCAGCCGCACCACGTCGTCCTCGGCGCCCCGCCTGACCAGGACGAGGTGCGCCGGACCGCTCTCACCGCCGTCGAGGACGTCGAAGGTCAGCCCGCCGGCGGAGTCGGCGATGCAGTCGGCACGCGGGGGCAGGATGGCGTCCTCCTCGGACTGCGGGGATCTCAGGGGCCGGTCGTCGGCCAGCGGCTGCGTCATGACGTGTGTCCCTTCTGCCGCCAGGCCGCGTGTCCGGCGTCGCGGACGGCGTAGGCGCTGCCGAGCAGGGCCGCGCGCGTACGGTGTAAAGAGCCGCGCATCCGGCCGCCCAGCGAGGCGCCGGCGCGGGCACCGAGGTCGGTGAAGAGCGACTCGTACCGCTCGGCGATCCGCGCGGGGTCGAAGCGCGCGGAGTCCTCGAGCGCGGCGTGCGACATCCGCTGCCGCAGCTCGTCGTCGTTGATGAGGCCGAGCAGCCCGGAGGCGATCGCGTCCACGCTGCCCACCTTCACCAGCCGGCCGTCGACGCCGTCGGAGATGATCTCGCCGGGGCCGTGCGGGCAGTCGGTGGAGACCACCGGCAGGCCGCAGCGCATGGCCTCGACGATGGTCATGCCGAAGGACTCCATGCTGGAGGTGACCGCGGCGAGGGAGCCCTTGGCCCACTCGGGCTCGATGGGGTGGGCGGGGCCCATCAGATACACGTGGTTGTACAGGCCGAGCTGGTCGATCAGGGCGCGCAGCTTGTCCTTCTGCTTGCCGCCGCCGTAGATCCGCAGCCGCCAGTCTGGACGTTCGGCCGCGACCTTGGCGAAGGCCTTGATGAGCAGGTCGTACCGCTTGACCGGGGCGAGCCGGCCGGCCGCCACGACCCACTTGCCGGAGCCGTCGGCCGGTTCGATGCCGGGCGCGGGCACCGGGTTGGGCACGGCCTGCACCCTGACCCCCGGGAGCCGCATCTTGCGGCGGTAGGAGCGGGCGTCGGCCTCCGTGGTGGTGGTGAGCGCGTCCAGCCTCGGGTAGACGCCGCGCAGCGCGAGCCGCAGCTGGGGCGAGTGGTTGTCGAGGGTGAGGTGCTCCTGGCCGACGCGCAGCGGGCCGCGCCGGGTCTGCCGGGCGAGGTGCACGTTGAGCCCCGGGCGGGTGCCGACCACCACGTCGGCCTCGACGGAGGCGAGGTGTTCGGCGATGCGCCGGTCGGTCAGGGCGCTGTACTGCTCGTAACGGCCCTCGGCGCGCGGGAAGACCTCGGCGGGCCGCTGCCGTTCGGGGTCGTCGGCGTCGGCGGTGTCCCGGCGCAGGTCGACGAGGTGACGCACGCGGACACCCTGGCCGGGGGCGAAGACGGGTTCGTCCCGGTGGCGGAAGACGGAGACTATTTCCACGTCGTGCTGCTCGGCCAGGGTGGACGCGAGGTTGTACGTCGTACGGATCGTCCCGCCGATCCCGTACGCGTTGTGCAGAAGGAAAGAAATATGCATGCGTCCCTGTATCCCCTGAGTTCCCCTGGCTCGTCCGCCTACTGCATGGTTAGACCCACCGCCGCGGAAAGGGGTTGGGCTCCCTCACCATCTTGTTCCAGAACGGATGCGCTATTGATAACCCGTTCGTGGAACCATTTGCCCTGTGCAAGCGTCACGGGCGGTAGGGGAACTCGGGGGTATACGAGGGAACGTGGGGTTCCGGATCAGAGAGCGAGCCGCTGACCGGGGACGATCACGTCGGGGTCGGCGCCGATGACGTCCTTGTTGGCGCTGTAGAGCCGCCGCCAACTGGTGCCGTGCCGCTGCGCGATACCGCTGAGGGTGTCGCCGGTGCGGACGGTGTAGTCGCCGTGGGCGCCGCGCGAGGCACCGCGGTCGGTGTGCGCCGCCGCCGGGCGTTCGGGGGCCCGTGCCGGCTGCCGGGACGGGGCGGACTCGGGTGCCGCCCGATGGCGGGAGCCGTTCGAGGCGCCGTCGGCGCCGCCCACCCCGCCGCCCGGGGCGGTCCCGGTGGCTCCCGCGCGGGCCGAGCAGACCGGCCAGGCGCCCCAGCCCTGCGCCCGCTGCACCTTGGCGGCCACCGCGATCTGGGCCTCCCGCGAGGCCCCGTCGGCGGTGGCGGCGTACGCGGTGCCGCCGTAGGCGCGCCAGGTTCCGGCGGAGAACTGCAACCCGCCGTAGTAGCCGTTGCCGGTGTTGATGTGCCAGTCGCCGCCGCTCTCGCACTGGGCGATGCGGTCCCACACTCCCGCGTCGGCCGCGGCGGCGGTGCCGGTCGCGGCGAGCAGTCCGGCCGGGGCGAGCAGCGCCGCTCCGGCGAGGACCGCGGCCCGGCGCGCCGTACGTGACGTGCGCGGCGCACGCGGCGCACGGTCCGTGGCCGGCGTCGTACGGGCCTTGTCAGGACGGGAGTTGTCGGCACATGCGGACATGTAGTTCCCTCTCGGCATACCCGGGGTCCCCCGGACGCCGCACGGCGCGCCACGTGTCGTACGCGGTCGTCGTGCGCCGCCCCGTCCGTCGGTGTGGTGCCCCGGACCGTCCTCCCGGTCCGGCCGGCGGACGTGCCCGGGCGGTGCTCGTTGCACACGGCGGAGGAATGTAGGGAGGACGGCGGCCCGGCAGCAACAGCCGGCCCGTACGGCCAGGCCACACAGCCGTTACTTCCGGTAGCGGCGTTTTCCGGACACCCACTTCATTCCCTGATTTCCGGATTTGTCGACCGTGCGACGAGGTGGCCTGTGAGCCACCTCACCGCGTCAACTTCCCTGACAGTCGGCGCAGTTGACGGGGAGTGACGAATTCCGGGGACGCTCTCACCCTGTGCGTCGGTTGGTTCGATTCCGTTCGCCGGCGGGCGTGACTCCGGCCACAGGTCCTCCGTTGTGTTCTTCATGAGCCGGGCCCCCGGCTCATGGCCGGGAGCCACCCGGCACCGTCACGCACGCATCCCGAGGGAGCCACCCGTGCCGCGCATGCTCGATGTCAGCGACGACGTACGCGCCGAGATCGGCGACGAAGAGGCCGAACGGCTGCTCGCCGGAGAGAACGCCCCCGGCGGGTACGACTGCACGTCGTGCCGTACCCCGGGCGACTCCGAGCAGGAGCGCACGAGCACCGTCCTGTTCATCGGCGAGGAGACCGCCGTCCTCGCCTTCGCCCACGCGGGCTGTCTGCCGTCGCAGGTCGTCAAGGTCACCGAGGAGCAGTTGCAGGGCGCGGTCCGCTCCATCACGGCGGACTCGGCGGCGGGGCAGGCCGGGCAGGCGGCGCAGGTGCCGGGGGCGGCGGCGCCCGAGCAGGCGGTGCTCGGGGTCACCAGCGGGCTCGTGCTGATCGCCGGTGAGCTGCATCCGGCGCTGGTCGTCGAGCCGACGGCGCCGATCGCGCGGCCCGGGGCGACGGGGGCGGGCGACGACTTCCTGCCGCTCCTCATCGAGCAGGGGTTCATGCCGTTGACGGCGATCGAGACGGCGCCGGGGGTGCTGCACGGGTGGTCGGTGCTGCTCGCGATGGGGCGGCTGCACGCGGTGCTGCAGCCGGGGCCCTCCGGGGGATCGCCGGTGGCGTGGTGGCAGGCGCACCAGCCCTTGCAGGTGACGGAGGGCTGGCGGACGGCGGCGGGCAAGCACCAGCAGGTGCTGCTGTTCGCGGCGCCGGTCGGATCCATCGGCCGGCAGCCGAGGGAGGACCTGCTGCGGGATGCGCTGGACCGCGCGGCGGCGGAGGGCAAGCTGGTGGGCGCGGCCCTGCCCCTGGCGGGCACCTGACGGTTCCTTGCCGGCCGGCCGGGGGCCCCGGCGCGCCCTCGGCGGTTCAGGAGGTTGGCCCCCTAAGGGTGGGAGTGGGGGGAAATGGCGCATCCTCCGGGTGCGCCGCGTCGTTGGCAGTTACGTGCACGCATATGACGCCCCCCGCCGCCCCGCCTTCCGCCCCGTTCCGGCCGCCCGGAGCGCGGCGGACGCCCCCGGCGGTTCCTCGGCCACGCCGATCTACGACGCGCTCTACGCCGAGTACGTCAGGTCGTACCGGGCCCTGCCCGGCGACCGCACGGGCGAGGAGGAGTTCCGCTTCACCGGCTTCGGCGACGCCTTCCACCACCGCACCGGCACCTACCACTCCCCCACCCACGGCACGTACGGCGCCTTCAGCGCCGGCGCGCACGGCGCACGCCGGGCCGCCGCCGCGCAGCAGACCCACTCCGGCACCGCCGTCTGGCAGCCAGGCACCCCCCGGCACTCCACCGGCATGCACCACGTCCCGGCGGCCCTCCCCCCGGCCCCCCGCCGGGCCCCCTGACGCAACGCACACGGGCGGGCGGCGGCGGCCGGGACAACCCGACCGCCGCCGCCCGCCCGCCCGTCACTTCTTCTTCGCGCCGCGCTTTTCCCGCACCCGCACCGAGATGTGGATCGGCGTCCCCTCGAAGCCGAACTCCTCCCGCAGCCGCCGCTCGATGAACCGCCGGTACCCCGCCTCGATGAACCCGGAGGCGAACAGCACGAACCGCGGCGGCTTGGTGCCCGCCTGGGTACCGAAGAGGATGCGCGGCTGCTTGCCGCCCCGGATCGGGTGCGGATGCGCGGCGACCAGCTCGCCGAGGAACGCGTTGAGCCGCCCCGTCGGCACCCGCGTCTCCCAGCCGGCCAGCGCGGTCTCGACCGCGGGGACCAGCTTCTCCATGTGCCGCCCGGTGCGCGCCGAGACGTTGACCCGCGGCGCCCACGCCACCTGGCCCAGCTCCGTCTCGATCTCCCGCTCCAGGTAGTAGCGGCGCTCCTCGTCGAGCGTGTCCCACTTGTTGAAGGCGAGGACGACCGCACGGCCGGCCTCGACCGCCATGGTCACGATCCGCTGGTCCTGGACCGAGATGGACTCGGACGCGTCGATCAGGATGACCGCGACCTCCGCCTTCTCCACCGCGGCCGCGGTGCGCAGCGAGGCGTAGTAGTCGGCGCCCTGCTGAAGGTGGACCCGCTTGCGGATGCCCGCCGTGTCGACGAACTTCCAGGTCACACCGCCGAGTTCGATCAGCTCGTCGACCGGGTCGCGCGTGGTGCCCGCCAGTTCGTTGACGACGACACGCTCCTCGCCCGCCACCTTGTTCAGCAGCGAGGACTTGCCGACGTTGGGCCGGCCGATGAGCGCGATACGGCGCGGACCGCCGATCCCGGTCCCGCCGAAGGACTCGCGCGGCGCCTCGGGCAGCGCCTCCAGGACCTTGTCCAGCATGTCGCCGGTGCCGCGGCCGTGCAGCGCCGAGACCGGGTGCGGTTCGCCGAGGCCGAGCGACCAGAGGTAGGAGGCGTCGGCCTCGCCGCTCGGGCCGTCGACCTTGTTGGCGCACAGCACCACCGGCTTGCCCGCCTTGCGCAGCAGCCGGACGACGGCCTCGTCGGTGTCGGTCGCGCCGACCTTGGCGTCGACGACGAAGACCACCGCGTCGGCGGCCTCGATCGCGTACTCGGCCTGCGCGGCGACGGAGGCGTCGATGCCGAGGACGTCCTGCTCCCAGCCGCCGGTGTCGACGACCTTGAAGCGGCGGCCGGCCCACTCCGCCTCGTAGGTGACGCGGTCGCGGGTGACGCCCGGCTTGTCCTCGACGACCGCCTCGCGGCGGCCGATGATCCGGTTCACCAGTGTCGACTTGCCGACATTGGGGCGGCCGACGACGGCGAGGACCGGCAGCGGGCCGTGCCCGGCCTCCTCGATCGCGCCCTCGACGTCCTCGATGTCGAAGCCCTCTTCGGCGGCCAGCTCCATGAACTGCGCGTACTCGGCGTCGCCGAGCGCCCCGTGGTCGTGCTCCTCGCCCGAGCCCTCGGAGTGGATGTGGTCGTTCATGAAGTCCGTACCTCGTTCATCGTGGTGATCGGTGGAACACCCCTGTACCGGGTGATCCACTACTCAAGTGTCACTCAGCGCCCGGTGAGGCGCCTGGCGTTTTCCAGGTGCGCGGTGAGCCGCTTCTGGATGCGCTCGGTGGCCTCGTCCAGCGCCTTGCGGGTGCGCCGCCCGCTGCCGTCGCCCGCTTCGAAGGGTTCGCCGAAGACGACGTCCACGCGCGAGCGCAGCGGGGGCAGCGCCTTTATCAACCGTCCGGGACGGTCCGTGCTTCCCAGCACCGCGACCGGGACGATCGGGGCGCCGCTGCGCACCGCGAAGTAGGCGAGCCCGGCGCGCAGCGAGGCGAAGTCGCCCTCGCCCCGGGTGCCCTCCGGGAAGATGCCCAGGACTCCGCCGTCCGCCAGCACACCGAGCGCCTGCCCGATGGCCGTGCGGTCGGTGGCGTGGCGGTCCACCTTCAGCTGGCCGATGCCGGTCAGGAAGCGTCCCAGCGGGCCGACGAACGCCTCCTTCTTGATCAGGAAGTGCGTCGGCCGGGGCGCCACGCCCATGACCATCGGGCCGTCGACGTTGTGCGAGTGGTTGACGGCGAAGATCAGCGGACCGGTGGTGGGCACCCGCCAGGCGCCGAGGACGCGCGGCTTCCACAGCCCGTACATCAGTCCGACGCCGATGCGCCGGCCCACCTCGGCACCACGCTCCGAGACAGCTCCCGCCGGGGGCGCGGACGGATGGCTCACTTCCCGGCCCGCTTCTCCTCGACGAGGGTGACGACGCACTCGACGACCTGCTGGAGGGTCAGCTCGGTGGTGTCCACCTCGACCGCGTCGTCCGCCTTGGCCAGCGGGGAGGTCTTGCGGCCGGAGTCGGCGGCGTCCCGCTTGATCAGGGCCTCGCGGGTCGCGTTGACGTCGGCGCCCTTGAGCTCGCCGCTGCGGCGGGCGGCGCGCGCCTCCGGGGAGGCGGTGAGGAAGATCTTCAGGTCGGCGTCGGGCAGCACGGTCGTGCCGATGTCGCGGCCCTCGACGACGATGCCCCGCGTGGCACCCGCGGCGAGCGAGCGCTGCAGCTCGGTGATCCGGGCCCGCACCTCGGGCACCGCGCTGACGGCGCTGACCTTGGCGGTGACCTCCTGGGTGCGGATCGGGCCGGCCACGTCGGTGCCGTCGACCGTGATCGTCGGCCGCTCCGGGTCGGTGCCGGAGACGATCTCGGGCTTGCCGGCCGCGTCGGCGATCGCCGACGGGTCGTCTATGTCGATGCCGTTGGTCACCATCCACCAGGTGATCGCCCGGTACTGGGCGCCGGTGTCCAGGTAGCTCAGGCCGAGCTGTGCGGCCACGGCCTTCGACGTGCTCGACTTGCCCGTGCCGGAGGGGCCGTCGATGGCGACAATCACTGCCGGGACGCTTTCCACGGTGGAACACCTTCCAGGTGCAGGGTGGTGGGTGAAGGGTGGTGCGGGACGCGAGAGCGTCCCGCACAAGGTTACTGGCTCACCGGCACCCCTCCGACAGCCGAGCCCGGCCCACCGCCGACGGTCACCGGCGGACGGTCACTGGCGGATCGCCCAGCCCCGTTCCCGCAGCGCCGCCGTGAGGACGGGCGCGCGGCTCGGCTCCACCATCAGCTGGACGTGACCCGCCTGCTGCCCGGTCGCGTGCTCGATGCGGACGTCCTCGATGTTGACGCCGGCCATCCCCGCGTCGGCGAAGATGCGGGCCAGCTGGCCCGGCTGGTCGTCGATGAGCACGGCGACGACCTCGTAGGCGCGCGGGGCGCTGCCGTGCTTGCCGGGGACCCGGACCTGTCCGGCGTTGCCGCGCCGCAGGATGGTCTCGATGCCCTCGGTGCCCTCGCGCCGCTTGGCGTCGTCGGCGGACTGCAGGGCGCGCAGGGCCCGTACGGTGTCGTCGAGGTCGGCGGCGACGTCGGTGAGCAGGTCGGCGACGGGGCCCGGGTTGGCGGAGAGGATGTCGATCCACATCCGGGGGTCGGAGGCGGCGATCCGGGTCACGTCCCGGATGCCCTGCCCGCACAGCCGTACGGCGCTCTCCTCGGCGTGCTGGAGCCGGGCGGCGACCATGCTGGACACCAGGTGCGGCATGTGCGAGACGAGCGCGACGGCGCGGTCGTGGGCGTCGGCGTCCATCACGACGGGGACGGCACGGCAGTGCGAGACCAGTTCGAGGGCGAGGTTGAGCACCTCGGTGTCGGTGTCCCGGGTGGGGGTCAGCACCCAGGGGCGGCCCTCGAAGAGGTCCCCGGTGGCGGCCAGCGGCCCGGACTTCTCGCGGCCGGACATGGGGTGCGTGCCGAGGTAGCGGGCGAGCAGCTCGTCGTCCAGGCCGAGGGACGCCAGTTCGCGGCGCGGGCCGCCCTTGACGCTGGCCACGTCGAGGTAGCCGTAGCCGAGGCCGCGCCGCATGGCGTCGGCGAGCACGGTGGCGACGTGGGCGGGCGGGGCGGCGACGAGCACCAGGTCGACCGGGTCCTGGGGGGTCTCGTCGGTGCCGGCGCCGAGCGCGGCGGCCGTCCGGGCCTGCTCGGGGTCGTGGTCGGCGAGGTGCACGGTGACGCCGCGCTGCGCCAGCGCGAGCGCGGCGGAGGTGCCGATCAGCCCCGTACCGAGGACGAGTGCGGTTCTCACTGGGCGATGTCCTTGCGCAGGGCGGCTGCGGCGCCGAGGTAGACGTGGGCGATGTCGGCCCGCGGCCGGTCGGTCTCGACGTGCGCGAGTATCCGCACGACCCGGGGCATGGCGCCCGCGATGTCGAGTTCCTGGGCGCAGATCAGGGGCACGTCGACGATGCCGAGCTTGCGGGCGGCGACCGCCGGGAAGTCGCTGTGCAGATCGGGCGTGGCCGTGAACCAGATGCTGATCAGGTCCTCGGCGGTCAGCCCGTTCCGCTCCATCAGCGCGGTGAGCAGCTCGCCGACCTGCTCGCTCATGTGTCCGGCCTCGTCCCGCTCGAGCTGGACGGCGCCCCGGACCGCTCGTACCGCCACGTGCTGCTCCTCGCTGATGTCGCCTACGGCGTGCGTGCAGATGCTGTAGGTCAAGCGTAGTCAGCGAGGAGGGCGCCGGGACCCCGGCGCCCGTCTGCCGAGACGGTACGAGCGGGGCACCGGCCTACAGCTCGACCTCCTGCATCAGCATGCCGACCTCCGTGTTGGACAGCCGCCGCAGCCAGCCCGACTTCTGGTCGCCCAGGGTGATCGGGCCGAACGCCGTGCGGACGAGCTTGTCGACCGGGAACCCCGCCTCCGCCAGCATCCGCCGCACGATGTGCTTGCGGCCCTCGTGCAGGGTGACCTCGACGAGGTAGTTCTTGCCGGTCTGCTCGACCACCCGGAAGTGGTCCGCGCGCGCGTACCCGTCCTCGAGCTGGATGCCGTCCTTGAGCCGCTTGCCGAGGTCGCGCGGGATGGGGCCGACGATGTGCGCGAGGTAGGTCTTGCGCACGCCGTAGCGCGGGTGGGTCAGCCGGTGGGCCAGCTCGCCGTGGTTAGTGAGCAGGATGACACCCTCGGTCTCGGTGTCGAGCCGGCCGACGTGGAAGAGCCGGGTCTCGCGGTTGGTGACGTAGTCACCGAGGCACTGCCGGCCGTCGGGGTCCTCCATCGTGGAGACGACGCCGGCGGGCTTGTTCAGCGAGAAGAACTGGTACGACTGCGTGGCGACGGTGAGCCCGTCGACCTTGATCTCGTCGTGCTCGGGGTCGACCCGCTTGCCCTGCTCCAGCACGATCTCGCCGTTGACCTCGACGCGGGCGTCCTCGATCAGCTCCTCGCAGGCGCGGCGGGAGCCGTAGCCGGCGCGGGCGAGGACCTTCTGGAGCCGCTCGCCCTCCTGCTCGGCGCCGGGGAAGGTCTTCGGCGGCCGGACGTCCTTCTTGCCGGCGTACCGCTCGCGGTTGCGCTCCTCGGCACGGGCCTCGTACTCGCGGGAGCGGGCCGGGGCCGAACGGCCGCCGCGGCCGGTGCCGCCGCCGCCCTGCTGGGGCTGGCGGGGGCCGCCCTTGGCCCCGCCGCGCGCGCCGGCACCCCGTGCGGAGTCGCCGCGGCCGGACTTCGGGCCGTCCTTGGTGGCGCCGGGACCGACGTCGTAACGGCGCTCCTCGGGGCGGGGCCGGCGGGGGCGGCCGCCCTGCCCCTGCCTGTCGTCCCTGTTGTTGCCGGCACCGCGGTGGTTACCGCGCCCGCCGCTCTTGCCGCTGCCGCTGCTTCGCATCAAAGTTCCGTCGTCGTCGTGTACGAGTGAATCCCGGTGCCCGGGGCGCGGTCCTCGTCCGGGTCCGGCGCGTCCGGGTCGAACGACGGTACGCCCTCCTGGGTGTCGGCCTCGATCGCCTCCGCCTCCGGGAGGAAGGGCGCGAGCTCCGGGAGTTCGTCCAGGCCGCGCAGGCCCATCCGCTCCAGGAAGTAGTTCGTCGTCACGTACAGGATCGCACCTGTTTCGGGTTCCGTGCCCGCCTCCTCCACCAGCCCGCGCTGGAGGAGGGTGCGCATGACGCCGTCGCAGTTGACCCCGCGGACGGCGGAGACGCGGCTGCGGCTGACCGGCTGGCGGTAGGCGACGACCGCGAGGGTCTCCAGCGCCGCCTGGGTGAGCCGGGCCTGCTGCCCGTCCAGGACGAAGCGTTCGACGGCGGGGGCGTAGTCGGCGCGGGTGTAGAAGCGCCAGCCGTTCGCGACGAAGCGCAGCTCGAAGCCGCGGCGCTGTGCCGTGTACTCGTCGGCCAGCTCGCGCAGGGCGCGGGTGATCTCGCGGCGGGGCCGCTGGAGGATCTTGGCGAGGTGCGCCTCGGTGGCGGGCTCGTCGACGACCATGAGGACGGCCTCGAGGGCGGGCTTGAGGTCGAGCCCGGCGACGGGGTCGAGGGCGGGGCCGGTGCCGGCCTCCGGCTCACCGGCGAACTGCTCACTCACGCGTCCTTCTCCTCCTTCTTCTCCTGCGGGCGGTCGAACTCGTCCGTGACGGTGGGCTGTTGGTCACCGTCGCCGCCGGTCCAGCGGACCAGCAGCTCGCCGAGGGCGGTCTCCTGGTCCAGGGCGACGGCCTTCTCGCGGTAGAGCTCCAGGAGGGCGAGGAACCGGGCGACGACGGTGAGGGTGTCGTCGGTGTCCTCGACGAGCATCCGGAAGCTGGCCTCGCCGAGCTCGCGCAGCCGGGCCACGACGATGCCGGCCTGCTCGCGGACGCTCACCAGCGGGGCGTGGATGTGGTCGACGTAGACCTGCGGCTTGGGCTTGGGCTGCATCGCCTTGACGGCGAGCCGGGCGAACCCCTCGGGTCCGATGCTGATCACGACGTCGGGGAGCAGCTCGGCGTGGTGCGGTTCGAGGCCGACGGTACGGGGATGGCGGCGGGCCTCGGCTTCGGCGCACCCGTGGAAGATCTCGGCGATCCGCTTGTACGCGCGGTACTGGAGCAGTCGCGCGAACAGCAGGTCGCGCGCCTCCAGCAGGGCGAGGTCGGCCTCGTCCTCGACCTCGGCGGTGGGCAGCAGCCGGGCCGCCTTGAGGTCGAGCAGGGTGGCCGCGACGACGAGGAACTCGGTCGTCCGGTCCAGATCCCAGTCGCTCCCCATCCCCCGGATGTGCGCCATGAACTCGTCGGTCACCTTCGACAGGGCGACCTCGGTGACGTCCAGCTTGTGCCGCGAGATCAACTGCAACAACAGATCGAACGGCCCCTCGAAGTTCACCAACCGCACGGTGAACACACCGTCCGGCTCGGCAGGCGACTCGGGCAGTGGTTCCGTGTCGACGACGCGCTCGGGCGGTGTTGGCGCTTCGGCGGCCTGCTCGGACGACGGCGCGGGGGGCGATGGCGCGGCGGCCTGCTCGGGGGGCGTGAGGGCGTGGGGCGAGGCGGGGCCGGAGCCCAGAGGTCGGCGCCGGCCGCGGGGGGAGTCGGGCGGGGTCATAGCGCTCGCAGGCTACCTTCTGCCGTCCACGACGCGGGGCCACCGACCTGGCTGAAGGCGCGGGGAACTGCGCAATCTTTCGGGGGTCCGGGGGCGCAGCCCCCGGGGTCGGGAAGGGAAGGGAAGGGGCGGCGGGGGCGAGGAAAAGCCGCCTACCGCCCCCGCAACCGCCGCACCAGGATGCTGGCGTCCCCACGCTGCTCCAGGTCCGCCAGGACCACGGCAACGGCCTCGCGGACGATACGGCCGCGATCCACCGCCAGCCCGTGCTCCCCGCGCAGCACCAGCCGCGCGTGCTCCAGGTCCATCAACTCCTCGGCGGAGACATAGACCGTGATCTTCTCGTCGTGCCGTTCCCGCCCACTGGGCCGCCGATTCGCGTTCCGTCCGCGCCGACGGGGCTGCGCCGCTGCGGCGGGCACACCACCGCTCTCCGGCGCACCCGGCCGCCGTGCCGTCGCGGCACCCGCACCGGCACCCGTCCCGGGCACGGCCCCGCCCGGCGAGCGCGCCCCGCGGGACTCACCGCTCTCCGCGCCGGAGTCCGCGGCGACGTGTTCGTCGCCCTCCCCGTCGCCGCCCTGCACCGGCACCGCCGCCGGGGCGTCCTCCGCGGCCGCGGCCGCGTCGCCCTCCCCCGCGGGGGCCGGCACCCGGGCCTCGCCGTTGGTCTGGCGCCGGGGGGTGGACGCCTGGAGCGCCATCCCCCCTGTCGTACGGAACAGTTCGTCGGCCCCCGGCAGACTCACTCGGCGTGACACCGGGCGAGCACCTCCCTGGCGAGCTGGCGATAGGCGGCGGCACCGACGGAGTTGGAGGCGTACGTGGTGATCGGCTCACCGGCGACCGTGGTCTCCGGGAAGCGGACCGTCCGTCCGATGACCGTGTGGTACACGTGGTCGTCGAACGCCTCGACGACACGCGCGAGCACCTCACGGCTGTGCACCGTGCGCGAGTCGTACATCGTGGCGAGGATGCCGTCGAGCTCCAGCTCGGGGTTGAGCCGCTCCTGGACCTTCTCGATCGTCTCGGTGAGCAGCGCGACGCCGCGCAGCGCGAAGAACTCGCACTCCAGCGGCACGATGACCTTGTGCGCGGCGGTCAGCGCGTTGACCGTGAGCAGGCCGAGCGAGGGCTGGCAGTCGATGACGATGTAGTCGTAGTCGGACATCAGCGGCTTGAGCGCGCGTTGCAGCGTCGACTCGCGCGCGACCTCCGACACGAGCTGCACCTCGGCGGCCGAGAGGTCGATGTTGCTGGGCAGCAGGTCCATGTTGGGGACCGCGGTCTTCAGCAGCACCTCGTCGGCGGCCATGCCCCGCTCCATGAGCAGGTTGTAGACCGTGAGGTCGAGTTCCATCGGGTTGACCCCGAGCCCCACGGACAGCGCGCCCTGCGGGTCGAAGTCGACGAGCAGCACCCGGCGTCCGTACTCCGCGAGCGCGGCGCCCAGGTTGATGGTCGACGTCGTCTTGCCGACGCCGCCCTTCTGGTTGCACATCGCGATGATCTTCGCGGGGCCGTGGTCCGTGAGCGGGCCCGGGATGGGGAAGTACGGCAGCGGACGCCCGGTCGGTCCGATGCGCTCACGCCGCTGACGGGCCGCGTCGGGCGCGAGCGTGGCCGCGTACTCGGGGTCGGGCTCGTACTCCGCGTCGGGGTCGTAGAAGTGCCCGTCGGGCAGTTCGTCGTAGTCGGCGAAGTGGTTGTGCACCTCGCCCCTGCTGTCGCCGGCCATGGCGTTCACGTGTGGGCCATCCATGCTCTGGTGTGCTGTCGGAGCCATGTGGGGGCTGTGGCTCTGGTGGGCTGCGAAGGTACGGACAGCGACGGAGCCGACAGCCTCGAGCCTCGCGGGGTCCGACCCTCGCGCAGGCATTCCTGGTTGACCACCCCCGGGAGTGAATGTCGACTCGTTCACAAGTCGTCTTACCTCCTTGGTGACCAGGAAACTTCTAGACAGGTCAGCGTGGCACCATGCCGACGGTTGGCGACTCTATGGCGTGTCGGCCGTCCGCAGCAACACAATCCGCCGGACCCGGCCCGATGTGTCGGCAATGAAACATCCCCCTGTCAAGGGCGTACGGAGGGCGTACAGCTGCTGAATGCCGGATTCGTCCCGTGCGCGAATCGGTAGAACGGTTGTTTTTGCGACGAGTTGAACGAGCGTCGCAAAGTGACCATACACACACCCGGCCGGACCTTGTCGACAAGGTCCGGCCGGGTGCGCGGCGTTGACCGCGAATGTTGACCTGTCGCCTTGTGGCACAGGCGACTTGCGGAGAGATGTGACGGCACGACGGAGCGCGCCGTGCCCCCGCCGCTCAGCCGAGCAGGGTGGACAGCTCCACGTGCTCCAGGCCGTGTGCCTCGGCGACCTCCTTGTAAACCACCTTGCCCTCATGGACGTTGAGCCCCTTGGCGAGCGCGGGGTCGCGGCGCAGCGCCTCCACCCAGCCCCGGTCGGCCAGTTCCACGATGTACGGCAGCGTGGCGTTGGTGAGCGCGTAGGTGGAGGTGTTGGGGACGGCGCCGGGCATGTTGGCGACGCAGTAGAACACCGACTCGTGCACCGGGAAGGCCGGTTCGGCGTGCGTGGTGGGGCGGGAGTCCTCGAAGCAGCCGCCCTGGTCGATCGCGATGTCGACAAGGACACTTCCCGGCTTCATCCGGGAGACCAGTTCGTTGGTGACCAGTTTCGGCGCCTTGGCGCCCGGGACGAGCACCGCGCCGATGACGAGGTCGGCCTCCAGGCACGCCCGCTCCAGTTCGAAGGCGTTGGAGACGACGGTCTGGATCCGGGTGCCGAAGATCTTGTCGGCTTCCTTGAGCTTGTTGATGTCCTTGTCGAGCAGGGTCACGTGGAAGCCCATGCCGATGGCGATCTGTGCGGCGTTCCAGCCGGAGACGCCGCCGCCGATGACGACGGCCCGCCCGGCCGGCACGCCGGGGACGCCGCCGGGCAGCACCCCGCGCCCGCCGCCCGCGCGCATCAGGTGGTAGGCGCCGACCTGCGGGGCGAGCCGGCCGGCCACCTCGGACATGGGCGCGAGCAGCGGCAGCGCGCGGCCGGGCAGTTCGACGGTCTCGTAGGCGATGGCGGTGGTGCCCGACTCCAGCAGTGCGTCGGTGCACTCCTTGGAGGCGGCCAGGTGCAGATAGGTGAAGAGGATCTGGTCCTTGCGCAGCCGGTGGTACTCCTCGGCCACCGGCTCCTTCACCTTCAGCAGCAGATCGGCCGCCGCCCACACCTCGTCGGCGGTGTCCAGGATGCGGGCGCCGGCGGCGGTGTACTCGTCGTCCGTGAGGGAGGAACCGAGGCCCGCGCCCCGCTCCACCACGACCTGGTGACCCCCTCGAACGAGCTCGTGCACACCGGCCGGGGTGATGGCCACGCGGAACTCGTTGTTCTTGACCTCGCGGGGAATACCGACCTTCACGTCGATCACGGTCCTTGGTTCGCAGGAAACGTCAATGACTACATACCCGGACGCGTGAGGGCACACCGGGGCAGACCGCACGAGAAGGTGCGGCCAAATCAGTCTAATGAAGGTGTTCCCTCTGTCCAGCCTTCCAAAGGGCAAATCTTCTGCGGATGCACTACGGATTTCGTAGGTGTTTCAGGCTGTGTTCCTTGCCGTCACGCTTCTGCGCCGTCCGGTGCCGTGCCGGGCTCCGCCGCCCGCAGCCGCTCGGCGGCGCCCCGGTGCAGCCGGGCCCCCGCCGGATCGCCCGTGCGCTCCAGTGCCTCGGCGAGCCGGGTGTGCAGGGCCGACTGCAACCGTCCGTCCTCCGCGCGCCGGGCCAGTTCGACCGCCTCCTGATACGTCTGAAGTGCCTCGTCCGCGCGTCCCGCGGCCTCCTGCACCCCGGCCAGCTCGCCCAGCGCCCGCGCCTGTGCGACGACGTCGCCGCCGCGCCGGTGCCCGGTGACCGCGGACCGCCAGGAGCGCAGCGCCTCCGCGTACCGCCCCGCCCGGGCGTGCGCCCCGCCGATGCGGCCGTGCAGCCGGGCGGCGTCCGCGCGCTCGTCCCGGGCGAGCCGCTGGGCGAGCGCCCGCCCGAACCAGTCGGCGGCCCGGTCGGGATCCCCCAGCGCCAGGTGGGCGGCGCCGACGGATTCCGTCGCGCGGCCGGTCGCGTACGGGTCGCCCGCCTCACGCCCGGCGTCCAGCGCGGCCCGGTAGCGGGTCAGCGCGTCCCGGTCGCGCCCGGCCCGGGCGTCCAGGTCGGCGAGGTTGAGCAGCGCCGCCGCCCGTTCCCGGGGCAGGTGGCGGCGTTCGGCGACGTCGAGGACGAGCCGGTGGATGCCGTACAGCTCGGGCGCGGCGGCCTGGGTGCCGAGGTGCGCCACCATGGCGCGCACCAGCTGTGACATCAGCCGGCGGGCCAGGGTGTCCAGCTCCCCGTCGGCGACGGCGAGCCGGGCGGCGGCCAGCAGCGCGGGCTGCCGGGCGCGCAGCCAGTCGGCGGCGGCACGCGGGTCGGCGAAGCGCAGCGCGGGCGGGGTGGCCAGCAGTTTCTCCCGGGAGGCGGGGCTGTCGGTCTCGGTGACGGCACGGCAGGACTGCAGCAGCCGCAGGGTGCGCTCCAGCATCCGGGCGCGGGCGAGGCGCAGCTCGCCGGGGCGGTCCTCGGCCTCGGCGCGGGCGCGCAGCAGGGGCTGGAGGCAGCCGGGGACCTCGTACTGCGGCAGTTCGGTGGGCAGGCGGTGCAGGAACCCGGCGTCCACGCACTCGTCGAGGACGCCGCGGGCGGCGCCCATCGAGCAGCCGGCCAGTGCGGAGGCGGTGTGCGGGTCGGCCGGGACGGCGGGGACGAGGGAGAGCAGCCGCAGCATCCGCCGCGCACCGGCGGGCAGTCCGGCGTAGGCGAGCCGGAAGACGCGGGAGAGCGGGGCGCCGCCCTCGGTGTCGGCGTCCAGATGCCGGGTGACGTCGGCGACGGCGGCCTTGGGCCGGGCGGCCAGCCAGCCCCCGGCGAGGACCAGCGCGGCGGGCTGGCCGCCGCACGTCTCGGCGAGCTGCTCGGCGGCGCGCGGGTCGACGGTGATGCGGACGGCGCCGGTGCGGCGGGCGAGCAGGGTCACCGCGGAGGCGGTGTCCAGGCCGCCGACCGTGCAGGGGCGGACGTCGGAGATGCCGGTCAGCGGCCCTCGGGAGACGGCGACGACGAGGCAGTCGGGGCTGTCCGGCAGCAGCGCGTCGACCTGTTCGGCGCCGGCCGCGTCGTCCAGCAGGAGCAGTACGCGCCGCTCGCCGAGGGCGTCGCGCAGCAACTGGCTCAGCTCGTCCTCGTCGGCCCCGGGCGGTACGGGCCGGCCGAGCGCGGCCAGCAGCTGCCGGGCGGTGCGCTCGGTGGGGACGGGGGTGCCGTCGGGTTCGCTCAGGCGGGCGCGCAGGACTCCGTCCTCATAGCGGTCGGCCACCCTTCGCAGCAGTTCCTCGGCGAGGGCGGTGCGGCCCTGACCCGGGCGCCCGGCAATGAGCAGTACCCGGGCGCGGGGGGCCTTGCGGCCGGAGAGGGTGTCGAGGCCGGCGCGGGCGATGTCGGCGCGCAGTTCCCGCAGTTCGTGGGCGCGGCCGAGGAACTCGGCGTCGGGGGCGGAGCGATCGGGGTGCCGGCGGTCGTCGGCCGGTCGCTCCGGGGACCGGCTCTCCGGGAGCCGGCGCCCGGCGGGGGCCGTGTCCGGCGCGGGGCCGGGCAGTCCGCCGCCGTCGGTGTCCACCGCCTGATCCGTCACGGGTCACGCTCCCGTCCCACTGCGCGCGCACGGACCCGCCGCACTCCGCACGGGTCGTCCGTCAGAGCCTAGTTGACGCTCCGTGCCCTTCCCGGCGGACCGGGGCGGGCACGGCACGCGGCTCACCCGATCGGATCAGGCGATCGTAGGACTTGCCAGGGGGGAGCGTGCTCACGCCTCGAACGGGCGGGCCGGCCACGGGGCGAGCGCCGGGCGCAGGGCGTCCAGGCCCTCTCCGTTCCGCGCCGCCACGAGCGACAGCGCGCCGACGACGAGGCAGTTGTTGTGCAGCTCCCCGGCGAGCACCCCGCGCACCAGCTCGGCCACGGGCACCCGGGCGAGCTCCATGTCGGCCTCCTCGTGCTCGACCTCGAACCGCTCCCCCTCCGCCTCGGACAGATCACGGGCGAGGAAGATCCGCACGGCCTCGTCGCAGCCGCCGGGGGTGGTGTAGACGTCGGTGAGGACCCGCCAGTCCTCGGCCTTGACGTGCGCCTCCTCGTACAGCTCGCGCTGCGCGGCGTGCAGCGGGTTCTCACCGGGGACGTCGAGCAGCCCGGCCGGGATCTCCCACAGCCGCTGGCGCACCGGGTGGCGGTACTGGCGCAGCACCAGGACGCGGTCCTCGTCGTCCAGGGCGAGGACGGCCACCGAGCCGGGGTGCACCTGGTAGTCCCGGCGTGCGACCGACCCGTCGGGCATGACCACCTCGTCGGTGCGGACGGAGGTCTTGTTGCCCCGGAAGGGAGTCCCGGTGCCCCGGATCTCCCACTCCTCGGCGGCGTCCTTGATCGTCATGCCTGTCCTTCCCCATGAGCCGCAGGGGCCCCATGTGCGCGAAACCGGGGTGCGCGCCCGTCGGAACCCCGGGGTTCCGGGGACCCGCACCCCGGCCACCGTACAGCCGTCGTACGCCCCGACGGCCGTCCGGCTACTTCGCGGTCTTGCGCGCGACCGCCGCCTTGACCAGCCCGGCGAAGAGCGGGTGCGGGCGGGTCGGGCGGGAGCGCAGCTCCGGGTGGGCCTGGGTGGCCACCAGGTAGGGGTGGACCTCGCGCGGGTACTCCAGGTACTCCACGAGCTTGCCGTCCGGGGAGGTGCCGGAGAACAGCAGCCCGGCCTTCTTCTCCAGCTCCGCGCGGTAGGTGTTGTTCACCTCGTAGCGGTGGCGGTGGCGCTCCTCGACGTACTCCTTGCCGTCGTACACCTCGCGCACGATCGAGCCCTCGGCGAGCTTGGCCGGGTACATGCCGAGCCGCATGGTGCCGCCCATGTCGCCCTCACCTGCGACGATGTCGAGCTGTTCGGCCATGGTGGAGATGACCGGGTGGGCGGTGGCCGGGTCGAACTCGGTGGAGTTGGCGTCGTCCACGCCGGCCAGGTTGCGCGCGGCCTCGATCACGACGCACTGGAGGCCGAGGCAGAGGCCGAGCAGCGGGATGCGCTGCTCACGGGCGTACCGGATGGCGCCGACCTTGCCGGTCACGCCGCGCTCGCCGAAGCCGCCGGGGATGCAGATGGCGTCGACGTCGCCGAGTTCGCGGGCGGCGCCCGCCGGGGTCTTGCAGTCGTCGGAGGTGACCCACTTGATCTTCACGCGGGCCTTGTTGGCGAAGCCGCCGGCGCGCAGGGCCTCGGTGACGGAGAGGTAGGCGTCGGGCAGGTCGATGTACTTGCCGACGAGGGCGAGGGTGACCTCGTGGTCGGGGTTGTGGACGCGGTCGAGCAGGTCGTCCCAGGTCGTCCAGTCCACGTCGCGGAACGGCAGGTCCAGCTTGCGGACGACATAGGCGTCCAGGCCCTCGCCGTGCACGGTCTTGGGGATGTCGTAGATCGAGCGGGCGTCCGGGCAGGCGACCACGGCGGCCTCGTCGACGTCGCACATCAGCGAGATCTTCCGCTTGATGGCGGTGGGCACCTCGCGGTCGCAGCGCAGCACGATCGCGTCCGGCTGGATGCCGATGTTGCGCAGGGCGGCGACGGAGTGCTGGGTCGGCTTGGTCTTCAGCTCGCCGGAGGGGCCGATGTAGGGCAGCAGGGAGATGTGCACGACGAAGACGTTGTCGCGGCCCACCTCGTGGCGGACCTGGCGGACGGTCTCCAGGAAGGGCAGCGACTCGATGTCGCCGACCGTGCCGCCGACCTCCGTGATGACGACGTCCACCTCGTCGGTGGCCATGCGCCGGATGCGGTGCTTGATCTCGTTGGTGATGTGCGGGATGACCTGCACGGTGTCGCCCAGGTACTCGCCGCGCCGCTCCTTGGCGATCACCGTGGAGTACACCTGGCCGGTGGTGACGTTGGCGGAGCCGTCCAGATCGCGGTCGAGGAACCGCTCGTAGTGGCCGATGTCCAGGTCGGTCTCGGCGCCGTCGTTGGTGACGAAGACCTCACCGTGCTGGAAGGGGTTCATCGTGCCGGGGTCGACGTTCAGGTAGGGGTCGAGCTTCTGCATCACGACCCGCAGGCCCCGGGCCTTGAGCAGCATGCCGAGGCTGGAGGCGGTCAGGCCCTTGCCGAGCGAGGAGGCGACACCCCCGGTGACGAAGATGTGCTTGGTCGTCGTGGCTGTGCTGTTGCGGAAAGCAGCGGGCGGCATGGCCAAGAGGGGGCTCCCGTGGTCGCGGTCTGGAGTGCGGAGCGGCGCGTTGCTTTCCGGAGGTTTCCGGGGGCGCCGTCGCTGCGGTTCGGGGGTTTGAAGTCCACCGGTCCACGGGCTACCAGCGTAACAGCGACGGAGAGGAGCCGCTCCCAGCGGCTCCCTCCCGGGATGCTCCCGCCGCCTTCCCCGGGGTTCCGCCGCAGGCCTCCCCGGGTTCCGCGTCCGGCCTTCCCGGGTTCCTCCGCGGTCCTCCCGGGGTTCTCCCGCCGTCCTCCCCGGGGATCTTTCCGGACGTGTTCCGGGCCGGGGCCGAAAGCCGTCGGGGCACCCGTCGGGCGTCCGGAGCGTCCGCTTCCGACCCGTCTTCGGCCATTACGAGCGACCGCTTTCGGCCACGCTCCGCGCACGTGTCACCACGGACACGCCACGCCTCCACGGTTCTCACCCGATGCTCACTCGTTCGGGTCACCCGCGTTGCCCGGAGCGGCACGCGCACCACCCGGGTGCGTCGTATCCTGCTCGGACACTCGCTGCCGAGCACCCCGGCAAACGGCACACCCCCGCCCGCCACCGGAACAAGACGAGCTCGTCAGTTCGTTGCACATCGACCGCATATTTCCTGCATATTTTCCCGAACGGGATCGGTGTGCGACGACGTTTCACACCGACCCCTTGACCGCAAAGAGCGACCGCCCCATGCGGGGCGACGTGGCCGTTCGACTGGAGTTGCACGTGGCCGGGCGTATCGAAGACTACGCACTCATCGGAGACATGCAGACCGCCGCACTGGTCTGCCGGGACGGCACAGTGGACTGGCTGTGCCTGCCCCGCTTCGACTCCCACGCCGTCTTCGCGGGGCTGCTCGGCACGGAGGAACACGGCTTCTGGCGCCTCGGGCCGGCCCATGCCTCCGACGCCGAGCCGCCGACCGCGACCCGCCGCGGCTACCGCGGCGAGTCACTCGTCCTGGAGTCCGAGTGGGACACACCACGCGGAACGGTCAGGGTGACCGATTTCATGCCCCCGCGCGACGGCGCCCCGCAGCTCGTGCGGATCGTCGAGGGCGTCACCGGCCGCGTCCCCATGCGGTCGGTGCTGCGGATGCGGTTCTCCTACGGGCGGATCACCCCCTGGGTGCACAAGCACGAGGGCCGCACCGTCGCCGTCGCCGGCCCCGACTCGGTGTGGTTCGACACCGGGGCGGAGACCTACGGCAAGTCGCTGACCACGTACAACGACTTCACCGTCGCGCCCGGTGAGCGCGTCGCCTTCACCGTCTCCTGGCAGCCCTCGCACAAGGAGCCGCCGCCGCTGCCCGAGCCGGAGCAGTCCCTGGAGGCCACCGAGGAGTTCTGGCGCGAGTGGGTCGGGCACTGTACGTACCACGGCCCCTACCGCGAGGCCGTGGTCCGCTCCCTGATCACGCTCAAGGCCCTGACGTACGCCCCCACCGGCGGCATCGTCGCCGCGCCCACCACCTCGCTGCCGGAGCACATCGGCGGCGTGCGCAACTGGGACTACCGCTACACCTGGCTGCGCGACGCGGCCATCACGCTCTCCTCGCTGCTGCGCACCGGCTACCGCGAGGAAGCCCGCGCCTGGCGCGAGTGGCTGCTGCGCGCGGTCGCGGGCGACCCGGAGAACCTGCAGATCATGTACGGCATCGCCGGCGAACGCGAGCTCGGCGAGGCGGAGCTGGACTGGCTGCCGGGCTACGAGCACTCCGCGCCGGTGCGCATCGGCAACGGCGCCGCCAGCCAGCTCCAGCTCGACGTCTACGGCGAGGTCACCGAGGCCCTGCACCTGGGCCACATGACGGGGCTCGCCCGCAACGACTACGCCTCCGTCCTCCAGCTCAGGCTGATCCGCTACCTCGAGGACCACTGGGACGAGCCCGACGAGGGCATCTGGGAGGTGCGCGGCCCGCGCCGCCACTTCGTGCACTCCAAGGTGATGGCCTGGGTCGCGGTCGACCGCACCATCAAGCTGATCGAGTCCGGCGACGCCGACGGCCCGCTGGAACGCTGGAAGCAGCTGCGCGACGACATCCACCGCGACGTGTGCGAGCGGGGCTACGACAAGGAGCGCAACACCTTCACGCAGTCCTACGGCTCCAAGGAACTGGACGCGTCCCTGCTGTTGATCCCGCAGATGGGCTTCCTGCCACCGGACGACAAGCGCGTCATCGGCACCATCGAGGCGATCCAGCGCGAGCTGTCCACGGCGGACGGCTTCATCCTGCGGTACCCGACATCGGGCTCCGACGAGGGCGTGGACGGGCTGCCGGGCGACGAGGGGGCCTTCCTGGCCTGCTCGTTCTGGATGGCGGACGACCTGGCGATGATCGGCCGGGTCGACGAGGCCCGCCGCCTCTTCGAGAAGCTGCTGGCCCTGCGCAACGACCTCGGCCTCCTGGCCGAGGAATGGGACCCTCGCCTGCAACGCCAGGTGGGCAACTTCCCCCAGGCCTTCAGCCACGTCCCCCTCATCGACACGGCTCTGCGCCTGACGGCGTCGGGGGCGTACGGGGGGTAAGCGATGTTTTCCCCGCGCCTCTGCCAGGGGCGCGGGGCTTCCTTCCGCACTCAAGCGAACCGCACCGGCAACGTCAGCTCGTCGTACACGCTCAGCACCTGCGCGACCGTCGCGTCCTCCGTGGGCCACGTCCCCGCCTGCCACACCCCGCGCTCCACGAGCCACGCCCGCCGCCCCGCGTCCCCCAACAACCGCACCACCGCCGCGCCCAGCGCCTCCGCGTCCCCGTAGGGGACCAACTCCGCGGCGTCCCCGACGAGCTCGGGGGTTCCCCCCACCGCCGTCGCCACCAGCGGTACACCCGTCCGCAGCGCCTCCTGCGCCAGCACCGACCGCGATTCCCAACTGCTCGACAGCACCGCCAGATCCGCCGCGGCGAGCAGTTCCGTGACGTCCTCCCGGCTGCCCAGCAGCCGCACCGGCAGCCGCTCCTCCTCGATGCGCCGCTGCAACTCCGGCCGCAGCGGCCCCTCCCCCGCGATCACGAGCAACGGCTCGGGCTCGTGGCGCCGCCACACCCGCACCGCGTCGAGCAGCACCTCGTGCCCCCGGTGCCGTTCGAGCGCACCGGCGGCAAGGAGCAACGGCCGCTCCACGGCGCCGAGTTCGGCACGGGCCTTGGACGCGGCGGAGCCGTCGGCGTCGCCCGCGCCGGCCCCGCCTGGCGCCGGAAGCGCGACGGCGGCGAGCCGGGCGTCCCGCGCCCCCCGCTGCCGCGCCCGGTCGACGAGGTCGGAGGACGTGCCGAGCAGGATGGACGCGGCCTTGGCGACCCGCCGCTCCAGCAGCCGCAGCAGATGCGCACGGGGCCCCTCGGCGTGCGCGCGGGTGTGCCAGGTGACGACGAACGGCACCCGGCGGCCCAGCGCGAGGGAGGCCCGCAGCCCCGCGTGCAGCCCGTGGGCGTGCACCAGGTCGGCGTCGGCGCAGACGGCGCGCAGCGCGGCGACGGAGGACGGATCGGTGCTGCGCGCCACGGCGACGTGAGCGGCGCCGGCGCCGGTGAAGTCGTAGGTGCGTTCCGCCTCGTCGGGGGCGCACACGGTCACGCGCACGCCCCTGGCGACCAGCCCGGCGGCAAGTGACCGCACGTGCGCGCTGCTGCCCGCGCTGCCGCCGCCGAGCACCTGCACGGCGTGCAGCGGCGACTGCCCCTGCGGCGGCTGTCCGGGCGGCGACTGGCTGCTCACGAGGGTCACGTGGGCGGGGCTCCTGGTTCGGCGTCGAACGGTTTCGGGCGGTTCACGGTGCAACGTACGGAACGCGCGCACGACGGGCGACGGCGGTGCCCGCGCGGCCGTCCGGGGCGTGCGTGGGGTCAACAATGCCAGGGCGCACGGGTGTTGCGGCACCGGCGCCCGAACGCACCTACGGCGAAGGAGCGTACCGGTTCCGCACAACGGGCCGGGCCGCACAACGGGCCGGGCCGCACGACGGACCGGGCCGCACGGCGAGCCGGGCCGCACGACGGGTGAGGCCGGGCGGGAGCGGGTCCGGCCCGGACCCCGACCGGTCCCGATGCCTTCCGCTAGCCGTCCCGCCGCGCCGACGCCAGCAGTTCCTCCGCGTGCGCCCGCGCCGTCTCGGAGTCCTCCTGGCCCGCGAGCATCCGGGACAGCTCCCGCACCCGCTCCTCACCCTCCAGCACCTTCACCCCGGACCGGGTCACCGAGCCGTCGTTGGTCTTCTCCACCAGCAGCTGCCGGTCGGCGAAGGCCGCCACCTGCGGCAGATGCGTGACGACCACGACCTGCGCGCTCTTCGCGAGCTTCGCCAGCCGCCGCCCGATCTCGACGGCCGCCTTGCCGCCGACGCCCGCGTCGACCTCGTCGAAGAGGTACGTCGGCACGGGGTCGGTGCCCGCGAAGACGACCTCCACCGCGAGCATCACCCGGGACAGCTCACCGCCGGACGCGCCCTTGGCGATCGGCCGCGCCGGCGCCCCCGGATGCGGGGCGAGCAGCAGTTCGACCTCGTCGGCGCCGGACGGCCCGTAGGCGACCGTGCGCCCGCCGACCTCGACTCCCTCGGGGTCCTCGGTCTGCCGTACGGCGAACGTCACGCGCGCGTGCGGCATGGCGAGCGAGCCCAGCTCGGCGGTGACCGCGGCGGCGAACCGCTCGGCGGCGGCGGTCCGCGCGTCGGAGAGTTCCTGCGCGAGCCCGCCCAGCTCGGCCCGGAGCGCGTCCCGCTCGGCGGTCAGCTCGCCGATCCGTTCGTCGTCGCCGTCCAGCTCGGTCAGCCGCGCGGCGCTCTGCTCGGCCCAGGCGAGGACGGCACCGATGTCGTCGCCGTACTTGCGGGTGAGCTGGGTGAGCGCGGCCCGCCGCTCCTCCACCGCCGCCAGCCGCAGCGGGTCGGCGTCGAGGTCGTCGGCGTATCCGGCCAGCTCCCCGGCCACGTCGGCGAGGAGGATGCCGATCTCCCCGATCCGGTCGGCGAGGCCGGCCAGCGCGGTGTCGTGCGACCGTACGGCCTCCAGGGCGCGGTGGGCGCCCGCGACGAGCGTGTTGGCGTCGATGCCCTCGGGGTCCTCCGGGTTGCCGGCCAGCGCGGCGTGCGCGGCCGTCGCGGCGGAGGCGAGTGCCTCGGCGTGCCCGAGCCGCTCGGCCTCGGCGGCCAGCTCGACGTCCTCGCCGGCCCGCGGCTCGACGGCCGCGATCTCGTCGAGGCCGTAGCGCAGCAGATCGGCCTCCTGCGCCCGCTCCCGCGCGCGCGTGGTGATCTCCTCCAGCTCGGCGGCGACGGCCCGCAGCCGCCGGTACGCCTCGGCGTACTTGGTCAGCGGTACGGCGACGGCGTCCCCGGCGTACCGGTCCAGGGCCTGGCGCTGCCGGGTGAGCTTGAGCAACCCCTGCTGGTCGGTCTGGCCGTGCACGGCGACCAGCTCGTCGGCGAGCTCGGCGAGCATCCCGACCGGCACGGACCGCCCGCCGAGATGCGCCCGGGAGCGGCCCTCGGCGGAGACGGTACGGCTGATCAGCAGCGCCCCGTCGTCCAGCTCGGCGCCGGCCTCCTCGGCCCGTACGGCGGCCGAGGCCTCGCCGGGCACGCTGATGCGGCCCTCGACGACGGCGTTTTTGGCGCCGATCCGTACGAGTGCCGGGTCCGCGCGCCCGCCGAGCAGCAGCCCCAGGCTGGTGACCACCATCGTCTTGCCGGCACCGGTCTCACCGGTGACGGCGGTGAAGCCGGGCGACAGCTCGACGACCGCGTCGTCGATGACCCCGAGCGACCGTATCCGCATCTCCTCCAACACGACGTCGACCATACGAGGTTTCGGCCACGATGTGCGACGCCACCCCACCCGACCGGGGAAGCCGCAGGTCGTGACTTCCCCGGGGGTCGCTCGTTGCGCGGTCCCGTCCGAATGCGCGTACGACTCAGGACGACGGGCTGCGACTAGTTCGGCGCGCCCCGCCACCCCGACACCGGCAGCGCGAACTTCGCCACCAGGCGGTCGGTGAAGGACGCGTGGTGCAGCCGGGCGAGCCGGACCGGCACCGCGCCCCGGCGCACCTCGACCCGGGCGCCCGGCGGCAGCTCCACCGTGCGCCGGCCGTCGCACCACAGCACGCCCGGCGGGATGTGCGGCAGCACCTCCACCGCGAGCACCGAGTCCGGCGAGGTCACCAGCGGCTTGGCGAACAGGGCGTGGGCGCTGATCGGCACCATGAGCAGCGCCTCCACCTCCGGCCACACCACGGGTCCGCCCGCGGAGAACGCGTAGGCCGTGGAGCCGGTGGGCGTGGCGCAGACGATGCCGTCGCAGCCGAACCCGGTCACCGGCCGCCCGTCGATCTCCAGGACGACTTCCAGGAGCTTCTCGGCGCCGGCCTTCTGCACGGCGGCCTCGTTGAGCGCCCAGTCGGTGTGCACGATGTCGCCGTTGCGGTGCACGACGACGTCGACCGTCATGCGTTCTTCGACCTCGTAGGCGCGGCTGACCACCCGGTCGACGACCTTGTCGAGGTCGTCCCGCTCGGCCTCCGCGAGGAAGCCGACGCGTCCGAGGTTGACGCCGAGCATCGGCACGCCGGAGGCACGGGCGAACTCGGCGCCGCGCAGCAGCGTGCCGTCACCGCCGAGGACGATGAGCAGCTCGCAGCCGTCCAGGCACTGCGGCGTGGCCTCCTTGACCAGCTGCACGCTCTCGGGCAGCGGCAGGTCGGCGGCCTCGGCCTCCAGGACGCGCACCCCGAGTCCCGCGTCCAACAGCCCCGCGACGACGAGTTCGGCGCTGCGGATGGCGGCCGGGCGCCCGGTGTGGGCGAGCAGGAATACGGTTCGAGCTTGGGTCTGTGTCAACGCGGCCCCTCCGCCACTGCACGGTCGATGTCGGCCGGGTCCGGTGCGGGTGCCCCGGCTCGCAGCCACAGAAAGTACTCGACGTTGCCCGCGGGTCCGGGCAGCGGACTGGCGCGCACGCCGTTCGTCCCGAGCCCGAGCTCCCACGCCCGCCCGGCCACCTGGCGCACGGCCTCCGCGCGCAGCTCGGGGCTGCGGACGACGCCCCCGCTGCCCAGCCGTTCCTTCCCCACCTCGAACTGGGGCTTGACCATCATCACCAGGTCGGCGTCCGGCTTCGCGCACCGCGCGAGGGCGGGCAGTACCAGTCCGAGCGGGATGAAGGACAGGTCCCCCACGACAAGATCCACAGGCTCCCCATCGATCGCTTCGAGCGTCAACTCGCGTACGTTCGTACGGTCCTTGACGGTGACGCGTTCATCGCTCCGCAGAGTCCAGGCGAGTTGTCCGTATCCGACGTCCACGGCGACGACGTGCGCGGCGCCCGCGCGCAGCAGCACGTCGGTGAAGCCGCCGGTGGAAGCGCCGGCGTCGAGCGCCCGCCGCCCCCGGACGACGAGTCCGCGCGGGACGAAGGTTTCGAGCGCGCCGGCGAGCTTGTGGCCGCCCCGGGAGACGTAGTCGGGGTCGCCGTCGTCCTCGGCCACGAGGATCGCGGCGGCGGTCTCGACCTGGGTGGCCGGTTTGGTCGCGACGGTCTTGCCGACCGTGACCCGCCCGGCCGCGATCAGCTGGCTCGCGTGCTCCCGCGAGCGCGCCAGCTTCCGCCGTACCAGCTCGGCGTCCAGTCGGCGGCGTGCCACTCCTGCCACGTGCTCCTCAGCTCCTAGTCCCGTGTGCCGTGCGTCGGTGGGGGCGGCGGCGGTCCCGGACGGGAGTCGAGCGCGGTCAGCGCGTCGCGCAGCCCTCTGTGTACATCCTCGTACACCTTCAGGTGGCCGTCGGTGGCGAGGTGGTCGGCATCGGCCAGCCGGTCGAGGTGGGCGTCGACGCCGGGGTGGCCGGTGGGCGTGCGGGGGACCTGGAGCGGGGCGGGGGCCGCGGGGTCGGTTTCCCGGGGGGCCGCCGGCTCCTCGTCCGGAGCCGGGGGCCGTTCTTCCGGAGCCCGGGGCTCCGGTACTGCGTCGGTCATGCCCCGACGCTACCGCGTGGCCCTGGGGTACCGTCGATGCCGATGGCGACGATCGAGGAGTGCCGTACGGCGCTGCGCAGATTCTCCGAGACCCTCGCGGGCGCGGAGGGTGACGCTGCGGCGGTCGCCGCCCTGGACCGCTCGCTGAGCTGCCGCATCACCGACCTGGACGTCACCTTCGTCGGCCGGCTGCGGGGCGGCCGGATCGAGGTGCGCGACACCGTGCGCGGACTGCCGCCCGAGAAGGCCGAGATACGGCTGGCGATGACGGGCGACGACCTGGTGGCCCTGGTCGACGGCGAACTGCAGTTCGCGCGGGCGTGGGGTTCGGGCCGGGTCAAACTGGAGGCGGGGCTGCGGGACCTGTTCCGGCTCAGGAAGCTTCTGTAGCCGGTTCACCCGCGGCCGGTGCAGGGGCCGTGCTTCCGCGGCCGTTCAGGAGGCTTCCGCGGCCGGTGCAGGGGCCGTGCTTCCGCGGCCGTTCAGGAGGCTTCCGCGGCCGGCTCGGGGACCTTCTCGCGGGGAGCCTCGGTCTCCGCCTGCGCACGGGCCCTGCGGGCCGCCGGCACCACCAGCGGGGTCCCCGTCTCCGGGTCGTCGATGATCTGGCAGCGCAGCCCGAAGACCTCCTCGACCAGCTCCGCCGTGACGATCTCCTTCGGCGCCCCCTCGGCCACCACCCGCCCGTCCCGCAGCGCGACGAGATGCGTGGCGTACCGGGCCGCGTGGTTGAGGTCGTGCAGGACGGCGACGAGTGTGCGCCCCTGTTCCTCGTGCAGATCGGCGCAGAGGTCGAGGACGTCGATCTGGTGCTGGATGTCGAGGTAGGTGGTCGGCTCGTCCAGGAGCAGCAGCGGGGTCTGCTGGGCGAGCGCCATGGCGATCCAGACCCGCTGCCGCTGCCCGCCGGACAGCTCGTCGACGTAGCGGTCGGCGAGCTCGCCGACCCGGGTGCGGGCCATCGACTCCCGGACCACCCGCTCGTCCTCGGCCGACCACTGCCGCAGCAGCCCCTGGTGCGGGTAGCGGCCGCGGCCGACCAGGTCGCCGACGGTGATCCCGTCCGGCGCGATCGACGACTGCGGCAGCAGCCCGAGGGTGCGGGCGACCTTCTTCGCGGGCATCGACTGGATGACCTGCCCGTCGAGCAGCACCCGTCCCTCGTTCGGACGGAGCATCCGTGACAGCGCGCGCAGCAGCGTGGACTTGCCGCAGGCGTTGGGGCCGACGATCACGGTGAAGGAGTTGTCGGGTATCTCCACCGACAGCTGCTCGGCGATCACGCGCTGGTCGTAGGCGAGGGTGACGTTGTCGGCGGACAGGCGGTTCACGGTGCTCCTTCGGGTGTTCTTGTTCGCCGGGTCTTCGCGCGCCGGGTGTGTGTGCACCGGGTGTGCGTGGGCCGGGTCCTCGCGCGCCGGGCCGCTCATATCCGGCCCGCCCGGCGCTCGGTGACCAGCAGCCACAGCAGGTACGCCCCGCCGAGTACCCCGGTGACCACGCCGACGGGCAGCTGGTCGGCGCCGAAGACCCGCTGCGAGACCAGGTCGGCCACGATCAGCAGGGTGGCGCCCATGCACATGGCCGGGACGAGGTTGGGCCCGGGCGAGCGGGTCAGCCGCCGGGCGAGCTGGGGCGCGGTCAGCGCGACGAACCCGACCGGTCCGACGGCGGCGGTGGCACCGGCGGTGAGCAGCACCGCGGACACCATCAGCACCAGCCGTACGCGCTCCACGCGCACGCCCAGCGCGTACGACAGGTCGTCACCCATCTCGGTCATCAGCAGCCCGCGCGCGTTGACGAGGACGAGCGGGACGAGGACCGCGCACAGCACGAGCAGCGGCCACACCTGCGTCCAGTCTCGGCCGTTGAGGGACCCGGTCATCCACACCACCGCGCGGGCGGCGTCGACGATGTCGGCCTTGGTGAGCAGATAACCGTTGACGGCGGTGACGACCGCGGAGACGCCGATGCCCACCAGGACCAGCCGGTACCCGTGCACGCCCCGCTTCCAGGCGAGCAGGTAGATCGCGAACCCGGTGACCAGTCCGCCGGCCAGCGCGCCGAGCGTGACGGCGGTGGCGCTGCCGGAGAACAGCACGATCACCGTGAGCGCGCCGGCCGTCGCGCCCTGCCCGAGCCCGAGCACGTCCGGACTGCCGAGCGGATTGCGCGAGATCGACTGGAACAGCGCCCCGCCGAGCCCCAGCGCGGCCCCCACGAGGAGGCCGACGAGGACGCGCGGCAGCCGCAGGTCGCGGACGATGTACTCCTGGATCTGGGTCCCGTTCCCGATCAGCGTCCTGAGGACGTCGGGGGCCGAGATCGGGAAGTCACCGGTGCCGATCAGTACGACGCTCGCGGCGAGCGCGGCGAGCAGCAGCAGGACGACGACGGCGGACGCGCGGGCGTCCACCCGGAGGGAGAGCCCGCCGCGGGTGCGGACCGCGCGGACCCGGCGGATGCGTGTGGTCTTCACAGTTGCGTCGTCCTCCTGCGCCGGACGAGGAGGATGAACACCGGACCGCCGAGGATCGCGGTGACGATGCCGACCTGGAGTTCGGCGGGCCGGGCGACGATCCGTCCGATCACATCGGCGCCCAGCAGCAGCACCGGGGACAGCACGGTGGCGTACGGCAGGATCCAGCGCAGGTCGGGCCCGGTGAAGGACCGTACGACGTGCGGGACCATCAGGCCGACGAACACGATGGGACCGCAGGCGGCGGTGGCCGCGCCGCACAGCATGGTGGCGGCGAGCATGGACAGCGCGCGGGTGCGGTTGAGATTCGCGCCGAGCGCCCGGGCGGTGTCGTCCCCCATGGCCACGGCGTTCAGCGGCCGCGCCAGCGAGAGCGCGAGCACGGTGCCCACCACCATGAACGGCGCGACCTGGACGATCGTCGAGTGCGTCGCGGAGGCGAGCGAGCCGACCGTCCAGAACCGCATCCTGCCCAGCGCCGCGTCGTCCATGATCATGACGGCCTGGAGGTAGCCGTAGAGCGCGGCGCTGATCGCGGTGCCGGCGAGCGCGAGCCGTACGGGGGTGGCGCCCCGGCTGCCGCCGAGGAACCACACCAGGGCGCCGACCGCGGCGGCCCCGAAGAAAGCGAACCAGACGTAGCCGTTGAGCGAGGTGACGCCGAAGTAGGTGAGGGCGGTGACGACCGCCGCGGAGGCGCCCGCGTTGATGCCGAGGATGCCGGGGTCGGCGAGCGGGTTCCGGGTGAGCGCCTGCAACACGGCACCGGCGAGCCCGAGCGCGGCTCCGGCGAGCAGCCCGAGCACCGTCCGCCACACCCGCTCCCCGACGACCACGTCCGCGTACGTCCCGGTGTCGTGGAACAGCCCGTGCCAGACCTGGTCCAACGGCAGCTCCTTGGCCCCCACCGCGATACTCGCGAGTGCGACCCCGGCCAGCACCACCACCGAGACGAGCAGCCCGACGGCACGTATCGCCGTCCGGCGGACCGGTGGCGCGGGGGCATCGGCGCCGCGCGGATGGGGAGGACTGTCGACCAACACCACGTTAGGTTAACCTAACCTGCCCGGCGCCCCTTCGTGCGGGGCAGGGAGCACCGCGCGGCACACCGGCCCCCGGTCACAGCCCGAGCCGCGCCAGCGCCTTCCCCCCGTCCAGCTCGCACGCGCCCTCCCCGGCCGCTGTCCACGCCGCCGCGCACAGCGCCCGCAGTCCGTCCAGCGTCTCGCCGTCCCCTTCCAGCCGCAGCGCCCCGCCAGCCGCCGCGGCCGTCCAGCCACCGCACCGGAAACTGTCGTCGGCCGACGACACCTCCGGCTGCCCCGTGAGCAGCCCCCGCAGATCCGCGTCGACGTATGTCGGCCGGTGGTGCGGCGGCGCGGCCAGCAGCTGCGCCCCGTCCGTCACGCCCGTGAGCACCAGCAACGAATCGACACCCCCGTTGAACGCCCCCTCGATGTCCGTATCCAGCCGGTCCCCCACCACGAGCGGCCGCTCCGCCCCCGTCCGCAGGATCGTCTCCCGGTGCATCGGCGGCAACGGCTTCCCCGCGACCTGCGGCGTCGCCCCCGTCGCGATCCGCACCACCTCCACCGCCGCCCCGTTCCCCGGCGCGATCCCCCGCGCACTGGGAATCGTCAGATCCGTGTTCGACGCGAACCACGGCACCCCGCGCGCGATCGCGTAACTCGCCTCCGCGAACCGCCCCCACGGCAGCTCGGGCCCGCCGAACCCCTGCACCACCGCCACCGGATCGTCGTCCGCCGACTCCACCGGCGTGAGCCCGCGCTCGCGCAGCGCCACCCGCAGCCCCTCACCGCCGATCACCAGCACCCGTGCCCCCGCCGGCACCTGCTCGCTGATCAGCCGGGCCACCGCCTGCGCGGAGGTCACCACGTCCGACGCCTCGGCCGCCGTGCCGAGCTCCGTCAGATGCGCGGCCACCGCGTCCGGCGTACGCAGCGCGTTGTTCGTGACGTACGCCAGCCGCATCCCGCCGTCCCGGGCCGTACCGAGCGACTCGACCGCGTGGTCGATCGCGGCACCCCCCGCGTACACCACCCCGTCCAGGTCGAGCAGCGCCGTGTCGTACGCCTCGCTCAGGGGCCGCTCGCTGCCCTCGGGCCGCGTCCTGACCGTCGTCCGGCTCATTCCGCATCGCTCCTCGTTCACTCGTCTTCCCCGATCATCCCCCACGGCACTGACAGCCCCACCGGCGCACTTACGATGCTCGAATGAACTCTGCAGGCCACGGGGACGCACCCGCGCACATGGGTCTCGACCTGATGCCCTTCCGGGGCCTGCGCTACGACCCCGCACGCGTCGGCAGCCTGGCCGCCGTGACGTCACCGCCGTACGACGTGGTGGTGCGGCCCGACGGACTGCTCCACCTGGAGTCCGCCGATCCGCACAACATCGTCCGGCTGATCCTGCCGCAGGCCGGCACACCCTCCGCCCGCAACGAACGGGCCGCACAGACCCTGGACCGCTGGATCACCGAGGGCGTCCTCGCCCGCGACCCCGAACCTGCCCTGTACGTCTACGAGCAGCGCGACGCCACCGGCCTCGTCCAGCGCGGTCTGATCGGCGCGCTGCGTCTGTCGGAGCCGTCGGACGGCGTCGTCCTCCCGCACGAGGACGTCATGCCGCACATCGTCGCCGACCGCGCGGACCTGATGCGCGCCACCCGCGCCAACCTCGAACCGCTGCTCCTGACCTACCGCGGCGACGGCCGCACCACCGGCGCGCACGCCGTCGTGAAGCGCGCCACGGGGCGCGCGCCGCTGCTCTCCACCACCACGGAGGACGGCTTCGGCCACCGGCTGTGGGCGGTCACCGACCCCGCCGACATCGCCGAGGCGCAACGCGATCTGGCCGGCCACCAGGCCCTCATCGCCGACGGCCACCACCGCTGGGCAACCTACCTGCGGTTGCGCGCGGAACAGCCTTCCCCCGGCCCGTGGGACTTCGGCCTGGTCCTCCTCGTCGACACCGCCCGCCACCCGCTGCGCGTCCGCGCCATCCACCGACTGCTGCCCGGGCTCCCGCCGGCAGCCGCGCTGTCCGCGCTCACGGGCCTGTTCCGGGTACGACACCTGCGGACACCGCTCACCGAGGCGCTGCACGCCCTGGCGGAGGCGGCAGGCACGGGCAACGCGTTCCTGCTCGCGGGCGACGGCGCCTACCACCTGGTCGACCGCCCCTCCCCCGACCTCCTGGCCCGCACCATCCCCACGGACCGCCCCGAGCCCTGGCGCACCCTGGACGCCACGGTCCTGCACGCCACGCTCCTGAAGCACGTCTGGCGCATCCCAGAGGACTCACCGGAACAGGTCGCCTACATACACGACACCGCGTCCACGGTGGAAAAGGCGGAACGTGACGGAGGCACGGCGGTACTCCTCCACCCGGTCCAGGAAGACATCGTCCGCACCCTGGCCCAACAGGGCATCACCATGCCGAGAAAATCAACGTCATTCGGCCCGAAGCCGGCGTCGGGCTTGGTCTTGAGAAGGCTGTGAGACGCGCCCCATAAGGGGCGCGGGGAACTGCGCAATCTTTTGAGGGGGTCCGGGGGCGAAGCCCCCGGGGGACGGGAAAGGGAAGGGGCGGCGGGGGCGAAAAAACCTCCCCAGCCACCCCCACACACACCTCAGCTCTCGCCGTCATCCTGACCGGTCACGCCATCCTCCGGCTCCTCACCGTCACCAAGCGCATCCACGAACTCCACCCCATCCAACTCCGCCAACCGATCCGACGCATCGGTGCTCCCGTCCTTGTCGGACTCCACCGCCTTGGCGAACCACTCCCGCGCCTCCCCCTCGCGCCCCGCCGCGAGCAACGCGTCGGCGTACGCGTACCGCAGCCGCGCGGTCCACGGCTGCACGGAGGTGGACGCGAGTTCCGGACTCTGCAACGTGACGATCGCCGCGTCCAGCTGCCCCATGTCCCGCCGTGCCCCCGCCGCGACGAGCCGCATCTCGACCTGCCCGGCCTTGTCCAGCTTGTGCACCTCGGGCGCCCCGGCCATGTCCAGCGCCTTCTCCGGCCGGCCGAGCCCACGCTCGCAGTCGGCCATGACGGGCCACAGGTCGGTGTTGCCGGTCATCCGCCGCGCCGCCCGGAACTCGGCGAGCGCCTCCCCGTACTTCTGGTTGGCGTACGCCGCGAACCCGGCCGCCTCGCGCACGGCGGCGACACGGGACGCCAGCCGCAGCGCGACCCTGGAGTACCCGTACGCGCCCTCGGGGTCCTCGTCGATGAGCCGGGCGACCATCACCAGGTTCTTGGCGACGTCCTCGGCGAGCGTCTTGGGCAGGCTCAGCAGCTCCTGCCGCACGTCCTTGTCGATCTCGTCGCCGGTGACGTCCTCAGGGATCGGCAGCCGCTTGATCGGCTCGCGATCGCGGTCACGGTCCCGGTGGTCGCGGTCACGCTCGTCGCGGAACCGCCCACCGCCACGCCGGTCGTCCCGACGGTCGTCACGGCGGTCGTCACGGCGGTCGTCACGGCGGTCGTCACGGCGGTCGTCACGACCGCGGAAACCACCGGGGCGCCCACCCCGGTCGTCGCGACGGTCGTCACGCCGGGGACCGCGGCCACGGTCGTCACGGCCGCGGTCGTCGCGCCCGCGGAACCCGCCGCGCTCGCCCCGGTCGTCGTCACGGCGCCCGTACCCCCGGCGATCGTCGTCGCGCCGGAAACCCTGCCCCTGGCCGCCCCGCCCGTAGCTGTCCTCGCGCCGGAAACCGCCTCGGTCGTCACGCCGGTCATCACGGCGGTCATCGCGACGGAACCCGGAGCCGCGCTCGTCGCCACGGCGGTCATCGCGCCGGTCATCACGACGGTCATCACGACGGAACCCGCCGCGGTCACCGCGGTCCCCACGCTCCTCGCTCCGGAACCCACCACGATCGTCCCGACCCCGGTAGCCCCCGCGGTCGTCGTCCCGCCCACGGAAGCCTCCACGGCGGTCATCGCCGCGTCGGTCGTCACGGCGGTCATCACGCCGGTCGTCCCGACGGTCGTCGCGGCGGAACCCACCACGGTCATCGCGTCGGTCGTCACGCCGGAACGCGGGTCGGTCGCCGTCACGTCGGTCGTCACGGCGGAACGCGGGACGATCGCCCTCGCGTCGGTCATCGCGGCGGAACGCCGGCCGGTCGCCGTCACGGCGGAAGCCGCGGTCACGGTCGTCCCGACGGGGCGCCCCGGAGCGATCGTCGCGACGGAACGGCGGACGTCCCCCACGGTCGCCTTCGCGCCGGTCGTCACGCCGGCCGAACCCGCCACCGCGCTCGTCGTCGCGGCGGAACCCACCGCGGTTGTCCTCACGGCGGAAGCCCCCGCGGTCATCACGGCGGTCGTCGCGGCGGAAGCCACCACGGTCGTCACCACGCCGCTCACCTCCCTGCCGGTCATCACGCCGATCGTCGCGTCGGACGAAGCCTCCGCGGTCCCGATCGCCGTACCCACCACGGCCGTTGTCGCGACCACCACGACCGCCATCGCGGCTGTCACGGCCGTCACGGCTGTCGCGGCGCGGACCGCCGCGGAACCCGCCTCGGTCACCACTGTCCCGGCGGCGCTGCTCGCGCTCCGGACGCTCGTCGGGAGAGTTGGTGGACATGGGGAACTCCTGTTCTTCGGTACTGCGGTCATTCTCGCGCTGCCGGGTACCCGACGCGCTCAGTTGAAAAAATCCGGAAATGCAAAAAGGACCCTCAGCCCCAGCATGTCGCTGGGACCAAGGGTCCTCCAAAGATTGTTCGGCGGTGTCCTACTCTCCCACAGGGTCCCCCCTGCAGTACCATCGGCGCTGTAAGGCTTAGCTTCCGGGTTCGGAATGTAACCGGGCGTTTCCCCTACGCTATGACCACCGAAACCCTAATGGTTTCGAGCGAACAAGCACACTTTTCAATTGAAGAGTAGCGTTCAGCTCTCTGCCGACAACTGTTCGTTGTCTCAGAACTTACACAGTGGACGCGAGCAACTGAGGACAAGCCCTCGGCCTATTAGTACCAGTCAACTCCACCGGTCACCCGGCTTCCATATCTGGCCTATCAACCCAGTCGTCTACTGGGAGCCTTACCCCATCAAGTGGGTGGGAGTCCTCATCTCGAAGCAGGCTTCCCGCTTAGATGCTTTCAGCGGTTATCCCTCCCGAACGTAGCCAACCAGCCATGCCCTTGGCAGAACAACTGGCACACCAGAGGTTCGTCCGTCCCGGTCCTCTCGTACTAGGGACAGCCCTTCTCAAGACTCCTACGCGCGCAGCGGATAGGGACCGAACTGTCTCACGACGTTCTAAACCCAGCTCGCGTACCGCTTTAATGGGCGAACAGCCCAACCCTTGGGACCGACTCCAGCCCCAGGATGCGACGAGCCGACATCGAGGTGCCAAACCATCCCGTCGATATGGACTCTTGGGGAAGATCAGCCTGTTATCCCCGGGGTACCTTTTATCCGTTGAGCGACGGCGCTTCCACAAGCCACCGCCGGATCACTAGTCCCGACTTTCGTCCCTGCTCGACCCGTCGGTCTCACAGTCAAGCTCCCTTGTGCACTTACACTCACCACCTGATTACCAACCAGGCTGAGGGAACCTTTGGGCGCCTCCGTTACCCTTTAGGAGGCAACCGCCCCAGTTAAACTACCCATCAGACACTGTCCCTGATCCGGATCACGGACCCAGGTTAGACATCCAGCACGACCAGACTGGTATTTCAACGACGACTCCCACCGAACTGGCGTCCGATGTTCACAGTCTCCCAGCTATCCTACACAAGCCGAACCGAACACCAATATCAAACTGTAGTAAAGGTCCCGGGGTCTTTCCGTCCTGCTGCGCGAAACGAGCATCTTTACTCGTAGTGCAATTTCACCGGGCCTATGGTTGAGACAGTCGAGAAGTCGTTACGCCATTCGTGCAGGTCGGAACTTACCCGACAAGGAATTTCGCTACCTTAGGATGGTTATAGTTACCACCGCCGTTTACTGGCGCTTAAGTTCTCAGCTTCGCCC